>JAYVSR010000302.1:0-10400 GCA_043775155.1 Burkholderiales bacterium | reverse complement strand
TTTCGATTCAATCGCGAGCAGTGCGGCAGCTTCTTGCATGACCGCACTAAAACACACCTCATAAATATAGTCAACTTATTTTGACGCGATTCCTAAGCTTGCCGGGGTTGCTCTTGGCGTAGGCGATCAGGTCCTTGACCGAATGGGCCGGCAGATCGGGACGCGAGGTGATCGCATTCGGTACGCTGGCGAGCAGGATGACCGGCACGAATTTCAGCGGGTCATAACCCAAGTCGCGATACAAACTTTGGTTGATGGTGAGTGGGCCGGGTGGCGTGACGAGGAGGGTGTAACCATCGGCGGGCGCAGTGGCGGCCGCTTGCGCGCCGATGTTGCCGCCCGCGCCTGCGCGGTTCTCCACCACTACCGGTTGGCCGGTCTTGGATGACAGCGCCTCGCTGACGGCGCGCGCCAGCACGTCGGCGGTGCCGCCTGGCGGGAAGTTGACGATCACACGGATCGGCCGCGCGGGATAGTTCCCCACGTCCGCTTGCGCGAAGGCCGGGAGCGCGGCGTAACAAAGGACGAGCGAAAGCAAAACTGGCAGCGCGGTGCTTACACCTTGCCACGCTGCCCATCGAGGCCGCTGAAGTGATTTCATGTGGACCTGCCTTTCATTTTGTCGTGCGGCAATTGCCGCGCCTGGTCAATCGCTTCTTCAAAGTGGCGCTCGACCGGACTGGGAAGCTCCGGCAGCGTTCGCCGGTACTTTTCAAACTCGAGATGCGCTTTCGTCTGTGCCGCTTCACTGCTGATCGTACCGGTGTGGACAAGAATATCGCGTTCCGATATCCGCAGAAAATCGTCCAGCTTGCGAATCCAGTCCGCCATACTCATGGCTTTGCGATTGACTGCCTGTAGCTCGGCGAAGTCCAGATAGAAGGCGACAACCCGGTTGAGAGTGTCCAATTCTTCAGCCGTCAGATAATTTTTTGCGATCGTGGTGTCGGCCCTGCGCGGCCGGGAACCGTGCCAAGCCGTCAGCCCCATGTGGGGCTGCGAGGCATCCGCCCGCTGATCAATGATTTCCGCTGCGGTGTGACCGTGCGCTGCCCAGTGCATCTTGTTTTGCACGGTAGCGAAAAACTGTTGCGCCGCTTCCGCGCGCGGATCGTAGTCAATACTGGTGGCGTAAATTTCCAAAACCTTGCGCCAAAATACTTTTTCAGAACTGCGTATGTCGCGAATCCGCGCCAACAGCTCGTCGAAGTAACTTCCGCCCCCGGCCTGCTTAAGACGTTCGTCGTCCATGACGAAGCCCTTAACAAGATACTCACGCAGACGTTTTGTCGCCCAAATGCGGAACTGGGTGCCACGCTGGGATTTCACCCGGTAGCCCACCGAGATGATGACGTCCAGGTTGAAGTGCTCGACTTGATAGGTTTTGGCGTCGGTGGCAGTTGTTGCAAAATTTGCAACAACTGAATCCGGCTGCAATTCGCCCTCTTCAAAGACATTGCGGATGTGGCGCGAGATGACCGATTTGTCGCGCGCAAAGAGTTCGCTCAACTGGTTCAGGTTGAGCCAAACCGATTCGCTGGACATCCGCACTTCAATGCGCGTCTCGCCATCTTCGGTTTGGTAGAGCAGGAATCCGGCTGGTGCCAGATTGGCGGGGCCGGCCAGTTGACTCGCAGGTTTCTTGTCTCTGACTTTTTTCACTGGTTCATCCCAAGGATGCGGTTGCTGTTTCAGAGAGGATGCAAAACTTGTGCGCGCCCTTGAACCAAGACGCTGATAACGGTGCGAAATCCTCAGGGGTTTGAAACCGCACCCGGAGCCGCGCAAGTTCTTCGGCAAAGATCAACTCGACGTCTCTGGTTTCAACGGTAAAGCAAACAGCATAAGCCGCGGCGGCAGGTTCGCGCAACTTGTAGCGGTCATCTGAAAGCTGGCGCGTCAAGGTGGCAGCTCGTGCATGCTCTTGCCCGCGCGCCTGCGCCACCCGCCACGCCGCGCGCAATTTTTCGATCAGGTGTTGGCGCTCGCCGAATACTTCGGCGTTGGCGAGACGCAGGAGCGTGATGCCTTCGGCCTCAAGTTCCGCCGCCTTGTGCAAATCGCGCCGCAATTGCAGCGGCGCGCGGTGATAGCCTCCATCGACTTCTATCGCGAGTTTGACGGCGGGGAAATAGAAGTCGATCAGCCAGTTGCCGAGCGGCCATTCGCGGACGAATTCACCGGTCAGCGCGCCGCCGCCTATCGAGTTGAAGATGCGTTCGAGTTCGGCCTCTGCCGGGGTAGTTTGCCGCTGCGAGGTATCCATATCTTTGCCGACCCTTTTCAGTAACTATATTTATGTATAGTATACAAAACAAGCCTGACAGATGAACGACGCTGACTATGCCGCTTTGATATCGCAAATTGCGACATCAAAGCCTGGGCGCGGCGGTGAATTGAGGCAAAATTGCGCCCGCGCAGCAATCCCATTCCCCTTTCCCAACCACATTGAAAGTCCATCATGGCCAACATCGGCTTCCGCATTCTCCCCGCGCCCAAGCGCCCCTCCGCTGCGCTGTTGAAGCAATTCAACAACGTCGTCGTCGCGCATTTGTCCGACTCGATGAACCGTCTGCCAGGTGGCGATGGCTTGAACCCGATGCACAACGGCAGCCACATGGTCGGCGTGGCACTCACCGTGCGCGTCTGCCCCGGCGACAATCTGATGGTGCATAAGGCCATCGACATCGCGCAGCCGGGCGATGTGATCGTGGTCGATGCAGGCGGCGATTTGTCGCAGGCGATCATCGGCGAGATCATGAGTTCACTCGCCGCACGGCGCGGCTGCGCCGGCATGGTGATCGACGGCGCGATTCGTGATTCAGGCGCGCTGGCGCAATCGAAGTTCCCGGTCTATGCGCGCGGCGTCACGCATCGCGGGCCGTACAAAAATGGCCCCGGTGAAATCAACGTGCCGGTGTCAATCGGCGGCATGGTGGTCAACCCCGGCGACATCATCGTCGGCGACGACGACGGCATGATCGCAGTGGGTCAGGACATTGCAGCCATCGTGCTGGCGGCGGCAAAAGCCAAAGCGAAGGACGAAGACGCGATGTTGAAGAACATCAAAAAGGGCGCGAAGATCGACCGCTCGTGGGTCGACAAGGCGCTGCAGGCGAAGGGCTGCGATTTCTAGTCTTGCGCTGCGTGCGTCAAGACATCAGACGCAGATTGAGGCCGGTCACTTTTTTAAAGCCCGCATCGCCGGTGAAGAACAGGTGTTGCGAGCGGCGCTCGGCGGCGAGCTGCATGCAGCATGCGGCCTGCAGCGCGTCCGGCGTACGCAAGCCGTGTTTGGCGCGAATCGCTGTTGCTGCCTCAACTACCTCACGCGATAGCTCAGCCCAGAGCAAATCGGGCCGGGCGAAGAAGGCGTCGTAGTCCGCCAGCACCGCGCGATTTTTGTCGCGCACTGGCTGCACGCGGCACTCCATCCACGAGAGGCGCGATAGCGCCAGAGAAAAACCGGGGTGTCGTTTTAGCGTATCCGCCAGTTCATTGCCCACCCGCGCGGCGAATGGTTGCTTGCCTTCGATCATGTAGATCAACGCGTTGGCGTCGAGGAAGACGATCATGCCCAGCTATCACGCTCTTGGCGCAGGCGGCGGTCGATTTGGGCTTTGCTTTGCTTCGCGGTCTTGTTCGCAACTTTGCCGGTGCCGGCAGACTGGTTCAAAAGCCATTGCAGCGCAGTCGTCTCAGATGCAGTATCGGGCGCGGTGCGAGCCAGCGCGGCATAGTCTGCTTCGGATAGCACTACCGCAGCAGGCTTGTTGTGGCGTGTAATGCGCACCGGGCCGCGCAGGAGATGCACGTCTAGCGCGGCAAAGCCCCGGCGCTTGAGTTCGGCTGCGGTGAGTGAGTTCATGTGAACCTCTTAAATAGTACAAACTTAGTGTAGTTTATACCAAGTTTGTACTAAATATCGAAGCACCAGTCTGTCCAGCGCATTGCCAGTGGCCCCGGCGCATTGGCTGGAAACCGTTGGTACGACTGGGTTTCCACCTTTTCTCCCTCTGACGTCTGTGCGGAAACCTACTTGAGCTGCGCCGGCAGCCAGGTCGCCAGCGCCGGGAACACCACCAGCGCCGCCAGCAACACACAATCCGCATACAAAAACGGCATCACGCCGCGAAAAATCTTTTGCAGCGGAATGTCCGGGTTCTGGCTTTGCACCACGAACACCGTCAGCCCGACCGGCGGCGAGATCAGCCCGACCGTTGACATGACGGTGACGAACACGCCGAACCAGATCGGGTCGTAGCCCACCGTTTTGATCAGCGGCAGCAACACCGGCACCGTGATGAGAAGCGTGCTCACCTCTTCCAAAAAAGTGCCGAGCAACAGATACAGCGCCACCACTGCAAGGATCACCACCCAGGGGGCGAATTGTTGCGCGCTGACCCAGGTGGACAACGTGAGCGGGAACTGCGTCAGCACAATCAGGCGCGAAAAGATGAACGCGCCGATCACAATGATGAACAGCATCGCGGTGGTTTGCACGGTCTCGATGCCGGCTTCCCACAAGCCCTTCAATGTCAGCGTGCGGGTGGCGAAGCCGATGGCGATGGCGGCGAACGAAGCCACCGCCGCCGCTTCGGTCGGGCTGAACCAGCCAGCGTAAATGCCCACCACGGCGAGCACGAACAAGAGCGCCAGCTTCCACATGCCGCCGATGGCGCGGATGCGTTCCTTCATTGGCAGGGCCGGCGTCTTCGGCATCAAATGCGGTTTGATGCGCGCGAGGATGGCGATGACGACGATGTAGCCCGCTGCGAGCAACAAACCGGGGATCATCGCGGCGGCGAACAGTTTTGGAATCGATTCTTCCGCCACCAAGGAGTAGATCACCAGGATCAACGACGGCGGGATCAAAATGCCGAGCGTGCCGGCCGAAGCGACTGCGCCGGTCGCCAGCTCCATGTCGTAACCGTAGCGGCGCATTTCGGGGATCGCCACTTTGGAGAAGGTCGCGGCAGTCGCAATCGACGAGCCGCAGATCGACGAGAACGCAGCACACGCGCCGATGGTCGCCGCTGCCAGCGCGCCGCGCACGCCGGAAAACACCGCGTTGGCCGCTTCGAACAATTCGCGCGACATGGTGGCGCGCGACGCCACTGCCCCCATGAAAATGAACAGCGGCACGACGGTGAACGAGTAGGCGACGCCGGGGTTCGCGCCGGTCAACTCGTACGGCACTGAAGCGAGCGTCTTGAACGCAATCGGCCAGCCTTGCGCGGCGGCGTAGCCGAGGGTGCCGCTGATGATCAACGAAATCGCAATTGGCACGCGCAGGAACATCAGCACCAGCAGGCCGGCAATCGCCCACAGGCCGATGGCGCCGACGCTCATGTTGCGCCTCCCGGTGTGCCTGTTGCGGGTGCCGGCGCACCGCCTGCCTCCCCATCCGCCAACTCATCCGCCGCCTCACCCACGAACAACACCGCCAGCGCCACCACCAGAGCCAGCAGCACGCCCGCCCAGGCCGGCGCCATGAACCAGATCTTCGGTATCTGCAAATCCGAGCTGACATCGCCAAACGAAATCACGTCGAGCATCGGCCGCCACATATGCCAAGTGAACAAGGCGAGCACCACGACGGCGAGCACAGCCGACGCGTGCTTCAAGGCCGCTGACCAGGACGGCAGCCAGCCGTCGATCATGTCCACCGCGATGTTGGCGCCGCGTGCGAACACGCCGGGGAAGGCGAAGAACACCGCCACCCCCAACGCCAGCTCGACCATCTCGGTGACCCCGAGCAAGGGTTTGGCGACGAGCTTGCGTGAGACCACGTCGGCCGTGGTGAGCAGCATCATCGCCAGGAGCGCGATCACCGCGCCGCGATCCAGCCAGCGCGCCAGAAAGCGCACGGCGATGCGAACTGCAGAGCGCGCAGTCACGAAAACGGCGGTGCGCGCCGTCATGGAAATGGCGGCGGCACCCGCAGCGGGAGCCGCAGCGCGAATCGGCGCCTCCATCAAACCCAGAAATTCTTCGAGGTCTTGATGTGCTTGTCGGCCAGGGACTTCATCATGGTGTAGACCGCACGCGCCGGCAGGCCCTTCGCTTCGAGCGCCTTCAGATTCGCTTCGGTGACTTGCGCGCCGATCTGCCGCAGCTTGTCATCTTCCGCCTTCGACAAGCGGATCGCCTCGCTGCCCGCATCCATCATCACTTTTTTGCCCGGCACATCGAGACCATCCCAACCGTTGCCGACTTCCTTCTCGATGCCGGTGATCGAATCAGTCACCAGCTTCTGCAAATCCGGCGGCAGCTTGTTGAACCAAGCCTCGTTGGCAACCACGCAGAAGCTCGCGACAAAACAGTAAAGCTCGGTGGTGTACTTGGTCACGCCGCCGAGTTTCCAGGCGATGCCGGCACCGCCGTAATCCATGAACGCGCCATCGACCGTGCCTTTTTGCAATTGCTCGACCAGCTCGGTAGGTGGAATGCCGATCGGCGTAGCGCCCGCGTTCTGGATGAACTCGCGGATCGCCGGCGTGGCAAAGCGGATGCGCAGGCCCTTGAAATCGTCCAGCGTGCGGATGGCTTTCTTGGTGGTGTACACATTGCCCGGCTGGGTGGTGAACAGCATCAATACCTTGGTGCCCTTGTGTTCGGCATCCAGGTATTTCGCGCGCAGATCAGGATCGTTCAGCACCTTCATTCCGACCTCGGCGCTGGCCGTGAGATACGGCATGTTGATCAACTCGGTAAGCGGAAAGCGCCCAGCGGTCGAGCCGTGCAGGCAAAACGCCACCTCGGCGGTGCCGTCGCGCGCGAAATCAAAATGCTTCGGCGTCGGCCCCATCTGCGCCGAAGGGAAATGCTTGAACGCGAGACGACCGTTGGATTTCTTTTCCAAGTCCTCGCCCCATTTCACCAACCACTGCGACTGAAAATGCTGCGGCCCGACAAAGTTGGCGACCTTGACTTCAATCTTTTGCTGCGCGCGGACGATGGCGGGAAAACCCGCGAGGCCGGCAGCGGCAGTGGAACCGGCGATCAAGTTGCGGCGTGTAACGCTCATGATTAGTCTCCTTTTATAGTGGTGCAACGGCGAAGAGTGTAACGCAGGCCCTGAACCGCTCCCCCTATAATTCTTCGTCTATGACGCCAAAAATCTGCCTGATCCACGCCGTGCGCGTCGCCATCGACCCGGTCGCTGAAGCGTTTCAAAGGCTCTGGCCCGAAGCCGGGCTTATGAACCTGCTCGACGATTCACTGTCCCTGGACCGCCAGCGCGATGGTAAGTTGACGCCGGAGATGACCGAGCGCTTTCAAACCCTCGCGCAGTACGCGGTGGATGTGGGCGTACACGGCATCCTCTTCACCTGTTCCGCCTTCGGCCCGGCGATTGAAGCGGTGCAGAAAAAGCTCGCACCGCTGCCGGTGTTGAAACCGAATGAAGCGATGTTTGAAGAAGCGCTCGGCGCGGGCCTGCAGCTTGGGTTGCTCGCGTCGTTCGAGCCGTCGATTACCCCGATGGCCGCCGAGTTCGCCGCGCTGGCGAAGTTGCGCGACAGCCGCGCCACGCTCGTCACCGCGTGCGCGCCGGAGGCGATGCCGGCCTTGAATCACGGTGACGCCGCGACACATGATGCGTTGCTCGCGGAAGCCGCGAAAGCATTGAAGGATTGCGATGCAGTAATGCTGGCGCAGTTTTCGACTGCGCGGGCGCGGCCCACCGTTCAGGCGGTCACGGGCAAGACCGTGTTGACCAGTCCGGATGCGGCGGTGCGGGCGATGTGCGCGGCTCTGCGCTGACGAAAAATTTCCGCTAGGCCAAGGTGAAGGCCACAAGTTTTTTCTGATTCACCCGCTTTGTGGCATTTCCATGCCAGCCGGCAGCAACTGGCCCGCCCAAGCGGGAAAATTGCGCCACATGAAGTGCGAGCCGGGCGAAAAATTTGCCAGATTAAAGTGGTTGTTTTGGGCCAGGATGATCAGGCTATCGCGGGAAAACAAACTGATATGGCCGTTGCGCGGTGCGGCGTACCACCAGTCCAATTTTCCATCCGGAATCAGCTCTCCGTCGGACAACAGCGTGCTGAACAGGATGATTCCGCGGTCGTCGAGAAGATCAGCAAGAGTTCGAACCAGCAGACGCGGGTCCGGAACATGCTCAAACACCTCAAAAACCGTAATCAGCTCGAACTTCCCCAAATCGGAAGTTTGCCGGTCTCGGTCAACGAAAGGATCGTACGAAGTGCTGCGCCAGCCTTTTTCGCGCAGCAATTTGGCCATTAAGCCGTTGCCACCGCCATAATCAAGATGGCTGATCGAGCTTCCTGCCGCACCGAACGTGCCGTTCAGCCATTGCGCATTGGCGCGAGGCCGTGCATCGATCCAATCCGGATCCACCTGCGTGTAGTCGTCGTTGTAAATCCGCCGCTCGAACTCCGCCGGGCTCCAGCGCGCGATTTCTGGCGCAAAACAAAACCCGCACTGCGCACACCGGTAGTAGGCGATCCGTGTGCCGGCACGCGGCAAATACTCACCTCGCGACTCCCCGCAGGATTTATTGAAATCCACGACGTCATAGGGCTTGCTTGGTTGCGCACAAATCGGGCAATTCTCCTTGCGATAAATCGCGCGGGTCAGGCTCTTTTTCGCTACGTGCTTGATCAAGTTCTTGATTAGCCGCATGGGATTTCTCGAAAGGACATCAGAGATAAAACAAATCAAAGATCATTTGGCTTGATTCAACGGGGTTCGCCACAGTGCATCGCCGAACGGCTCTCGATTCGTGTAGAGATTACTCCGCCTTGATATTCGCCTCTTTCACCACCCGCGCATATTTCGCCAGTTGATCGCGCGTCGCAGCGGCGAGTTCATCCGGCGTCGAGCCGCGCGGCGTCAGGCCTTGCGCGGCGAACTTCTCTTTCAAGTCCGCATCCGCCAGCGCCTTGACGATTTCGCTGTGCAATTTATTGACGATGTCTTTCGGCGTACCGGCCGGGGCCATCACGGCGAACCACGAGTTGAATTCAAAACCTGGCAGGCCGGAGTCGGAAATCGTTGGCGCGTCGGGGTAGGACGGGTGGCGCGCTTTCATCGGCACGCCGATCAGGCGCAGCTTGCCGCCCTTAACCAGTGAGTTGATCGTGGCCAAACCTTGCAGCGTGACCGGCACGACGCCGGCGGCGACGTCAACTGCGGCGGGGGTGGCACCTTTGTACGGCACGTGGGTCATCGAGATACCGGCTTGCGAGGCGAACACCGCCATCGCGATGTGTTGCGGGCTGCCGTTGCCGCCCGAGGCGTAGTTGAGTTTGCCCGGCGCGGCTTTGGCGGCGGCGATCAGCTCGCCGGCGGTTTTGTAGGGCGAGCTTGGGCTGACCGCCATGCCCCACTCGATGGTAGCCGCGAGCGAGACCGGCTCGAAGTCTTTGAGGATGTTCCACGGAATATTCGGTGTGATGTGCGGCACCATCGTCATCACGCTGTCGTTGAAACCGCCGATGGTGTAGCCGTCGGGTGCGGACTTGGCGAGCTTGTCGGCACCGATGATGCCGGACGCCCCGGTGATGTTCTCGACCACGATCGATTGGCCCATGTTGGTGGACATCTTTTGCACCAGCAGGCGCGCGGCCACATCGACCGCGCTGCCTGCCGCGAGCGGGATGATCATGCGGATTGGTTTGTTCGGGTAGGCGCTCTGCGCCATGGCAGATGGCCCAAGAATGGCTCCCAGAGCCATTGTCAGGCCGGTTGTCAGAGCCACTGCCGATGCGCTTGCGATCATTTTTTTCATATTCGTCTCCAGATGTGCTGAGAATGTCAGGCGAGCGGATCGATACCCAGATCGGCCGCCAGCTTGTCGAGATTGGTTTTAAGTACAGGGGTAATCGGAATGCCGTTCTTCGCGTAATCAATTTTCTTCGCGTTCGATTGCTCGCCCGGCATCCAGATGCGCTCGACGCCGGGCATGCGTTCGCTGTTGCGAATATCGCGCACGACGGTATCGACGCGCTTCTTGAATTCTTCGACGTCGCCGAACGCATCCGGGTCGATCACCATGATCGCCTGGCCGGTGTTGGTCGGCGTGGCGTCGTTCGCGGGAGCGTTGAAGTCGATCACTTGTTTGCCCATCGCCGCGCCGCTGAGCGTGCCGGCCAGCAAGCCGATGATCAGCGACAGACCATAGCCCTTGTAGCCGCCCACCGGCAGGAGAAAGCCTTCGTCAGCGCGCTTCGGATCGGTGAGGGGCCGGCCGTCGCGTTCCACCATCCAGCCTTCCGGCATCGTCTTGCCCTGCTGCGCATAGGCCTTGACCTTGCCGAACGACGCCACCGTGGTAGCCATGTCGAGCACCACCGGGCCTTCATCAAAGCCGGGGATCGCGCAGGCCACCGGATTGGTCGAGAGCAGCATCGACAAGCCGCCCCAAGGCGGCA
>JAYVSR010000301.1:0-9335 GCA_043775155.1 Burkholderiales bacterium | reverse complement strand
CCGACCGGCGTCAAGGTGTTTAACTGGATCGCCACCATGTGGAGAGGCTCGATGACGTTCGAGACGCCGATGCTGTTTGCGGTCGGCTTCATCTTCGTGTTCACGATGGGCGGGTTCACCGGTTTGATCCTGGCGGTGACGCCGATCGACATTCAGTTGCAAGACACTTACTACGTGGTCGCGCACTTCCACTACGTGCTGGTGGCCGGCTCGCTCTACGCGATGTTCTCCGGCGTCTATTTCTGGCTACCCAAGTGGACTGGTCACATGTATGACGAAGGCTTGGGCAAGCTGCACTTCTGGGCGTCCTTGGTGTTCTTCAACATCACCTTCTTCCCGATGCATTTTCTGGGTCTGGCTGGCATGCCGCGCCGGATTCCTGACTACGCCACGCAATTTACGGACTTCAACTCGATTGCGACTGTTGGCGCGTTTGGCTTCGGTCTGTCGCAGTTGATCTTCCTGGCCGTGGTGCTCAAGTGCATCAAGGGCGGCCCGAAAGCCCCGGACAATCCCTGGGAGGGCGCTGAAGGCCTGGAGTGGACGTTGCCGTCACCGGCCCCGTATCACACCTTCGAGACCCCGCCGCAGGTGAAGTAAGCCACGGCACGGTTAACACGCTCAATACGATCAACACCAGCCCGGTAATCATGAACTCGACGCAAAACGAACCTGCCTTTGATGCCGAGGGCGGCAACGCGAGCAACGGCAAGACCGCGCTCGTGCTCGTTTCAATTGCCTTGGTGTTCTTCGCCGGCGTGATCGCCAATCGCATTTTGTTTGGTTGAATCGTGGATACCCAGACCCCGCCGCCCCACGCCAACCGCGAGTTGCTCAAAAAGCTCTTCGTCGTCACGTTGATGATGTTCGCGTTCGGCTATGCGCTGGTGCCGATCTACAAAAAAATCTGCGAAGTCACCGGTATCAATAATCTGGTCAAGGCTGATGTGGTGGCCGAGAACACCCAGGTCGATAAAACCCGCACCATTACCGTCGAGTTCGATGCCAACACCAGTAGCCATTTGCCTTGGCGTTTCAAGCCGGTGGCCGGCTCGCTTACGGGCCACCCCGGCGAGTTGATGCAGGTGACTTACGAAGTGACCAATACGCGCGATCACGCCGTCACCGGGCAGGCGGTCCCGAGTTACGCGCCGAAAGAGGCGACGCAATATTTCAAGAAGCTTGAATGCTTCTGTTTCAAGCAGCAGACCTTGGCGGCGCGTGAGACCAAGCAGTTCCCGGTTACCTTTGTGATTGATCCGGCATTGCATCAGAGCATCGGCACCATCACGCTGTCGTACACATTTTTTGAAATCGCCGGTGGGGCCAAGCCATTATGAGCGAGGTCATCACCAGTCAACCGACCGGCCAGGCTGCTGCCGAGACGTCGGCTGAGAGAGCGTCCAGCTTGCAAGTAATGCGAGCGGTGATGTGGTCCTTCATCGGCATTCGCAAGCGCGCCGGGTTTGAGAATGATGTGGCGAAGATCAAGCCCGTGCAGGCGATCATTGCCGGCGTGATTGGCGCAGCGGTGTTTGTCGCGGCGCTGGTGATGTTGGTGACGTTTTTGACGGCGAAATAAAGTGCTGGAATAGTTGAAACTGTTGGAACATCGGCAATAATCGGAACAATCGAGGAACGACAAATGAGTGCATCCCACGCCCCCGGCGCCACCCCAGGTTATTTCATTCCCGAGCCGTCGAGCTGGCCGATCAAAGGCTCGATCGGCCTGTTCTGCATGGCCATTGGTGCGGCGACCTGGTTCAACCAGATGCCACCCGGCCCCTGGATGGTGCTGTTTGGTTTTGCGATCTTGATCTACACCTTGTATGGATGGTTCGGCACCGTCATCGGTGAGTCGCAGAGCGGTGCTTACAGCCCGCAGGTAGATGTGTCGTTCCGCTGGAGTATGAGCTGGTTCATCTTCTCCGAAGTGATGTTCTTCGCGGCGTTTTTTGGTGCGCTGTTTTACGCGCGCCAGCTGTCGGTGCCGTGGCTGGGTGACTTGGAGCATAAATTATTGTGGCCCGATTTCGGCGCCCATTGGCCGACCGGTGGCCCGCAGTTTGGCGAGAAATTCACCGTGATGCCGCCGTTCCCGATCCCCGCACTCAACACCGCGCTGCTGCTGCTGTCGGGCGTGACCCTGACTATCGCGCACCACGCGCTGTTGGCCGGTAACCGTTCTCGTCTGAACCTATTCATGTTCCTCACCATCGCGCTGGGCGTGTTGTTTCTCGGCTTTCAGGTCTATGAGTACATGCATGCCTATGCTGACCTCAACCTCAAGCTGACCAGCGGTATTTACGGCTCCACCTTTTTCATGCTCACCGGCTTTCACGGTTTTCACGTGACCTTGGGCGCGACGATGCTGATCGTCATTCTGTTCCGTTGTATGAAGGGCCACTTCACCGCCGACCATCACTTCGCATTTGAGGCGGTGGCCTGGTACTGGCACTTTGTTGACGTCGTCTGGCTTGGTTTGTTCTTCGTCGTTTACATGTTCTGATTGAAGCGGCATTGCCGCAAAAAAACGCCGCGAGTGACGCGGCGTTTTTTGTTTGCGGCCGGTGCTGCCAGCCGCTCTTTCTGACGATGTAACTGAGTGGAACCGAGGTTCAGCGCTGCAGGTCAAACCCGGCTCAGCCGAGCGGATGGGTCGAGCGAAACCAGCCCATCCAGTAACCGAACATCAGGAACAAAAACAGCGCTACCGACAGTGAAATCCGGATCGTCAGCGCGTTGACGGTGCGTTTGGTCTTGCTGCCGTCCTTGACCAGAAAAAACCCGGCCGAACCGAGACTGACTAGAATGACCAGCAGAATGATGATGGCAACAATTTTCATGGCGGACCACCGCTGATGCAGCGGTGCAAGTGATTGGTTCAGGCGATATTGTGCACTTCTTTCCTTCAGCTCCGATGGGCCAACTGTTTCGTCTCCACGCCCGGCCGCAGTGGCGCTTCATCCCCACGCTGGCGGCGGTGCTGGTGTTCGCTGTCGCGTTTGCAGCGGGCCAGTGGCAGTCCGGGCGGGCCGCTGGCAAAGACGTAATTGAAGCGCGCCATGCCGCCGCACTCGATGCGCCTGCCATCGACTGGCCGGGCGCTGTGCGTTCTGCCGATTTGGGTTCGATTAATGCCCGCGCCGATGACCCAACCACGCTCGATGGCCGCCGCGTCACGCTGCGTGGCCGCTTTCTCCACGACCAGACGCTCTACCTCGACAATCAGGTGCAGAACCGCATCGCTGGCTATCACGTGTTGACGCCGTTTCAGACTGACGCCGGTCGCAGCATTCTGGTCAATCGCGGCTGGGTGCGGGTGGGCGCGAGCCGTGAACAGTTGCCGGTGATCCCATCGGTGACTGGCGTTACGAATATCGAAGGCCGGATTGCGCTGCCCCCGAAACATATCTACGAGATCAAACCGGAAGCCCACGGTGCCACGGCGGCGGGAGTCAGCGGGACGCGCGCGCCGGCCACGCGGGTCTGGCAAAACCTCTTGATTCCGGCGATAGCGCAGCAAACCGGTGTTGATCTCCCCCCCTACGTGCTGCGCCAAACCAACGATACCGCTGACGGCCTGACGCGTGCCTGGGCGCTGCCCGAGTCGGCGTTAACCAAGACCGGCATGACCGCAGCGAAGCATCGTGGCTATGCCTTCCAGTGGTACGCACTGGCGGCGCTCACCGCCTTCCTGTTTTTGTTTTTCACTTTCATTGACTATGGCAAACCACCTCGAAGCGCGTGAAGCGGCTTATCGCGACACGATCAAGGGCGGGCGGCTCAAGTTGTTGCTTTTGTTTTTGGTGTGCGCCGCACCGGTGATCGCGTCTTACGTCACGTTTTACATTCTCAAACCGGAGCAGCGGAGCAATTACGGTGAACTGCTGTCGATCCAGCGCTTGCCCGAAGCGCCATTGGCGCATCTGGACGGCAAGCCGTTTCATCTCGCCGGCTTCAAGGGCAAATGGGTGCTGGTCACGTTTGACGGCAGTGCGTGTCTTGAAGCCTGCGTAAAAAAATTGCACAACATGCGCCAGGTTCGCACCGCTTTGGGCAGAGAGCGTGATCGGGTTGAGCGCGCTTGGCTGATTACCGATGACGCCCCGCTCTCCACCATGACAATCCGCGAGTACGACGGTACCCGCATGTTGCGTACACCCGATCCCAGCTTGCTGCGTGCGTTCGCTGTGGCGAAAGGTCAGGGCAATGCGCCGGTTCCTGCGCCGGTTCCTGCGTCAGGCACGGCACCGGGCAACGCGACCGATCACATTTATCTGATCGACCCGCTCGGCAATCTGGTGCTGCGTTTCCCGAAAAATGAACAACCCGCGCGAATGAAAAAAGACCTCGACCGTCTGCTCAAATATTCGCGCATTGGCTGACCCAGGCTGACCCAACCCTGACACGCACCGACTCCGACTCGCCATGCAGAGCGCGCATTTCCTTCAACTCCTACTGATCGGCCTGATTGCCGCTTCGGTACCGCTCGCTTATGTGTGGGCCAAGCGCGGCGGTTACCGCAAGCTCGTGTGGGTCACGTTGTTCCTCACCTTCGATTTGATTTTGTTTGGCGCCTTCACCCGCCTGACCGACGCCGGCCTCGGCTGCCCCGACTGGCCCGGTTGCTATGGCACCTCCAATCCGCTCGCCGCAGATCAACAGATCAAGGCCGCAGAAACCGCGCAGCCCACCGGCCCGGTCACGGTGAAAAAGGCCTGGATCGAAATGACTCATCGCTATCTCGCCATGGCCGTGGGTGGGCTGATTGTGGCGCTTACCGTGGTGGCATGGAAGCAGCGGCGCGAGAGCGGCGTGTCGCCTTGGCCTGCCACGGCATTGTTACTGCTGGTCTGCGTGCAGGGCGCGTTCGGCGCGTGGACCGTGACGCTGAAACTGATGCCGCTGATCGTCACGATTCATTTGCTGTTGGCGATGTGCCTGCTGAGCGTATTGGCTTGGCACGGCGCACGCACGGGTGGCCCGCAGGTCTCGCCATCCATCGCGCACGTGGGTAGCGATCCAGTGCCAATGACAAACATGGGGTGGGCCACGCTTGCTCTGGTGTTCATGCAAATCGCCCTCGGCGGCTGGGTCAGCACCAACTACGCCGTGCTCGCCTGCCCGGACTTTCCGCTGTGCAATGGCGCGCTGGTGCCAACCAACGCAGACTTCGCCAGTGGCTTCGAGTTGTTGCGTCCGCTCGGTGTGTTGGCGAATGGCCGCCACTTGGCCGTCGAGGCGCTGGTGGCGATTCATTGGGTGCATCGGGCGTTTGCGCTGATTGTCACAGCCGTTGTCGTCACATTGGCCGTGTTGCTGCTGCGCGCGCGGTCTGCTGGCGCCGAAGAGAACACCTTGGCGCGCTGGTTGCTCGGGTTGCTCAGCCTGCAAATCATCACCGGTATCGCGAACGTCGTCTTCACTTGGCCTTTGGCGGTGGCGGTGGCACACAACGGCGGCGCGGCGGCGCTGGTGCTGGTGCTCACGCTGCTGTTGGCGCGGCTGGTGCCCGCTAGAGCGCCGGTGAAGGTGGCGGCACGGATCGAGGAAAATGCGTTAGGCGGGTTTGCGACCGGCGCGGTGCAGCGGCGAGAGCCGAAGTCTGCTTCTGGCGGAGCAGCAGCATGAGCCAAAACGACGCCCTTCCAGCGGCCAGCCGGACGCGCCAGTTTTGGGAACTCACCAAACCGCGCGTCACCCTGCTCGCGGTGTTCTGCGCGGTGATCGGCATGTTCCTCGCCACCCCCGGCATGGTGGAGCCAGTGATTTTGTTCGCCGGTGCAGCAGGCATCTGGATTCTTGCCGGTGCGGCATTCGCAGTGAACTGCCTGGTCGAAGCGCGCATCGATGCGCAGATGGCGCGCACCCGCGCCCGCCCGATGGCGCGCGGTGAACTGAGCACGCGCGACGCACTGATCTTCGCCGCCGTGCTTGGGTTGATCGGTGGCGCGCTGCTCTACGTCTTCGTCAATCCGCTCACCATGTGGCTCACCGCCGCCACCTTCTTCGGCTACGCCTTCATCTACACCATCATCCTCAAGCCGACCACGCCGCAGAACATCGTCATCGGCGGTTTGTCCGGTGCGATGCCGCCGCTGCTCGGCTGGGTCGCCGTCACTGGCGAAGTCGCCCCCGAAGCGGTGCTGCTGGTGCTGATCATCTTCGTCTGGACGCCGCCACATTTTTGGGCGCTCGCGCTCTACCGCGTCGAAGACTACAAACGCGCCGGCTTGCCGATGCTGCCGGTCACGCACGGCTCCGAGTTCACCCGCCTGCATATTTTTCTATACACCATCCTGCTCACCGCGACGACGGTGTTGCCCTTCGTCATCCGCATGAGCGGCGCGCTGTATCTCGTCACCGCGCTTGGGCTGGGCGCAGGTTTCATCTGGCACGCCTGGAAGCTGATGCGCGATTACTCCGATGCGCAGGCGAAAAAAACCTTTGCCTATTCACTCTGGTATCTCGCCGCGCTGTTTGCTGCGCTGCTGGTCGATCACTACGTCGCGCCCTTGATTGGATTTTGAACATGAATCGGCAAACACTCTTCGCATCGCTTGGTGTATTGATCACCGCACTGACCCTGCTCGCCGCCTGCGACAGCAGCAAGCCGCAATTCAAAAACACCGACATCACCGGTGCCGACTACGCCAAAGACTTCGCCCTCACCGACCACACCGGCAAACCGCGCAGCATGGCGGACTACAAGGGCAAAGTGGTATCGATTTTTTTTGGCTTCACCAATTGCCCCGATGTCTGCCCGACCACGCTCGCCGAAATGAAAGGTGTGCTGGAACAGCTCGGGCCGGACGCAAAAAAGGTGCAGGTGCTGTTCGTCACGGTTGACCCAGAGCGCGACACCGAGGCGCTGTTGGCGCAGTACGTGCCAGCCTTCGACCCATCCTTCGTCGGTCTCTACGGTGATCTGGAGTCCACCCGGTTCGTCGCGAAAAACTACAAGGTGTTCTTTCAGAAAGTGCCGGGCAAAACGCCGGGCTCATACAGCGTTGACCACTCGGCGGGCTCGTATGTCTACGACCCGCAAGGGCGCTTGCGCCTGTTCGTGCGGCATGGCCAGCCGCTTGAGGGGCTGGTTGGCGACTTCAAGTTATTGCTGGCGGGGATGTGATTTTTGTATTTGGCGATAGCTGAAGAACGTTGGTGGACAAGGGCTTCATTGACTTAATCCGGTTAGAGTGGCTCTGGGAGCGGCTCTCATGGGTCTGTCAGCAGATTTTCTTGTGAAGCGCGAGTGATGTTATCCATGGCGGCTGGACAAGGTCATTGAGATCAATTTAAATTGTAGTAACATTTCTACAATTATCGTTCGCGCATGCTTAGGGTGTACCGGGCAGTGAGGATTTCAATCATGACCATCACTACGTTCTCCAGCCGCCAATTCAATCAGCAGGCCAGCGAGGCAAAAAAAGCGGCCAACGCCGGCCCGGTCATCATCACTGACCGCGGGCGGCCGGCCCACGTGCTGCTTAGCATTGAGCATTACCGCCGCATCACCGCGACTGGCGGCCAGGGCATCGCTGATTTGTTGGCGTTTCCGGGTATTGAAAAGTTGAAATTCAACGCGCCGAAATTGCGTGATTTGGCGCGGCCTGCCCGTCTCACCTGATGTTCATTCTCGATACCAATGTCGTGTCCGAGTTGCGCAAAGTGCGGCTTGGCAAGGCGAATACGCGCGTTGCCCGCTGGGCCAATAGCGCCGCCGTTGCTGATCTTTATCTGTCAGCCATCACCATTCAAGAGTTGGAAATTGGTGTGCAATTGATCGAGCGGCGTGACGCTGCTCAGGGTGCGATGTTCCGCACCTGGATGGACCGGCACGTACTGCCGGCGTTTGCTGGGCGCATCCTGCCGGTGGATCTGGCCGTGGCGCAACGTAGTGCGGGCTTGCATGTGCCTGACCCGCAGCCGATGCGTGACAGTTTGATTGCGGCCACCGCGCTGGTGCATGGCATGACTGTCGTGACGCGCAATGTCGACGACTTCAAATCAACTGGTGTACGTATCCTCGATCCTTGGGCTTAGAACAGAGCGTCAGACAGCGCCGGAATCCAAGGGCCGTGTTCAAATTATTTTTGGCGACTCGCCGAAAACCGCATCCACCAACGGTTTCCGGCCAGTTCTCTGATCTCTGATCAAAGTTTATTTAGGTTCAAACTCACGCAGATGCCGCGTCGCTGACAGCCACGCACCGAGCCAGCCCAGCGCGGCGGAGAAGCCGAGGATGGTGGCGAGATCGCCGGCATCGAGCATGTGCAACGAAAAGTTCGACGCATAGGTTTGTGCGAGATCGGCGACGCCGGCGTTCATCACGCTGATCGCGCCCCACACCATCAACGCAGCAGCCGCGCCGCCGAGCATGCCGAGCAGTGCGCCGTAGTAGTAGAACGGACGACGAATCGTGCCGTCGGTAGCACCGAGCAATTTCGAGACTTCGATCTCGTCGCGCTGCGTGAGAATTTGCAAACGGATGGTATTGAACGTGACCGCGAGCAGCGCGACGCAGAGCAGCGCGGCCAGCACCAGCACCGATAGCCGGCCGACCTTTAAGGCGGCGGCGACGCGCCGCACCCAGAGTGAATCGACTTGCACGTGGTCGACCTTGGGCCAGGCACGCGCGCTGGCAGCGAAGCGGTCGAGGGCATCGGCGTCGCTTGATGTGAGCAGCACGATGAAGGCATCGGGCAGCGGGTTTTGATTCAACGCAGTTAGCACGTCGCCCAGCGCGGGTGAGGTTTTGAGTTCGGCAAATGCGGTCTCGCGTGATTTGAACGTCGCGCGCGCGACCCCGGCTTCGCTTTTGATGCGGCGCTCGATGTCGGCAATGTCGTCTTTCTTCGCGTCGAGGGTGAGGAAGATCGAGACTTCCGGATCAGACGACACACCGCGCGCAGCGTCGGTGAGATTGAGCAGCAGGGTGTAGGCACCGGCGGGCAGGGCGAGGGCGACGCCGATCACCAAAATGTTGAGCAGGCTGGCGAACGGCGTGCGCGCGAGCCGCGCTGACGAGGCCAAGAAGGCCATCGCGTGGAGGCGCAGCCAGGCCATCATGTAGCGGACTCCGGTGGCGCGGCACCTGCTGCTGCCCCTGCGTGTGCCACGCTCTGTGACACACCAGGTGGCGTAATGTGGGGCGCAACGTGGGGCGCCGGCACTTCTTCCAGCCGTCCGTTCGCCAAGCGCAACGTATGCACTGCGCCCGCTTTCGCCGCGCCCAACGCGCGCGCCATCGCTCGCTCGTCGTGCGTGGCGATCATCACAGTGACACCAACCCGATGAAAATCGACGAAGAGATCAATGATCGCGCCGGC
>JAYVSR010000300.1:0-3772 GCA_043775155.1 Burkholderiales bacterium | reverse complement strand
TAACTACGGCTCGGTCGGCATCGGATCCGCCTCGCATTTGATCGGTGAGTACTTCAACTTTGTCACCGGCATGAAGATGACGCATATCCCCTACAAGGGTGGCGCGCCGGCGATGCTCGGCTTCATCGGCGGCGAAGTGCAGGTGATGTTCATGACCGGTCTGGACGGCCTGCCGCATGCGCGTGCCGGCAAACTGAAAATTCTCGCCATTGCCACTGACAAACCCACCGATCTTGCGCCTGGCGTGCCAACCGTGGCTGAAGCGGTGCCCGGATTCAACGGCACGGTGTGGTTCGGCCTGCTCGCGCCGGCCGGCACGCCTGCCGACGTGATCAACAAGATTCAGGGCGCTGTCGCACAGGCAGTGACGCGGCCGAACGTGAAAAAGGCGCTGAACGATCTTTCCGCCGATGCGGTGAGCAACACGCCGGAGGAATTCGCCCGCGCCATTGCGGCGGAGCTGGCGCAGTGGACGCGCCTGGTGAAAGAGTCCGGTGCGAAATTTGAATAGGAACGAATGCGAAGGGGCAATGCGATGACGATCCGTTACCAAAAACTCGGCTACGTGGCCCTCAACGTGACCGACCTTGAACGCTCGGTGCGTTTTTACCGCGAGACCTTGGGCTTGCAGGACGTCGGCCGCGATGACGGCGCCAGCCCCGGCGGTGCGCATCACTTCCGCTGCTCCGAAGATCACCACAACATCGTGCTGTGTGAGGGCGCAGCGCCGGGTTTGAAGCGCATCGGCTTCGAAATGGAAAGCCGCGCCGAACTGGAGCGATTGTTCGAACTGTTGCAGAACAAGGGCCTTACGGTGTGGGAAGTGCCGGCCGAAGAATGCGCGGCCCTGCATCAGGGCCGCAGCATCCGCATGGTCGAGCCCTGCACCGGCGCAACCTTCGAATTTTACGAATCGATGCGCGAATTCGGCGGCCAGCCCTTCGTGCCGACGGTGGCGAAAATCCAGCGCCTCGGCCACACCGTCCTGCGCACGCCGGACTACGCCGAGGCCGTCGCCTTCTTTACCGGCGTGCTCAACTTCAAGGTGTCAGACAGCATCGAAGAGGCGGTCACCTTCATGCGCTGCTTCCCTAATCCGTTCCATCACTCGCTTGGCATCGGCAAGGGCAAGTCGCGCGGCCTGCATCATGTCAATTTCATGGTCACCGAGGTGGACGACATCGGCCGGGCGATCTGGCGCTTCAACCACGAAAAAGTGGCGATCGTCAACGGGCCGGGGCGGCATCCGCCTTCGGGCAGCATGTTTCTCTACTTCCTTGACCCCGACGGCATGACGCTCGAATACAGCTTCGGCATGGAGGAGTTCCCCGAAGTCGCGCCGCGCAAGCCGCGTGTGCTCGAGCCGATCCGCGCTTCGTTCGACTACTGGGGCGCGCCGGTTGATCCGCGCAAGGCGGCGGTGGGGGAGATTGAGCAAGCGGTGGCACCGAAGTAACGCGCTTTTAAACCGGCCCCAAAGTGGCTCCTGGAGCGCATCTCAGCCAATTTTTTCTCTACAGACCAGTGAAGATTTTCACATGAGCCAGCCGTTGGCACCAGCACGACAAGTATTTCTCGACGAACAAAACGTCAGCGTCGCAACACTGACCGAGCGCGCGCAACGCGCCGCTGGCGCACTCGCGGCTATGGGTGTGAAAGAAGGAGACACAGTTGCGCTGCTGCTGCGCAACGACTTTGCCTTCGTCGAAGCCACGCTCGCCGCGGCGCAGCTCGGCATTTATCTGGTGCCGATCAACTGGCATGGACAAGCGTCCGAGGTGCGCTATGTGCTCGACGACTGCGCGCCGAAGGTGCTGATCGGCCACGCCGATTTGTTACTGGCGTTGGGTGATGCGCTGCCGGCCGGGTTGCCGGTGGTGGCGGTGTCCGCATCATTGGCTGCTGCCTTTGTCGCCACCAACGCTGTTGACACTGCGCACCATTTCATCGATTGGCACACCTGGCTCGCCGCAGCCACACCGTGGAGCGGCACCCCGCCAGCCACGCGCTCGTCAATGATCTACACCTCCGGCACCACCGGCAAACCGAAAGGCGTGCGGCGCAAGCCGGCCACACCGGAACAGGCAGTGGCCACCGCCGAGATGTTCAAGTGCGTCTACGGCGTGCGCCCCGGCATGCGCGCGCTGGTCAACGGCCCGCTGTATCACTCCTCGCCCAACGCCTTCATGCGCAACGGCTTCGCCCACGCCGAAGTGTTCGTGATGCATTCGCGCTTCGATGCCGAAACGACGCTCGCCGCCATCGCGCGCCACCGCATCACCCATGCCGTGATGGTGCCGACCATGTTCGTACGCCTGCTCAAACTGCCGCCCGAAGTGCGCGCGCGCTACGACGTGAGCTCGCTAGAGTGGGTCACGCACACCGGCGCACCCTGCCCGGTCGAAGTCAAAAAAGCGCTGATCGACTGGTGGGGGTCAGTGGTGGTCGAAACCTATGGCAGCACCGAAGCCGGCACCGCGACGGTATGCAGCTCGGAGGACTGGCTCACGCGGCCCGGTACCGCGGGCAGGCCCACACCGGGCACGCGCATCGTGCTTTACGACGAGGACGGTGCACCGGTGCCCGAAGGCGGCACCGGCGAAATCTACATGCACGTGCCGTGCTACCCCGAGTTCACGTATCACAACAAGGCGGAGAAGCGCGCCGAAATCGAGCGCGACGGCCTGATCAGTTGCGGCGACATCGGGTATCTGAAAGACGGCTATCTCTATCTGTGCGACCGCCGCAGCGACATGGTGATTTCCGGCGGCGTCAATATCTACCCGGCAGAGATTGAATCGGCGCTGGTGCAGTGTGACAAGGTGCGTGACTGCGCCGTGTTCGGCATTCCCGATGATGATCTCGGCGAAACGCTGGCGGCGGCGGTCGAACTGGCGCCGGGCGCGAGCATGAGTGCCGATGAGGTGCGCGAGTTTTTGCTGGCGCGCCTCGCCAAATTCAAGGTGCCGCGCACCGTCACCTTCCACGCCGCGCTGCCGCGTGAGGACAGCGGCAAGATTTTCAAGCGGCGCTTGCGGGATCCGTATTGGGAGAAGGCGGGGCGACGGATTTGAAACGCTCTGCCGCAGCGTTCACCACGGCTTCATTCATCTCTTGCACCGAGTGCGCTTCAGCCGGGCGCGGCAACACGCCGCGAATCACTGCAAACGACAATGTGGCTTCTTGATTCGTCTTCATCTGCGATATTCGCCATCCGGTGAGGACGCGGAATGTGACTCATATACCTCATTTATTCGCAACAGTGCGAGTTGGGCTTCCAACCGGTCTCCACCTGTCAATACCGCTCTGAGGTACTCGGCGGCAAAAACCGGATCGCATTTTAGGGAGACGATTGTGGCTTTTTCGTGGGAGATTTGAGCGAGGGCGATTGACATGGAGAGCACGGAAATTTTGGCGAGCGCGAAATCATTTTATCGACAGGGCGCCAAACTCAATTGCTTCCAACTCTCTCAAAGTGGCCTGAATGTTGGCTGCCGCACCAGCGGCCTGAATAGCTCTGGCGTAGTACCCCGCGTCAAGTACGCCGATCTTTGGAGTGTCCTGCGTGGTGCGCGGCGGTTTTGGAATTGCAAACCATTCTTCGCTGTACGGCAGTTTCGCCAGTTTTTCGCGTTCGAATGAAAATTTGGTTGGCAGCGCGAGACCGCTCTTTTTGAATGACGCTCCGTGTTGCGGCGAGACGGCGAATTGGCCAGTCAGCAAATCGCCCGCTTTCTTCGATGTGCCAAACGCAACGACGACCCAGAACCGG
>JAYVSR010000299.1:0-3273 GCA_043775155.1 Burkholderiales bacterium | reverse complement strand
CTTTACGTCCGTCGTGTTGTTGCGGCCCGTGGAGGTATTCAACACCTGATTGACGGTCTTCGGGTCGATGCCAAATTTCTGTGCGGCGGTGAGCGCCTCACACACCGCGAGCAGGCCGGCTGCCGAGACGTAGTTATTGAGCGCCTTCACTGCATGCCCCGCGCCGGATGCGCCGACATGCACCAGTGACTTGCCCATCGCCGCCAGCACTGGGCGCGCGGCCTCGACTGCTGCGGCGTCGCCACCGATCATGATGGTGAGCGAGCCATCGATGGCGCGCTTGACGCCGCCAGACACCGGGCCATCGACGAAACGGATGCCGAGCGCGGCGAGTTTCTCGGCGTTGACTTTGCTTTTCATCGGGTCGGACGAACCCATGTCGATTAGTAGCGCCCCCTTTGTCAATGCGTTGGCGAGGCCGTCGTCCCACAGCAGACGATCGACGATCTTGCTGTCGGGCAGCATGAGGACGACGATGCCGGCTGCGCGCGCTGCATCGTGCGCCGTGGCGGCGCGCGTGAAGCTGTTTTGCACTTGCAGCTCGGCACCGGCATTCGCACTGACATCGAAGCCGTTGACGCTAAAGCCCGCCTTCAACAAATTGGCGGCCATCGGCAAACCCATTTTTCCCAGCCCGATAAATCCGATTGTTTCACCTGCCATGATGCGTTTTCCCTCTTGATGTTGAGTCCGGGGGGTATTGTGGCACTGAGGCCGAAAATGAACCCAGTACATCACGCAATTTCTGGCACACTCACGCG
The DNA here is from genome assembly GCA_043775155.1 of Burkholderiales bacterium. Classification (GTDB taxonomy): domain Bacteria; phylum Pseudomonadota; class Gammaproteobacteria; order Burkholderiales; family JAEUOS01; genus CANJDH01. Next base: position 2,512 of record JAYVSR010000299.1, on the reverse strand, counting down.
CATGAAAATCCGCCTGTTTAACGCCAACAACGCCGCTTTCCTCGGCGTCACCATCGCCTTCGGCGCAGTGGCGCTGGTGATGATGTCGGGCCGCTGGGGCGAGTGGCGCGAGCCGGAGTGCGACAGCTTGCCGGTACAAAACGTCGCCTCGCCCTCGGGCCAGCGGCGCGCACTGCATGATCAAGAAGCCTGTCGCAGCACCGACTTGTTGCGTACCGTGGTGGTGGTGCGAAGCATCAATCCGTCCGGCACCACCAGCACGGCGCTGGTGTTCGCTGCGACCACCAAAGACGCGTTGGGCGCGATGTCAGTCGGCCAGCGTTCGCTGCCGCTCGCCCTTAGCTGGAAGAACGATGCCGAGTTGGTGATCAGCTACCCGGCCGGCGTAACGCCAGACAAAATTCCGGCGTCGGGCGCGGGACTGAAAGTGACGCTCATCGCGCAGGCGGCGCGCTGATTTTTGCGCCGCCTTTTTGTGCCGCCTTGTTTGTGCCGCCTTTTTGCGCCGCCTTTTTGTGCCGCCTACTTGCGCAAGCCCAGACTAGTCCCCAGCTTTTCGTACATCTCATACTGCTCACGCGCGAACTTCTCTGTATCCGCTTGCGAGCGAATCGCCGGCACACCGCCGAAACCCGCATTGCCCTTGAGCCAATCGGCATCTTGTGCGAGTTTCTTGAACGCATCGACCCACTTGTTGACTACTTCAGCCGGCAAGCCCGGCGGGCCATAGAGTCCGCTCCAGCCCATCACGCCTTCCATCTGCGGGTAGCCGAGTTCACGCGCGGTGGGAATCTCCGGATACTCCTTCAAGCGCTCCGCCGTGGTGACCATGAGCGGGCGCAGCGTGCCGCCCTTGAAATGCCCGCCCAGCGTCGGGATGTTGTTGCAGATGAATTGCACTTGGCCCGACAACAGCGCAGTGGTGGTCTCGCCGCCGCTCTTGTAGCCGATGCCCTCAGCGGCTTTCGACGGCAGGCCGGCTGCGTTGAGCAGCACTTCCACCGCCATGTGCTGCGTGGTGCCGGGGCCAGCAGTGGCGTAGTTGAGTTTGCCGGGGTTGGCCTTCACGGTGTCGAGCAGGTCCCTCAGATTTTTCTGTGGTGCGTCGCTCTTGACAGCGCAAGCCACCGGGTTGAACTCCAGCAGCGACAGCATGGTGAACTCGTTCCACTTGTAGGGCGTTTTTGTGTCCAGTGCCGGGGTAATCGCCTGCGAGCCGCCACGCGCGATCAGCAAGGTGTAACCGTCCGGCGTGGCGCTGCGCACGCGCATCGAACCGATCGTGCCGGAAGCGCCAACAATGTTCTGCACAATCATCGGCTGGCCGATGTATTTCGCCGCCGCCGCCGCAAGGTTGCGCCCGGCGAGATCGCTATCGCCGCCTGCCGCGTACGGCGCGATGAAGGTGATCGGGCGGCTCGGGTAGTTTTGCGCGGACGTGCTGTATGAGGTGAAGAGCATCACGCCAACGCTCGCCAATCCGGTCATGGATATGGCAGCGGACACGCGTTTGCTCACGCGAAACGATTTCATTGGAAGTCTCCTGATTATTGTGTGCGACCAAGAATGGAATATATTACGTTTTCTGTTGTCTGCATCAAACAGCGCTGGTACCGTCTGCGCCGCCCCACCTTCGCAACTTCATGTCCGCCATACTCAAAGCCTACTCTCCGTCGATGCCGCCCGGCCCGATCACCGGCCCGTCCGCCTGGTCGGGGCGCGAGATGGCGCAGCGCAATGACTGGATCTGGCATCTTGGTGCCGGCGACATCGACGAGATCGACCGCGCCATCACGCACTTCAAAGCGAGCGGCGCGCCAATGGAAGCGATCAGTACCGCAAACTTTCCGTTGAATGGCCTGAAAACCAAGCTGGGAGCGATTCTTCACGAAATCATCGCGGGCTGCGGCTTCTGCATGGTGCGCGGTTTCCCGGTGCAGCGTTATGACATTGCTTCCAATGCGATTGCCTATCTCGGCCTCGGCCGGCACTTCGGCACGCTGCGTTCATCCAACGGCAAAGGCCATTTGCTGGGCCACGTAAAAGACGTTGGCGCCGACATCAGCCTGGGCAACACGCGCTTCTATCAAACCAATCGCCGCCTCGAATATCACACCGACTCAGCCGACATCGTGGGCCTGCTCTGCCTGCAAACCGCGAAGAGCGGCGGCGAATCGTTCATCGCCAGTTCGATGACGATTTACAACGAGATTCTTAAGCGCCGCCCTGACTTGATCGCCGCAGCCTTTTTGCCCTACGCCACCGACCGGCGCGGCGAAGTGCCGATGGGGATGAAGCCTTATTTCGAGATTCCGATTTTCAACTGGCATCAAGGCCGACTCTCGGGCATTTATTTGCGCCACTACATCGAAGAAGCGCAGCACCGCTTCGCCGATGCGCCGCGCCTGACGCCGCAACAAATTGAAGTGATGGATTTGATTGATGAGCTGGTGAACGATCCCACAATTCATTTGCAAATGTCATTCGAGCCGGGCGACATGCAGTTTTTGCA
>JAYVSR010000298.1:0-2501 GCA_043775155.1 Burkholderiales bacterium | reverse complement strand
GCTGGCGTCTTTTGGCGGCTGATGATCGGCACAATCGTAATGCTGGTGGGCGGATATGTGGGCGAGGCAGGATATGTGAAAGCATTACCGGCATTTGTTATTGGTATGGCTGGGTGGGCATATATTTTGTACGAAATATTTTTCGGCCAAGCAGGCAAGATAAACGCGCAAAGTGCTCCACCTGCGGTGCAATCTGCGTTTAATTTGATGCGCTGGATTGTGACCGTTGGCTGGGCGATTTATCCAATCGGCTATTTCTTTGGATACCTTACTGGCAATAGCCCGGCAGATAGCGCCAACGCACTCAACATCATTTACAACGCGGCCGACGTGTTAAACAAAATTGCGTTTGGCCTAATCATTTGGTCAGTGGCAGTAAGTGAATCAGAACGCACTATGAGCGCGTAATCACGACAAACAGCAAGTTTGGAATAATGGCAACCCCGGAAATGTTCAATCTGCTCTGCAACGACTCCACTTATACGAAGAGCCAAGCAAATACGGGGTAGCCAAAAAATTTCTTCGCGGTTATCGAAAAACGTCGTTACTGCGCCGAGGATCAGGATTTTTTACTGAACTAGCTGGCGAACGGATGATATGAAAGCAATTGTTATTGGTGCCGGTTTTGGCGGCATTGCCGCCGCCTTACGGCTACGCGCGAAAGGCTACGACGTGTCCATCATTGATCGCTGCCCGGCTCTGGGCGGGCGGGCACAAGTTTTTGAGCGTAACGGATTCAAGCATGATGCCGGACCGACCGTTATTACTGCGCCGTTTCTCTTTGAGGAACTATTTGCTTTATTTGACGAGAAGATGTCGCACCACGTTCACCTAGTGCCGTTGACGCCATGGTATCGGTTTCACTTTGCGGACAACACACAGTTTGATTACGGTGGAACATTGGATGAAACACTGGCAGAAATTAAGCGCATCGAGCCTCTCGATGTTGATGGTTACCGTCGCCTATTGACGCATTCGAAGAAAATTTTTGATGTTGCTTTTCAGGAACTTTCAGCGGTGCCGTTTCATCGCTTTGCAACCATGCTCAGGCAAATTCCACGACTGCTTCGGTTGCGCAGTTATTACACCGTATGGCAGCTTGTTTCACGCCATCTGGTCAACCCGAAGCTGCGCCAGGCATTCTCGATCCAGCCGCTGCTGGTCGGCGGCAATCCTTTCAACACCACCAGTATCTATAGCTTGATTCACTATCTCGAGCGCGCTTACGGCGTACATTTTGCCATGGGTGGCACAAGCGCTATCACGCAAGCGCTCGGCGCGTTGATGGTCAGACAAGGTATCAACATTAGACTAAACACCACCGTTGGCCGAATTGATATCAATAACGGTATTGCCACAGGTTTAACCCTGACTGATGGTTCGTCGATATCTGCCGATGTGATTGTGTCAAATGCCGACCCCGCCCACTTGTATGCCGCGATGGTCGCACCTAAAAAACAGGCCTATTCAGCACACTTGAAGCTTGCCACCGCAAAATTCTCAATGGGACTATTTGTACTTTATTTTGGTACAACGAAACGTTACCCAAACGTTGCGCATCACACGATTTGGCTGGGCGCGCGCTACCGCGAACTGCTTGCCGACATCTTTGACCACCAAGTTTTATCGAAGGATTTTTCGCTCTACCTCCATCGTCCAACCGCGACAGATGCCAGTTTCGCACCACCTGACTGCGACAGTTTTTATGTGCTGTGCCCGGTTCCAAATCTGCAAGCCAACATCAATTGGGCCGTTGAAGGTCCACGCTTGCAAGAGCGAATCGTAGCCGCACTAGCAGAGACCATCCTGCCCGGTCTCAGCACATGTATTACGAGCGATTTCTACATGACACCAGAAAACTTCAAGAGTGACTATCTGAGCGAACACGGTGCAGGTTTTTCAGTCGCCCCGCTGTTTCGACAGTCCGCTTGGTTTCGCTTTCACAATCGCGCTGAAGGTATCAAGAATCTCTATCTCGTTGGCGCTGGAACACATCCGGGCGCGGGTTTGCCGGGTGTGCTTTGTTCGGCCAAAGTACTCGATGCCCTGATACCGTCACACACAGATTCACGTCGCGCAAGTTAACGATCACAACGGATATTATTTCACCGCCTGCACTAGATTGCCGGTAGGCAAAAACAGTTGGTTGAGCGTGACGTTTGAAACCGCTAAGGGGCGAAGCAGTCATAAGCTAAATCTCAATATGGGGTGCCTTAAGGCCCAATCAGGACGAGCGCCTCCAAGCACATTGCTTGGAAAACCGCACCAATGTTGCCGTTTCAAGACATTGGCTGCAAACGCCGCGCCCACGCTTGGACTCGATTGTGGAGGCTATCGAGAATTCAGCATTCCACCTGCCGCACCGGAATCGTGAAAGCCAATCCACCGAGCGAGGTTTCCTTGTATTTCGTTTGCATATCAGCGCCAGTACGACGCATGGTTTCAATCGCTTGATCGAGACTCACCATGTGTTCTCCATCGCCCAGCATGGCGAGTGAGCA
>JAYVSR010000297.1:0-19933 GCA_043775155.1 Burkholderiales bacterium | reverse complement strand
CGCCCGACGACATTCCGCGCGTGATGCAGATTGAGGACGATATTTACCCGTTTCCCTGGACGGCAGGCAACTTTGCTGATTCGCTCAACGCCGGTTATCGTTGCTCGCTGTATTGCGAGAGCAGCACCGGCGTAGGCAGCAACCTTGAAGGAAGCCACCTTGCGGCCTATGCGGTAGTGATGATCGGCGCGGGCGAAGCACATTTGCTCAACCTGTCGGTGGCGCGCGCCGAGCAAGGGCGTGGTCTGGGAGCGCGGCTGTTGACGCTGCTGATGGTGCAAGCGCATCAGGACGGCGCGCACAATATGTTGCTCGAAGTGCGGCCGTCCAACACCGCCGGGATTGCGTTGTATAGCCGGGCCGGCTTCACGCAACTCGGCCAGCGTCGTGGCTACTACCCGGCGCAGCAGGGGCGCGAGGACGCGCTGGTGTTCGGGCGCAGCCTGCCGGCCGAGGCACGCGGATGAATCGCGTCGACATGCTCAAAGAGATGGGCATCACGCCGGTGTGGCGTGAGCGGGCTGCGACGGCGCCTGTCCCGAAACCGTTGGTGCAAGCCAATGTTGCCGCTTCAAGGCCGGAAACCCGCATCCACAGCGCCTCTTCAGCCAGTGTTCCTCAAAAAGCGCTCAGCCCGGCAACCGCCAACCTGCCGGATCAAGCCGCGCGCACCGCCGAGATCGCGCGCATGGAATGGCCGAAACTCAAATCGGCCGTGGCCAATTGCCAGGCCTGCGGCCTCTGCGCGGGCCGCACCAACACCGTGTTCGGCACCGGCGACGAGAAAGCCAAGTGGATGATCATCGGCGAAGCGCCCGGGCAGGAGGAGGACCGGGCGGGTGAGCCCTTCGTCGGCCAGGCGGGCAAGCTGCTTGACAGCATGCTCGCAGCGCTCGACTTGCAGCGCAGCGTAAACGTCTACATCGCCAACGTTTTGAAGTGCCGCCCGCCCGGCAATCGTGACCCACAACCGGCCGAGGTGGCGGCGTGCGCGCCGCACCTGGAGCGGCAAATCGCATTGCTCCGGCCGCAACTGATCATCCTGATGGGGCGCTTTGCCGCGCAGACGATTTTGCAATCCGACACCTCGATTGCGAGCATGCGCGGGCGCGTGTTCACTTATCAAAATACCCCGGTGATCGTCACCTATCACCCGGCGTATTTGCTGCGCAGCCTGACCGAAAAAGCCAAGAGCTGGGAGGACCTGCTGTTGGCGCGACGCACATTTTCGCAGGCGGCTGCCGCCGGAGCAGGCGCGCAGGCCTAAGCGGCAACCCGCGCGCAGCTTGGGCGTGGCCAGTGCGCGCAGTTAATGTGCGCAGTTAATGTGACTTGTCGCTGCGCGCGATGTCGAGCAGGCGGTGTACTTCTTCAGTGTGGTGAACCAGATTGGAGCCATGCCAGCGCCCAATCATCCACATCACCGAGGCGACCAGGATGCCGAAGCCGGCGATCGCCACGAACGCGCTGACGCCGACCCCAGTGGCGCTGGTGTAGAGAAAACCCAAGCCCAGAATGCAGGCCTGCTCGTTGAAATTTTGTACCGCGATGGAGCGGCCCGCGCCCATCAGGTTGTGGCCGCGATGCTGCAACAAGGCGTTCATCGGCACCACCAGAAAGCCGCCGATACCGCCAAGCAAAATGAGAAACGGCGCGGCCACCCAAACGTTGTTGATGAAGATCAGCAAGATCACCAGCACGCCCATGGTGATGGCCAGCGGGATCACCCGTGTCGCCTCGTGCAGACGCACGCGCGTGCTGGCGACCACTGCGCCCACTGCGGTGCCAAGCGCCACCACGCCAACCAGGTTGGACGCCTGGGTGGTGTTGTAGGACAAAGCGGCAGCGGCCCAGGCCAGAACGATGTAGCGCAAGTTGCCCGATACACCCCAGAACAAAGTGGTGGTGGCGAGCGAAATTTGCCCGAATTTGTCGCGCCACAGCGCGCGATTGCAGCGCCAGAAATCGCTGATCAAATCACTGACGCGTGGTGGCAGCGGGATCATTTTTGCGCCGGTGAGGGGAATCCCCAGGTTAAATCCGGCCGCCAGAAAATAGAAGATGATGATGAAACAAATCGCCGCCTCCGGCGCGGTGTCGATGCCGAGGTCAAGATTGGGAATGTCGATGTCAAGCAGCGCTTCAGAAATCTTCGGACCGATCAATTGACCACCCAACAGCACCCCGAGAATGATCGAGGCGATGGTGAGGCCTTCGATCCAGCCATTCGCTTTCACCAGTTGCGACGAAGGCAACAGCTCGGTGAGAATGCCGTACTTGGCGGGCGAATAGGCAGCGGCACCGAGCCCCACAACCGTGTAGGCGAGTAGAGGATGGACGCCAAACAACATCAACGCGCAGCCACCGATTTTGAGAATGTTGGCCAGAAACATCACCCGCCCTTTTGGCAGCAAATCGGCAAATGCGCCGACGAAGGGCGCGAGCATCACGTAGAACAGCGCGAACATCGGCACCAGTGCGGCGCGCTGCCATTCCGGCTCGCCGGATTCCTTGAGCAGCTCAATCGCCGCGACGAACAGTGCGTTGTCGGCCAGCGAGGAAAAAAACTGCGCTGCCATGATGGTGTAGAAGCCACGTTGCATAAGTGAAGGCTGCCGTATCGAGAGTGGAAAAGTGTTGGTGCGCTTGACCCCGGGTACGCTTGACACCGGCCGGAGGTCTCTAACTGATTAGAATAGCGCCACCGCAACCGGCACAAATTCCTCAAGTATTTTCGCATGCCCCGTCCGATCCAAGCTCGCATCTCCGCTGCCGCCCTCAGTGCCAATTTAGCTGTAGCGCGGGCTCGCGCGCCGGCGTCGAAAGTATGGGCGGTGGTCAAGGCGAATGCCTATGGTCACGGGCTTACGCGGGTGGCGGAGGCCTTGCGTTCGGCCGATGGTTTTGCGCTGCTCGATTTGAGTGAGGCAGCGCGTTTGCGCGAGGCTGGGTTTGCCCATCCGATTTTGCTGCTCGAAGGGATTTTTGAGGCGCGTGATATTGAGATCGTCGATGCACTGCACCTGACGCCGGTGGTGCATTGCCGTGAGCAAATCGACCTGATTGAGGTGGCGTCTGCCAGCGGGGTTGCCAGAGGGCCCGCCAGCGGGAAATTGCGCCGCCCGCTCGATGTGTATTTGAAGATCAACAGCGGCATGAACCGGCTTGGGTTTACCGGCGATGCGGTAGCCAAAGCGCATGCGCGGTTGCACGGGCTGCGCGGGGTTAAATCGATCACGCTGATGACGCACTTTGCGGATGCGGATGGGCCGTCGGGGGTAGCCGACCAACTCGGCACCTTTGCGCGCGTGACCGACGGGCTCGGCGGTGCGCGCAGCACGGCGAATTCGGCAGCGATTTTGCGTTACCCCGAAACGCACGCCGACTGGGTGCGGCCCGGCATCCTGTTGTATGGCGCATCGCCGTTTCCAGAGCAAAGTGCCGAGGCGCTGCAACTCAAACCGGCGATGACCTTATCGAGCGAGATCATCGCGGTGCAAACGCTAAAAAAAGGCGAAGGCGTCGGCTACGGCTACATTTACCGCGCTGCGCGTGAAATGCGTATCGGTGTGGTCGCGTGCGGTTACGCCGATGGCTATCCGCGGCATGCACCTGGCACGAACGCGAGCGATGCGGACGTCGGCACGCCGGTTCTTGTCGATGGCGTGCGTACCCGCACCGTCGGCCGGGTGGCGATGGACATGCTCTACGTTGATTTATCGGCGTTGCCAAACGCGGGTATCGGCAGCGCGGTGACGCTGTGGGGAGAAGGTTTGAGTGCCGATGAGGTGGCGACAGTGGCAGGCACCGTGTCGTATGAATTGATGTGTGCATTGGCCGCGCGCGTGCCGGTGATTGAATAGGGAACACTTGTGGCGTTTAACTCAGCAGCATCGGCCGGCGCGAAAAGTGCCAAGAGCAGCAAGATCGGCAGCAAGGCCGAAAAGACCGCCTACGTCTGCAACGACTGTGGCGGCGAGTCATCGAAATGGCAAGGCCAGTGCGCGCATTGCAACGCCTGGAACACGCTGTCTGAATTCAAGGTCGATGCCGGGAAATCCGCTCCCACCAATCGTTTCAGTACTTCTTACGCCGCGCTCGCGGGTACCGCTGAAGTCAAGTCACTGATTGAGATCGAGGCGCGCGATGCGCCACGCGTGCCGACTTCGATAGAAGAGTTTGACCGCGTGCTTGGCGGTGGGCTGGTGCCGGGCGGGGTGGTGCTGATTGGCGGCGATCCGGGGATCGGCAAATCGACGTTGCTGTTGCAGGCACTCGCAGGCTTGTCGGCGAACAAGAATGTGCTCTATGTCAGCGGCGAAGAGTCGGGCGCGCAGATCGCGTTGCGGGCGCAACGCCTCGGCCTCGCCGCGCCGAATTTGAAATTTCTCGCCGAGATCAGCCTGGAAAAAATTCAGGCGGCGCTGCATCACGAGAAGCCCGAGATCGCGGTGATTGACTCGATTCAAACGCTGTATTCGGACGCACTCACCGCCGCGCCCGGTTCGGTCTCGCAAGTGCGCGAATGCGCGGCGCAACTCACAAGGGTGGCGAAATCGACGGGCGTGATCATTGTGTTCGTCGGCCATGTGACGAAGGACGGCTCGATTGCCGGGCCGCGCGTGCTCGAACACATCGTTGATACGGTGCTCTACTTTGAAGGCGACGCACACTCGTCGTTCCGCCTGATCCGCGCGATCAAAAACCGTTTTGGTGCAGTCAATGAACTTGGCGTGTTCGCGATGACCGACAAGGGATTGAAGGGCGTGTCTAACCCGTCGGCGCTGTTTTTATCGCAGCATGATCGAGAGGTGCCGGGGTCGTGCGTGCTGGTGACGCAAGAGGGGACAAGGCCCTTGCTGGTCGAGATTCAGGCGTTGGTCGATGATGCGCATGCGCCGAATCCGCGCCGCCTGTCAGTCGGCCTCGAACAGAACCGTCTGGCGATGTTGCTCGCGGTGCTGCACCGGCATGTCGGCGTGACGTGCCATGACCAGGACGTGTTCATCAACGCGGTCGGCGGCGTGAAAATTGGTGAGCCGGCGGCGGACTTGGCGGTGCTGCTGGCGATTGTGTCGTCGTTGAAAGGCAAGGCCTTGCCGAACGGCTTAGTGGTGTTCGGTGAGGTCGGCTTGGCCGGCGAAATCCGCCCCGCGCCACGCGGGCAGGAGCGCTTGAAGGAAGCCGTGAAGCTCGGTTTCACCCAAGCGTTGATCCCGAAAGCGAATGCGCCAAAAAATCCGATTCCAGGCCTGGAAGTGATCGCCGTCGAGCGCGCGGCGGAGGCGCTGGCGCGCTTCAAGTAGGACGCGCGCACACGCGCGCCTTCGCTGCGCTGTGTCGCCGCAACGCGCGAGCCCGCTTCACGCGGGCTTGTTCGACGCCCGCACAATTGCGTTCCTTACGAGCTCAATATGCTCGCGCAAAAAATACACATGGTTTGAGAACGCCAGCGGCAGGCGGATGCGGTTGACTTGATCTTCGATCCAGTCGAGCCGCTCGAGGTAACCGGGCAAATTGGCTGCGCCGGGGGCGTCACGCAACTGGCCTTCGAGAAACTTGAGTTCGCCGTACCAGTGATACACCTTGGAGCGAATGCGCCAGGAGTAGACCAGCGGCGCAATTTTGGTCACCGGGATGAGTACCGCGAGAATCGGCAACAGGATGAAGAACATCCGGTCGATCCAGGTGGCGACCCAGAATGGCAAATATTTTTGCAGGAACGGCGGGCCGGATTTGAAAAAACGCGCGGCGTCCGGACTGAGCTGAAGCTCGGTGTCGCGATCCGCCGGAAACTCGTGCTCTTTTTGTAGCAGGCTGGCATCGCCATGCACTTCGGTGGCGGCTTTGAGCAGCAGTGCCGCGAGGCCGGGGTGCAGGTCGGTGCGTGCCGCCAGCATGACGGTGGGAGCGAGCAGATGAATATCTTCGGCGGGGATGTTGCGTTCCAGATCGAAGCTGCCGTGCGGCAGGCGCAGCTTGTGTAAAAACGGGAAATTGCGCACGATGGCTTCGGCCTGATCGAGATTCATCAGGGCGAAACCGGGGGTGGCGAGTAATTGCTGGACATGCGGCGCATCGAGGGTGGTCAAAAACATTGCGGCGTCGATACTGCCGTCGAGCAGCGCATCGGCGGCCGCCCGGCCTGATAGCGGCAACAGAGTGGCGTTGCTGGCGGTGACGCCGGAAGACGTCAGCAGGCGCTGCGACAGGGTGCGCGTGCCACCGCCGGGCGCGCCGATGGCGATACGCTGGCCTTTTAGCTGGGTTAGCCTGGTGGGTGCGGCGGGCGGCGCGCTGGCAGCGCGGGTTTGGCTGCCGGCGCCGATTTTGCTGTCAGCGTTTTTGGCAGCAGCCGGTGCCAGGCCGGCCGGTGTGCCGGTGCGGACAAAAATCCACAGCGGCTCGTAGTACATACTGCCGAGCGACCAGACCTGCTCGGCGGTCTGCGGCGTGATGCCATCGCTGGCTAGGCCGCCTTGCACGAAGCCGACATCCATGCCGGAGCCGTCATCGAGCAGGCGCGACAAATTTTCTTTGGCGCCGTTTGATTTGTGGATGCGCAGTTCGACGCCGTCGCGTTCGAGCACGGCGCGGTAGCGTTCGGCATAGACGCTGAAGGTGCCTTCGTCCGGCCCGGTGCTAATGTCGATGGCGTCGGGCGGTGCCGGATTGATGTATTTGAAGCCGAGCCCGAGTGCCACGGCGAACGCCAGCAACACGAGCCAATATTGAGCGATGAAGTCGCGGGCGTACTCGCGGTAAAACGCGCGGGCTTGCTGGATCATTGTATGTTTGAGAGAAAAAACGGGTCGAAGATAAAAGGTGAAAACCCTTGGTGGGAGCCGTTCTTCACGTATTTTAGAAGGCAATTCAAGTGTCTTTGACAGCGCCAAAATGCTACAATGTAGCTTGTTCCATCATAGTGCGAGCTACCGCTAAATGTGCCGCTTCCCGAACCGCGTTTGGGGCGGTACCAATTTCACCCGGTACCGCGCGACACACTCAGGCTCACATCATGAAACCAGTCATTGCACTGGTCGGCCGGCCGAACGTTGGCAAATCGACTCTGTTTAACCGCTTGACCAAATCGCGCGACGCGATCGTCGCCGATATTCCCGGCCTGACGCGCGACCGTCACTACGGTCACGGCCGCTTGGGCGAGAAACCCTATCTGGTGATCGACACCGGCGGCTTCGAGCCGGACGCCAAGAGCGGTATCGTCAGCGAAATGGCGCGTCAGGCCGAGCAGGCGATTGCCGAGGCCGACGTGGTGGTGTTCCTCACCGATGGCCGCGCCGGGGTGACCGGGCACGACCACAACATCGCGGAGATGTTGCGCAAGGCGGGCCGCAAGGTGCTGCTGGCGGTCAACAAGACCGAGGGCATGACGCGTAGCGGCGTCGCCAATGAATTCTACGAGCTGGGTCTGGGTGATCCGTATTCGATTTCTTCCGCCCACGGCGACGGGGTGCGTGACTTGCTGGAGTTGGCGCTCGAAGCCTACCCCTACGCGGCCGAAGAAACCGATGTTGTCGAGAAGCGTCCGCGCATCGCCATCGCCGGTCGGCCCAATGTCGGTAAATCGACCTTGGTCAACACCTTGTTGGGGGAAGAGCGCGTGATCGCGTTTGACCAGCCCGGCACCACGCGCGATGCGATTGCGATTGAGTTCGACTGGCAGGGCAAGCCGTATACGCTGATCGACACGGCTGGCCTGCGCAAACGCGGCAAGGTGTTCGAGACGATTGAAAAATTTTCCGTCGTCAAAACGATTCAGGCGATTGAAGACGCCAATATCGTCGTGCTGGTGCTTGATGCACGGCAGGACATTTCGGACCAGGACGCGCACATTGCCGGCTTCATTCTCGAATCCGGCCGCGCGCTGGTGGTGGCGGTGAACAAATGGGATGGCCTCGACAACTACGTGCGTGAGCGGATCAAGGCCGACATCGCACGCAAATTGCAATTTCTCTCGTTCGCTAATCTGCACTTCATCTCTGCGCTGGAAAATCAGGGCATCGGCAGCATGATGAAGTCGGCGGGCGATGCCTACGCGGCAGCGACCACCAAACTGTCGACGCCACGGATTACGCGGGCGTTGATCGACGCGGTGTCGCGCCAGCAGCCGCCGCGCGCCGGCCAAGGCCGCCCGAAGCTGCGCTATGCGCACCAGGGCGGCATGAACCCCCCCATCATCGTGGTGCATGGCAATGCGCTGCAAAACGTGCCGGACAGCTACAAGCGCTATCTCGAAGGCATGTTCCGGGAAACTTTTAAGCTAAAAGGCACTCCATTGCGGGTGGAGTTCAAGCAGGGGCGCAATCCCTACGCGGAAAAATAGGCGCGCATTCCATAGACGGGTGTTCCTTGAGCAGTCCTGAAATCTTGTCAATCGGCGCGCCCGCCCGCTTGAATCCGCCAGCAACACCGCCATTTGCTGCTGACACCGCTTGAAGATTCGGATTGTGCGAACGCAGCACAATCGTGTACATTCAAGTTTCAACCACGCCAATAAGAAGGGCCAAGTCATGACTACGAACAACAAAGGGCAAATGCTACAAGACCCGTTCCTGAACACGCTGCGCAAGGAACATGTTCCAGTAGCAATTTACCTCGTCAACGGCATCAAGCTGCAAGGCCAGATCGAGTCCTTCGATCAATACGTCGTGCTGCTCAAAAACACCGTGACCCAGATGGTCTACAAGCACGCGATCTCGACCGTGGTGCCGTCGCGCCCGGTGACGATGAATCTGACCGAGGGCGGCGACGCTTAAGTTGGCGGTCGTGGCGCGCAGTTGTGATGGCCTTACGGCGCAGGTGCGTCGAAGGCGCACGGCCGCGTGCGCAGCATTGAGATTCCTGCGTGCTTGATTCTTACCATCTGACACGCTCGCCGGTGAGTGCTGCCAATCGCGCGGTGCTCGTAGCGCTCGATTTTGGCGCGCGCGGGCAGGCTGACGCAGTCGCTGAATTCAAGCTGCTGTGCTCCAGCGCCGGTCTGGCGGAGTTGGCGCTGGTCGTGGGTAAACGGCAAAAGCCCGATCCTGCGCTTTATGCTGGCAGCGGCAAAGTGGCGGAGATTGCCGTCGCGGTGGCGCAAACTGAGGCCGAAGTGGTGGTGTTCAACCACATGCTGGCACCGGCGCAGCAGCGCAATCTCGAGGGCAAATTACAGGTGCGAGTGGTGGACCGCACCACGCTGATTCTCGATATCTTCGCCCAGCGCGCGAAGAGCCACGAGGGCAAGATTCAGGTTGAGCTGGCGCAGTTACAGCACCTCGCCACGCGCCTGGTGCGTGGCTGGACCCACCTGGAGCGGCAAAAAGGCGGGATTGGCCTGCGCGGGCCGGGTGAGACCCAGTTGGAGACCGACCGCCGCCTGCTCGGCGTGCGCGTCAAGTTGCTGCGCGAGAAGCTCGATAAGTTGCAGCGCCAGCGCGAAGTGCAGCGGCGCGCGCGTCATCGCGGGCGAGTGTTCTCGGTGTCATTGGTGGGGTACACCAACGCCGGTAAATCGACGCTGTTCAATGCCTTGACCAAGGCCGATAGCTACGCTGCGGATCAGTTGTTTGCAACCCTGGATACGACCTCGCGGCAATTGCATTTGCCGCCCAGCGTAACGCCAGACAACCATGCGCGCTCGGCCGATCACAACGGCTTCGGCAGCGCCGGCGAGAACGACGATCAAGCGCCGGCCAAGCTGGCGCATGACGGGCGTGGCGGCCAGATCGTCATATCAGACACGGTTGGTTTTATCCGCGAGCTGCCGACCACCCTGGTGGCAGCGTTCCGCGCCACGCTCGAAGAAACAATTCATGCTGATCTGCTCTTGCATGTGGTCGATGCGGCCTCACCTGCGAGGCTGGAGCAGATCGAAGAGGTCAATGCCGTGTTGAAAGAAATCGGTGCCGAAGCGGTGCCGCAAATCCTCATCTGGAACAAGATTGACGCGGCGGTTTCAGAGGGCGGCGCGCGGTATTCCGCCGGGTTGGAGCGGGATGAATATGCTAAAATCTGCCGTCTGTTTTTGAGTGCAAGAAGCCGCGATGGCCTGCCGTTTTTGCGTCAGGCGTTGGCGGAAGCCGTAGCGGATTTCAAGCGCAGCCAGTACGCGGTG
Organism: Burkholderiales bacterium; assembly: GCA_043775155.1. Taxonomy (GTDB): domain Bacteria; phylum Pseudomonadota; class Gammaproteobacteria; order Burkholderiales; family JAEUOS01; genus CANJDH01. Next base: position 9,813 of record JAYVSR010000297.1, on the reverse strand, counting down.
CAATCTGGCTCGGGCATGACGGCGGACGCAGTACGCGCCTTTGCGGCGGCTGCCCCCGCCGTTTCTGTTTTGTGAAACTGATCGCTCAATGACTTCCATCGCTCAATGACTTCCATCGCGCAATGACCTTTTTCTCGAATCTCAAATCACGTCTCGGCCTCGATCGCGTGTTCGCCACCGGCGGCGGCCCGCCCGATCTGGAGGAACTGTGGCGTGATTTCAATCGCCGCCTGAACAATCTGTTCAGCGGCAAGCCCTCTCCAAAACCGGGCGGCAACTTTGGCGCGAACCAGCCGCCGTCCGAGCCGCCGAGCGCCAAGATGCTCGGTGGCGGTTTCGCGCTGGTGATCGCAGTTGTCGGACTGTTGTGGGCGTCGAGCGGTTTTTTCATCGTGCCAGAAGGCCAGACGGCGGCGATTTTGCGCTTCGGCAAGTTCGTCTCCGTATCAGACCGGGCCGGGTTCAAGTGGCGGCTACCGTATCCGATTGAGAGCCACGAGATCGTCAATTTGCAACAGTTGCGCCAGGTTGAGGTCGGCTATCGCACCAACGTCAAGACCAAGGTGTTGAAAGAGTCATTGATGCTGACTGACGATGAAAACATCATCGATATTCAATTCGCCGTGCAATACCGCCTGAAATCCGACAAGGACTCGGCCTCTGATTACTTGTTCAACAATCGCGCGCCGGACGAGACCATTTTGCAGGCTGCCGAGACGGCGATGCGCGAAATCGTTGGCAAATCGAAAATGGACTTCGTGCTCTATGAAGGCAAGGAGCAGGTTGCCAAGAGCGCCGAGAAGCAGATTCAGCAAATTGTGGATCGCTACAAAACCGGCATTCAAATCGTCAACGTGACTTTGCAAAATGCCCAGCCGCCCGAGCCGGTGCAAGCATCATTCGATGATGCGGTCAAAGCCGGGCAAGACCGTGAGCGCGCCAAGAACGACGGCCAAGCCTATGCGAATGACGTGATTCCAAAAGCGCGCGGTTCAGCCGCGCGGGTGTTACAGGAAGCTGAAGGTTACAAACAAAAGGTGATCGTATCTGCCGAAGGTGAGGCGAACCGGTTCAAAGCGGTGCTGGCCGAGTACAGCCGCGCGCCACAGGTGACGCGCGACCGCATGTATCTCGAAACTATGCAGCAGGTTTACTCCAATAGTTCGAAGGTGCTCATTGATGCTCGTTCCGGCAACCAAATGCTGTATCTGCCGCTCGACAAGATGATCCAGCAGGCCGGTGGTGCGGCAGCGGTGGCGACCGAGTTGCCGCCGGTGGCGCGTTCCACTGTTGACCCGACTGCTCCGACACAAGTTGACGCCCGTTCACGTGATGGTGCGCGCTCGCGTGACCGGGAGGGCCGTTGATGAACCGTGTTATTTCCGCCCTGTTCCTGGCCGTGCTGGTGGGCATGATGGCCTCGTCGATGTTGTTCGTGGTCGATCAACGCCAGTACGCGATCATTTTTGCCTTGGGTGAAGTCAAAGAAGTGGTGACCGAGCCAGGCCTGAAATTCAAGCTGCCGCCGCCGTTCCAGAACGTCGCGTATTACGAAAAGCGCATTCTCACGATCGACACGCCGGACTCGGATCGCTTCATCACCTCGGAGAAGAAAAATTTGGTGGTCGATTCGTTCGTCAAATGGCGCATTTCCGACCCGAAGCTGTATTACGTCAGTGTGCAGGGGCGTGAGTCGGTGGCGGTAGACCGGTTGCAGCAGTCGTTGAAAGACGCGCTCAACAACGAGATCGGCAAACGCACCGTGAACGATATGGTGTCCGGCGTGCGCGAAAAAGTGATGCAGGACATTCGCACCAAGGTCAACGAAGACGCTGGCAAGATCGGCGTTGAGATTGTCGATGTGCGCTTGAAGCGCGTCGAGTTTTCCGACGAGATCAAGGACTCCGTGTTCAAGCGGATGGAGTCGGAGCGCAAGCGTGTCGCCAATGAATTACGTTCGACCGGCTCGGCCGATGGCGAGAAAATCCGCGCCGACGCGGATCGTCAGCGCCAGGTAATCATCGCCGAAGCGTATCGCGATGCGCAGCGGATCCAGGGTGAGGGCGACGCGAAAGCCTCGGCAATTTACGCGCAAGCGTTTGGCCAGAACCCGGAGTTCTACAACTTTTATCGCAGTCTTGAGGCGTATCGCAACAGCTTCCGCAACAAGGGTGATGTGCTGGTGGTCGAGCCGTCTTCCGAATTCTTCAAGTACCTGCGCAGTTCGGGTGCGGGCAGCGGCTCTGCCGCGCCAAAGAAATAGTTATCCCGAAGCCGGCGGTCTGTCCACTATGTTTGGCTCGCTATTGACCGCGTTAGGCCTGATGCTGGTGATTGAAGGTCTGTTGCCGTTGCTGGCGCCGGTTGCCTGGCGCGAAACTTTTCGCCGTATTCTTGAGTTGCGTGACGGGCAAATCCGCTTTATCGGATTTGGGTCCGCGCTGGCGGGCGGCTTGATCTTGCTGTCCTCCTCGCCATTCGCCTGATTTCTTTTTCTGTTTTTCATCATGTCACGCTGGGCGCTGCCTGAATATATTGCCGATGTGCTGCCCGGTGAGGCGCGCCGTGTCGAGAATCTGCGCCGCGCGCTGCTCGATGCGTTCCGCAGCCACGGCTATGAGCTGGTGATGCCGCCGCTGCTCGAATACGTCGATTCATTGATGACTGGCACCGGTCACGACATGGACTTGCGCACCTTCAAGCTGGTCGATCAATTGTCGGGACGCACGATGGGCTTGCGTGCCGACACCACGCCGCAAGCCGCGCGGATCGATGCGCACTTGCTCAATCGTGACGGCGTCACGCGTCTCGCCTATTGCGGTCCGGTGCTGCATGCGCTGCCCGCTGCGCTGAACGTGACGCGCGAGCCGTTGCAGATCGGTGCCGAGTTGTACGGGCACGCGGGCATCGAAGCCGATATTGAAATCCAAAACCTTCTGCTGCACGTGTTGGGCCTGGCCGGAGTGAAGAAAATTCGTCTCGACCTCGGGCACGTCGGCGTGTTTCGTGCACTGGCAGCGCTTGGCGGCATCGACGCGGCGCGTGCCGAAGCATTGTTTGCGTTGCTGCAAGCCAAAGATATGCCCTCACTCAAGCGCGCCGTTGAGGGAGTCGCTGAGCCGGTCAAGAGCGCCTTGCTGTTATTGCCGCGGCTCTACGGTGGGGGAGAAGTGCTGGATCGCGCCGCGCACGATCTGCCTAACGATGCGCGCATCACCGCCGCGCTGGGCGAGTTGCGTACTCTCGCGCAGGCGACGCGCGGTGCCGACGTGAGTATCGACTTGGCCGAGTTGCGTGGCTACCAATATCACAGTGGTGTGGTGTTTGCCGCTTATTGCGAAGGTCTGCCCAATGCACTCGCACGTGGCGGCCGCTACGACGAAGTGGGCAAATATTTTGGCCGTGCGCGGCCAGCCACCGGCTTCTCGCTCGATCTGAAAGAACTCGCCACCTTTGCGCCGGGCGAAAATTTGTGTGTCGGCATCCTTGCACCGATGGACGATGAGCCGGCTCTGCGCGACAAAATCGCTGCTCTGCGCGCCACCGGCGAAATCGTCGTGTTGGCATTGCCGGGCCACGACAGACATTCCTGGCAGCCGTGCTGCAATCGCGAACTGCTCCGGCGCGATGGTGACTGGGTAGTCGCAAACATTTCCTGATCCCAAGAAACATCACGAAACATCACGAAACATCAAGGCAAAAATTCAGATGGCAAAAAACGTTGTAGTGGTCGGCACCCAGTGGGGCGACGAAGGTAAAGGCAAGGTGGTCGACTGGATGACCGACCACGCTCAGGGCGTAGTTCGCTTTCAGGGCGGTCACAACGCCGGCCACACGCTGGTGATCGGCGGCAAAAAAACCATTCTGCGCTTGATTCCATCGGGCATATTGCGCCCTGACGTCGCCTGCTATATCGGCAATGGTGTGGTGCTATCGCCCGATGCCTTGCTCAAAGAGATCGACGAACTTGAGGCCGCTGGTGTCAAGGTCGCGAGCCGCCTGCGCATTTCGCAATCCTGCACCCTGATTTTGCCGTATCACGTCGCGCTCGATCAGGCGCGTGAAGCGGCCAAGGGCGAGGCAAAAATTGGCACGACCGGGCGCGGCATTGGCCCGGCCTATGAAGACAAGGTGGCGCGCCGTGCGTTGAAGGTAATCGATCTGTTCAACCCCACCGCTTTCGCGGCCAAGTTGAAAGAGACGATGGATTATCACAACTTCGTTCTCGTCAATTACCTCAAGGCCGCGCCGGTCGATTATCAAAAGACGCTAGACGATGCGCTCGCGTTCGCGCCGCGCCTCAAACCGATGGTGGCCGACGTGTCCAACGCGCTGTACAAGGAAATGGCAGCAGGCAAAAGCCTGTTGTTTGAAGGCGCGCAAGGCACCCTGCTTGACGTCGATCACGGCACTTATCCGTTTGTCACCTCAAGCAACTGTGTAGCGGGTGCGGCCGCAGCCGGTGCCGGTGTTGGCCCAGGTCAGTTGCACTATGTGCTCGGCATCACCAAGGCGTATGCGACGCGGGTCGGCTCCGGTCCGTTCCCGACTGAGCTCGAAGACGAGACTGGCGAATACCTGCGTAAGCAGGGCAATGAGTTTGGCTCGGTCACCGGTCGCGCACGGCGCTGTGGCTGGTTCGACGCAGCGGCGTTGAAACGCTCGATCCAGATCAATGGCGTCACCGGATTGTGCATCACCAAGCTTGACGTGCTCGATGGGCTCAAGACGGTGAAGCTCGCCACCGGTTATCACATGAACGGTGCCGCCTGCGACCTGCTGCCGCCCGGTGCCGATGGCGCGGCGGCTTGCACCCCAGTGTACGAAGACATGCCGGGCTGGAGCGACAGCACGGCAGGCATCAGCGACTTCGCCAAGCTGCCGGTCAACGCGCAAAAATATCTGCGCCGTCTCGAAGAAGCCTGTGGCGCACCGATTGCGCTGGTCTCCACCGGGCCGGATCGCGACGAAACGATTGTGCTGTCTCATCCGTTCGAGTAATCGCGAATCTGCGCATGTCCGACCTCTACGTATCCTGGGACGACTATCACCACGCCATCGAGAGAGTGGCGCAGAAGATTCACGTCTCTGGCTACGCGTTTGACCAAATCATTTGCCTCGCGCGCGGTGGCTTGCGGGTGGGTGACATGCTGTCGCGCATTTTCGATCAACCGCTTGCGGTGCTGGCGACGCAATCGTATTTCGCCAATGCCGATAAAACCGGCGAAGCGCAAGGCGACCTCACCATCGGTCAGCACATGGCTAAGGTGAACGAACGCCTGGGCCAGCGTGTGTTGCTGGTCGATGATCTGGTTGATTCGGGCAAGACGATGCAAGAAGTGGTCGAGCATTTGAAGCACCGCTACCCCGGCATTCAGAGCGTGAAGACGGCGGTGATCTGGAAGAAAGGCTGCTCGGTGTTCACGCCCGATTTTTGGGCCGATGATCTGCCGGACAATCCGTGGATTCACCAGCCCTTCGAGGTGTATGACCTGATGAAGCCGGGCGATCTTGCGGTGCGGCTGGCGCGCTGAGATGCCGGTTCAGGGGCCTCAAAAAGAAAAACCCGCTTGCGCGGGTTTTCGTAAAACGGACTAACTTGAACGAGTTAACTTGACGAACTTGCTCAATCGAACTTGCTCAATCGAACTTGCTCAATATTTGGTGCCCAGAAGAGGACTCGAACCTCCACAGTCTTGCAACCGCTAGGACCTGAACCTAGTGCGTCTACCAATTCCGCCATCTGGGCCTGACACAGTCCGAAATTTGATCAAAATCATCAAAAATTCAGCCGCGAAACGAACGAAATTATAAACCAAATTGAAACGCAAATCATCCAAAATTCCAGCGCCGCGCAAGTCTGCTGGTGCGCGCAAGACGGCCGCGATTCGCACGCCGAAGATTGAACGATCACCGAAGGGTGAGCGTGCCGCGAAGCCGGGGCGACCGTCCAAGCGCGACGCGCGGCGCGACACCGGCTACGACGGCCAGTCGAATGCTAAATACGACGTCAGACGCGAACGCGAATACGCGGTGTCGATCCCGGCGCGCAGCGATATCGCTGGAGTGGTCAGCGCCGAACCAGGCGTCACCTTCGGCATGCTCGCCGGTAAGCTCGGCGTCACCAAGCCGCAAGGCGAAGGCTTTGGCCGTCGCGTCGATGCGATGCTGCGCGAGGGTGAACTATCGATGAAAGCTGGTGGCCGTTTGTATGACGGCCACACGCCGCACCGTGAGGCGCCGCACGAGACCGGCACGGTCAGCCGTCATCGCGATGGCTTCGGTTTTATTTCACCGGCCCGTGGTGCGGATGGCGGGGGTGGGGTTGATTTGTTCGTGCCGCCACAATCACTCGAAGGCGTGATGCATGGCGATACCGTCTCGTTCACCCGTCGCGCGCCGGATGCACGCGGGCGGCAAGAGGCACGCATCGCTGAAGTGACCAAGCGCGCAGTCACCCGCGTGGTCGGAAAATTAAAACGCGAAGGCAAAGACTGGGTGGTGGTGCCGCGCGACCGCAACTTTAGTCACGCGGTGTCGGTCGGCGGCAAGCCAGCCCAGGGCGTGGAAGGCGATGTCGTGACCGCTTCAATCACCCATTACCCGCAGCACGGCAGCGGCGCGCGCGGCGACATCACAGAAGTACTGGGTAATGAGGACGACTCCGGCATCGAAATCGAAATCGCCTTGCGCAAGTTTGACCTTCCGCATGAGTTCTCCAAAACCGCGCTGGCCGAAGCCAAAGCCTTGCCGGAGACGCTGCGCAAGGCCGATTACGCCGACCGGGTGGACCTGACCCAATTGCCGCTCGTCACGATTGACGGCGAAGATGCGCGCGACTTCGATGATGCGGTTTATTGTGAGAAGAAAGGCAAAGGGTTCCGCCTGATCGTGGCCATCGCCGACGTCAGCCACTACGTTATCCCCGGCAAACCACTCGATTACGACGCGCGCGAGCGCTCCACCTCGATCTACTTTCCGCGCCGCGTGATTCCGATGCTGCCGGAGAAGCTTTCCAACGGCCTTTGTTCGCTCAACCCCGAAGTGGACCGTCTGGTGATGGCCTGCGACATGACGGTGAGCGCGGCCGGCGAGATCAACAATTACGCGTTCTATCCCGCCGTGATGCACTCGCATGCACGCTTCACCTACACCGAAGTGGCGGCGATCCTGGCTGATCCCGGTGGTCCGGTCGCAAAGAAGCGCAAGAGCGCATCAGGTAAAAACGCGGGCAACAATCTTCTGCCGCACCTGCAAGCGCTGGAGCAGGTCTACCACGCGCTCCTCGCCGCACGCAGCGTGCGCGGCGCCATCGACTTCGAGTCGATGGAGTCGAAGATGCTGTTCAACGAAGCCGGGCGGATCGAGCGCGTGGTGCAGGTGGTGCGCAACGACGCCCACAAGCTGATCGAAGAATGCATGCTCGCCGCCAACGTCTGCGCCGCCAGCATTCTGGAGCAGCACAAGCATCCGGCGCTGTATCGCATTCACGCCGGGCCGACGGCGGCGAAGCTCGAAGTGTTGCGCGAATTTTTGGGCGGTCTCGGCCTGTCACTGGGCGGTGGCGATGATCCGCAGGCGAAGGACTACGCCAAGCTGTCGCAGTCGATCAAAGGCCGCCCGGATGCGTTGCTGATCTCCAGTGTCATGTTGCGCTCGATGCAGCAGGCGCAATACAGTCCGGACAACATCGGCCACTTCGGTCTTGCGTATGAAAAGTACGCGCACTTCACGTCACCGATTCGCCGTTACCCCGATCTCCTGGTGCATCGCGCGATCAAGGCAGTGTTGAAGCGGCGCAAATATATCGAAGCCGATTGGGATGCGCTCGGTGCGCATTGCTCGCAGAACGAGCGCCGTGCCGATGAGGCGTCGCGTGAAGTGTCGTCGTGGCTCAAGTGCATGTATGCGCGCGAGCACCTCGGTACTGAGTTCGATGGCGCGATCAGCGGGGTGACCAACTTCGGCGTGTTCGTCACGCTCGACGGTTTGCTGATCGACGGCTTGATTCACATCTCAGAATTGGGTGCAGGCTATTTGAAATTCGATGCCGCGCAACACGCGCTGGTGGCCGAGCGCAGCGGCCAGACTTTTCGGCTCGGGCAGCGGGTTCGCGCGAAAATTGTCCGCGCTGATCCCGACGCGTTGAAGATTGATTTAGCGCTGGTTGCGGCGGATTTGAGCAAAGTGTCGCCTGCGGCGGGTGCTGCTACGGCAAGTCAAGCTGCGTCAGCGCCCGATGCACCCGATGCACCCGATGCGCCCGCAGCGCCCGCCGCGAAACCCAAGCGCCGCGTGGCGAAGAAGGCGAAATAGATTCATTGCGCCAAACCGTATTCGTTTGACTGCGCTTGCAAAACACTCATCTCATTAAAGGAAAGTCACATGCTCCCAAATACCATGAAAGTCATCGACCACGGCACTGGCGGTGCGGCCTCGTGCATGCAGGTCAAACACGCGCCGCTGCCGGTACTCAAAGCCGGCGAAGTGCTGATTGAAGTGGCCTACGCCGGCGTCAATCGCCCCGACGTTGCGCAGCGCTCCGGCAGCTATCCGCCGCCGCCCGGCGCGTCGCCGCACATGGGTCTTGAGGTCGCCGGCAAGATCGTGGCAAAGGCCGATGACGTGACGCAATGGAGTGTCGGCGATACCGTCTGCGCGCTCACGCCCGGTGGCGGCTACGCCGAATACTGTGCGACCTCGGCATCGAGCTGTTTGCCAATTCCGCAGGGCATGCCGCTGATCGAAGCGGCGGCCTTGCCGGAAAATTATTTCACCGTCTGGGTCAATGTGTTCGAGCGCGGCGCGCTGAAAGCGGGCGAAACGATTCTGATTCACGGTGGTTCGTCCGGCATCGGCATCACCGCGATTGCGCTCGCCAAAGCCTTCGGTTCCACCGTGTACACCACGGTGGGCAATGCGGACAAAATCGCCGCCGTGAAAAAACTTGGCGCCGACGCCGCGATCAACTATCGTGAGCAAGACTGGGTTGCTGAAGTCGCCACGCTGACGGCGAAGAAGGGCGTCAACCTGGTGCTCGATATGGTCGGTGGCAGCTACGTCGAAAAAAATCTCAAGTCGCTGGCGATGGACGGTCGCTTAATCCAGATTGCATTCTTGCAAGGCTCGAAGACCGAAGTCGATTTGCTGCAAGTAATGACCAAGCGCATTACCTTCACCGGCTCGACCCTGCGTCCGCGCACGGTGGAGCAGAAAGCCGCGATTGCCGACGCCCTGCGCGCCAAAGTCTGGCCGCTGATCGAGGCGAAGAAACTTGGCACCACGATTCACGCCACCTTCAACATGGATGAGGTGCAAAAGGCGCACGAGATGATGGAAGCCTCGACGCATATTGGGAAGATCATGTTGAAGGTCAAAGGCGGTTAGGCTGCATCGCCGCAGAACCGCTCCCACCAACGGTTTCAGACATTAATCTAACGCAGAACCGCTCCCACCAAGGCTCTCATGGCATCATCCCGTTACATTTTTGGTTTTCATGCCGTCCTGGGACGCTTGAAGCGCGGTGCTGCCGGCATCCACGAGTTGCACCTTGACCCGGAGCGGAACGACGCGCGCGCACGTGATCTGATCGCGCGTGCCAAGGAAGCTGGCGTCCGGATTTTGCATTCCGACGCACGCCGTCTCGACGGCATGGCCGGTGGTGCGCGCCATCAAGGCGTGGTGGCGCTGGCCGATGCGCCGGTGTTGTCACATTCGCTCGATGACATTCTCGACGCGCTGACCGAACCACCGCTAATTTTGGTGTTGGACGGCGTGACCGATCCGCACAACCTCGGCGCGTGTTTGCGTACC
>JAYVSR010000296.1:0-5096 GCA_043775155.1 Burkholderiales bacterium | reverse complement strand
GGCGCTTTTATCGCTTGCGGGGTTAAAACATGGGCTACCTCACCGGCGCACTGCGTGCATTGCTGTTTTTGCTGCTGTTTTTGTTCGCGTTAAAGAACCACGAGTTCGCCACCCTCAAGTTTTATTTTGATCTGGAGTGGAAGGCGCCGCTGGTATTGTTGTTGTTGATTTTCTTTGGCTTCGGCGTGGTCGCCGGGCTGCTCGCTTGTTTGCCGCGCATGTTCCGGCAGCGGCGCGAGGTGCAAGTGCTGACCGGTGAATTGAAAAAACTTCAGGCGCAGCCAGCCGCTGCGCAAGCACCGCGCGATGTCCTTCGTAATGCCCCGCTCGATGCGGTCGCGCCGAAGGTGTAGCGCGGGTGTAGCGCGGGTGTAGCAAACCAAGCCAGGATGACGCGAGGATAAGCGCAGCGATGGAGATTGATCTCTGGTGGTTACTGGCATTGCCAGTGTTTTTTGGCCTCGGCTGGATGGCGGCGCGCATCGACATTCGCCATCTGTTGACCGAGTCGCGCGCGCTACCGGGCTCGTATTTCAAGGGACTCAATTTTTTATTGAACGAACAGCCGGACAAGGCGATCGACGCTTTCATCGAAGTCGTGAGGGTGGATCCGGAAACGATCGAGCTGCACTTCGCGCTCGGCAATTTGTTTCGCCGCCGCGGCGAAATCGAGCGCGCGATCCGCATGCATTCGAGCCTGACCAATCGCCCTGATCTGAACGACGAGCAGCGCCTGCACGCGCTCTACGAGTTGGGGCAGGACTACCTCAAGGCCGGGCTGCTCGATCGCGCTGAAGAGGCGCTGACCAAGCTCGAAGGCAGCACCTGGGCGGCGCGCGCGCAAACCTACCTGCTCGAAATCTACGAACTAGAAAAAGACTGGGAAAAAGCGGTGCGCACGGCCGAGCGGATCGAGCGTGAAGGCGGTGCATCGCGACAGATGGAAATCGCCCAGTTTCATTGCGAGCGCGCCACCGCCTGCCTGGCCCGCTCGCAAGCCGATGAGGCACGCACACATGTCGAAGCCGCGTTGAAAGCGAACCGCAAGGCGGTGCGGGCTAATTTTATTTTGGGTGACATCGAGGCGCATTTGAAGAACCATGACGCGGCAATCGCGGCCTGGCTGAAAATCGAATCGCAAGATCCGCGCTATCTCGCACAAACCGGTGCGCGCTTGATGGAAGCGCATCGCGCACTCGGCAAACCGGCGGCGGGTGCGCAGTTGCTCAAGAGTCTGGTGCAGCGTTACCCGTCTGCCGATCTGTTGGAGCTGGCGTTTCAGGCCACGCTCGAAGCAGAAGGTGCCGAGGCCGCTTACGGTTTGGTGCGTGAAGAATTGCGCAAACATCCGACGCTCGCGGGGCTGGATAAATTGCTCGAAGCGCAATTGCTCGCCGCGCCACCCGAGCGCAGCGGCGATTTGACGTTGATCAAAAGTTTGATTCACACCCACACCGAAAAACTCGCGCGTTACGCATGCGAAAATTGTGGCTTCAAAGCCAAGCAGTTCTTCTGGCGCTGTCCGGGTTGTGGCGAGTGGGAGCGTTATTCGCCGACGCGCGCTGAACAACTAAACGGCAACGCCTGAACTTCAACGCCTCGGCGCCGCTGTGCCGTTCGCGCGGCGGCCTGCCATCACCATCAAATAAAGAAATCACCATGAAAATCACCATGATCGGCACCGGCTACGTTGGCCTGGTGACCGGCGCTTGTTTCGCTGAAGTCGGTAACGACGTGTTGTGTCTCGACCTCGATGCAAAAAAGATCGCCATCCTGAACGACGGCGGCATTCCCATTTTTGAGCCCGGCTTGAAAGAAATGGTCGAGCGCAATCGCGCCGCCGGGCGGCTTCGCTTCACTATCAACGTTGACGAAGCGGTAGCGCACGGTGATTTGCAATTCATCGCGGTAGGCACGCCGCCGGGTGAAGATGGTTCGGCCGATTTGCAATACGTCGTGGCGGCGGCGCGCAATGTTGGCGCGCGCATGACGACACCGAAAATCATCATCGATAAATCCACCGTGCCAGTCGGGACTGCCGACAAAGTACGTGCGGCGATTGCCGAGGAATTGACCAAGCGCGATGCCAACATTGAATTCTCCGTCGTCTCCAACCCCGAGTTCCTCAAAGAAGGCGCGGCGGTGGATGACTTCATGAAACCGGATCGTGTGGTCATCGGTGTGGACACCAACGACGAGCGCGCCAAGAGTGCGATGCGCGCGCTCTACGCGCCGTTTCAACGCAATCACGAGCGGATGATTTTCATGGACATCCGCTCAGCCGAGTTGACCAAATATGCAGCCAACGCGATGCTGGCGACGCGTATCTCGTTCATGAACGAAATCGCCAATCTGGCCGAGAAGCTCGGTGCCGATGTTGAGTTGGTCCGCCAAGGCATTGGCTCCGACCCGCGCATCGGTTATCACTTTCTCTATGCTGGCTGCGGCTATGGCGGCTCGTGCTTCCCGAAAGACGTGCAGGCCTTGCAGCGTACTGCGTTTGAAGCGGGTGCGCCATTCCAGATTCTCGATGCAGTCGAGCGCGCCAACGAAATGCAAAAGCAAATGCTGGCGAAAAAAGTCGTCGCGCGGTTTGGTGAAGACCTGAAAGGCAAACGTTTTGCCATTTGGGGCCTGGCATTCAAGCCCAACACCGACGACATGCGTGAAGCGCCCGCCCTCGAAGTGATTGCCGAACTCACGCGCCGTGGTGCGCAGCTTTGCACCTACGACCCGATTGCGATGGATGAAGCGAAACATTTGTTGAGCGGCAACACCGCCGTCTCCTACGCCACCTCGCCGATGCAGGCCCTCGATGGCGCTGATGCCCTGGTCATCGTCACCGAGTGGAAAGAGTTTCGCAGCCCCGATTTCGCCGCGATCAAGGCCAAACTCAAGACCCCGGCGATTTTCGATGGCCGCAATCTCTATGACCCGGCGCAGGTGCGTGCGCTCGGTATCGAGTATCAGCCAGTCGGCAGACCCCAATTGCACAAAGATTTGATGCGGGCTGCTTAGTGTCTTCAGACGTGTCCTCCGCTGTGTCGTCCGCTGTGTCCTCCGCTGTGTCGTCCGCCCGCGCCGCCGCTGCAAAATCCCGCGTCCTCGTCGTCGGCGACGTGATGCTGGACCGCTACTGGTTCGGCGATGTGCATCGCATCTCACCCGAAGCGCCAGTACCGGTAGTGAAAGTTGAAAAAACCGACGAGCGCCTGGGCGGTGCCGCCAACGTCGCCCGCAACGCTGCCGCGCTCGGCGCACACACCACGCTGCTCTCAGTGGTGGGCGATGACGAAGCCGGGCAAACCATCAAACGCCTGCTCGAAGCCGCCGGCATTCGCACCTCGCTGCACGTTGATCCGGCCTTCAAAACGACCGTCAAGCTGCGCGTGATCGGCCGCCAGCAGCAACTGCTGCGCATCGACTTCGAAGAAACCCCGAGCCACGAAGTGCTCACCGGCAAGCTTGAAGAGTTCAAGCAGCTTCTTAGTGAGGCCGATGTCGTGATCCTGTCCGACTACGGCAAGGGTGGCCTGACGCACATCGCGGCGATGATCGAAGCCGCCCACGCAGCCGGCAAAAAAATCCTCGTCGATCCGAAAGGCGAGGACTACGCGCGCTACGCTGGCGCCACCATCCTGACGCCGAATCGCGGTGAACTCAAGCAAGTCGTCGGCGGCTGGAAATCCGAAGCGGAGCTCATCGCCAAAGCGCAAGCATTGCGCACCGGCCTCGGCCTCGAAGCCTTGCTGCTCACCCGCTCGGAAGACGGCATGACCCTGTTCACCCAAGCGGGCGCGCTCAACATGAAGGCGCAAGCGCGCGAAGTGTTCGATGTCTCCGGTGCTGGTGACACGGTGATCGCCACTCTCGCAGTCCTCCTCGGCGGCGGCATCGCGCTGGCCGATGCTGCTGCGCTGGCCAATCAAGCCGGCGGCATCGTCGTCGGCAAGCTCGGCACTGCGGTGGTGACACCAGAGGAATTGTTTTGATGACCGCCGCAGTCGTCACTGGCGCCACCGTCGTCACCGGCGCAGCCGGCTTCATCGGTGCCAATCTCGTCAAGGCCTTGAACCAACGCGGCATCACCAACATCATCGCCGTCGACAACCTCGCACGCGCCGAAAAATTCCCCAATCTGGTGGACTGCGAGATCGCCGATTATTTCGACAAGAGCGAGTTCCTGTCGCGTCTGCAAAGCGGCGCGTGGGACGGCCAGATCGGCGCGATTTTGCATCAGGGGGCCTGCTCGGACACGATGGAAACCGACGGCCGCTACATGATGGAAAACAATTTCCGTTACACCGTGGCCCTGCTCGATTGGTGTCAGACGCAAGCCGTACCATTGCTCTACGCGTCGTCGGCAGCGGTGTACGGCGGCAGCACCAGGTTCAAAGAAGGGCGCGAGTTCGAGAAACCGCTCAACATCTACGGCTACTCCAAATTTTTATTCGACCAAGTGTTGCGGCGGCGCATGGCGGCGGGTCTCACTGCGCAGGTGGCCGGGTTTCGCTACTTCAACGTCTACGGCGCGCGCGAGTCGCACAAGAGGCGCATGGCCTCGGTCGCCTTCCACAACTTCAACGAGTACCGCGCTACGGGCAAAGTCCGCTTGTTCGAAGGCTGGGACAGCTACGCTGACGGCGCGCAGTCGCGCGACTTTGTCTCGGTGGAAGATGTGGTCAAGGTGAACCTGCATTTTCTCGACCACCCGGAATTGAGTGGAATCTTCAACCTCGGCACCGGGCGCGCACAACCGTTCAACGATATTGCGGCGGCGGTAGTCAACACCTGCCGCGCCCAAGCAGGCGAAGCCGCGCTCACGCTGGAACAGATTCGCAGCGCTGGATTGATCGAATACATCGCCTTTCCCGACGCGCTCAAAGGCAAGTACCAGAGCTTCACCCAGGCCGATATTGGCGCTTTGCGAGGGGCTGGCTACACGGCGGAGTTCCTCGACGTGACGGCGGGCGTGTCGCGCTATGTTTCAGCGTTGCTTACTGACCAGTGCACCAAATAGTGCGTAGTGCGTTAAAGGAGGCATGAGAACAAAGACTGATGCGAGGAAGTTGGATGGTGCCACGCAAGGCCACCTG
>JAYVSR010000295.1:0-5005 GCA_043775155.1 Burkholderiales bacterium | reverse complement strand
GCGTATCGGGCCCGCGCACTCAAGGCCGCGAACTCGCCTCTGGGTCTCAAATCCAACGTGGCACTGGTGATTGACCAGACCACCGGCGAGACCGTGATTTCGAAGAACATCGACGAAGTCCATCCGGTAGCGTCGATCACCAAATTGATGACCGCGTTGGTGATTCTCGATGCGCACACGGCGCTCGGTCAGCGCGTCGAAATTGCAAATGACGACATCGATATCGAGCGTGGTAGCCGCTCGCGCCTCAAGGTGGGGACTGAACTGTCGCGCAATGACTTGTTGCAGCTGGCGTTGATGGCGTCAGAAAATCGCGCCGCCCACGCGCTGGGGCGCACTTTCCCCGGTGGCATGGCAGTGTTTGTCGATGCAATGAATGCCAAAGCGCGAGAACTCGGCATGATGAGCACGCGCTTTGTTGATCCGACCGGGCTGTCGAGCGCCAATGTATCGACGGCGTCCGATCTGGTCAAGCTGGTGCGCGAGACCCATCGCCACGAATTGATCCGCCGTTACTCGACGGCCGGCTCGTTACAAGTACACGTCCGCGGGCGCGAGATTGTGTTCCGAAATACCAACCGGCTGGTCGCAAGCGAGACTTGGGATATCGGCCTGTCAAAAACCGGCTTTATCAACGAAGCCGGACGTTGCCTCGTGATGCAAGCGAAGATTCAAGGCCGCCCGATGGTGATTGTGCTGCTCGATTCCTGGGGCAAGCTGTCGCGGATTGGCGACGCCAACCGAATTCGCAAGTGGCTGACCTCAAGCGCGTCGCGCCGCGAATCGGCTGGCTAGTCCGCGCCTACGCCGGCGATTCACCCTAGGGCGCGGGCGGCGTGTCCTCAGCCGGTGGCGCGGCCGGTTCTTCGGTGCCAGCGTCAGCCTCATCCGACGCACCGTCTGCCTGGCCCGCCTTGCGCAATTTCTTTTCTTCTTTTTTGCGCTTCTTGGCCAGCTCACGCTGACGCTTCTCGAAATCGTAATTGGGTTTTGCCATGAGGTCAGTTCTGCTATGGTGTTGCGTGTGAGTGAATCAAACCGGGTGTAAAACGCGCGCAGGGCAAAGAGTAAGCGCTTTTTGACAACAGCGCTGGCGCAGCGGTAATTTGTTTGAACCAACAATCGAGTTCAATATGCTATCCACCTTTCGCGACTACACCCTCTTCAACGCAGGCAACGTCGTTCTGCAATCGGGCCGCACTTTCCCGGCGATGCAGATCGCCTACAAAACCTACGGCACCCTCAACGCTGACAAATCCAATGTCATCGTCTACCCGACTTCTTTCAGCGCCCAACACTACGACACCGAGTGGCTGGTGCGCGCAGGCGGCGCGCTGGATCCATCAAAGTACTTCATCATCATTCCCAACCTGTTTGGCAATGGCCTGTCGTCGTCGCCATCGAACACTGCCGCGCCGCTCGTTGGCGATCGTTACCCGAATGTGACGTATCACGACGCCGTGCGCGTGCAGCAGCGCCTGCTCGCCGAAGTATTCGGCATTGGCAAAGTGCAGCTGGTCTACGGCTGGTCGATGGGCGCGATGCAGGCGTATCACTGGGCGGTGGCGTTCCCCGAGTTGGTCGAGCGAATTGCGGTGGTGTGCGGCTCGGCGCGCTGCGCGCCACACAACGCGGTGTTTCTGGAGAGCGTGCGCGCGGCGTTGACGGCGGATGCCGCCTATGTCGATGGTGCGTTTAACGCGATGCCGGTGCGCGGGTTTCGCGCGATGGGCCGGGCCTACGCCGGCTGGGCGTTGTCGCAAGAGTTTTATCGTGAAGAGGTGTGGCGCAGCATCGGCTACAGCTCGCTCGAAGACTTCATCGTGCGTGCTTGGGAAGCCAACTTCGCGCGCCGCGACCCGGCTGATCTGTTGGCGCAGCTCTGGACCTGGCAGCACGGCGACATCAGTGCCCACCCCGGCTTCCATCACGATCTGCCAGCGGCACTCGCCTCGATTCGCGCCAACGTGTTGTTGATGCCAGGCGATCACGATCTGTACTTTCGCGTCGAGGACAACCGGCGCGAGATGCAGCACCTGAAGCGCGCCGTGCTCAAACCGGTGCCGTCAATCTGGGGCCATCGGGCGGGCAATCCATCGCAGTGCGCCGAAGATGCGGCGTTTATTGAAGCAGCGGTGCGGGAGCTGCTGGCGCAATCGATTTGATGCAATCGATCTAATGCAGTCGGGCTGACACAATCGGGTTGACACAAGACTAAAGACTACGCAGCAGACCGCGCTGTTTTTTTGCGCACCGTGTCGCCGCCGCCGTCTACGGCAATCTCCAGACCGACGCGCAATCCTTCGATCACCACATTCGACTGAAACCGCAGCATCGCCGGCGACGCGTGTAGCAGAGTTTTTGAATAGTCGTCGTAGTCCTGCATGTCCTGCACGATCACCATCAGGATGTAGTCCACCTCTCCGGTGACGTAGTACATCTGCTGGGTACGCACATCGGCCTGCAGGCGTTTGAGCAGGGCGTTGACTTCGGACTTCTTGCCGTAATCGACCTTCACGCCGACTATGAAAGTCATCCGTTTGCCGACCGCATCGGCATTGAGAATCGCGACTTCGCGCTCGATCACGCCGGTTTCTCGCAGGCGTTTGATGCGCCGTTGCACGGACGATGCCGACAGGCCAATCGCCGAACCGAGCACTTCAGCAGTCGTGGTGGTGTCGCGCTGTAGCCGCGCCAGCAGCTTGCGGTCGTGATCATCCAGTGCAACGTTGCGGAAATTTTTCATTATTAACAAATTATTGCGGTAATTGCGCATGATTATGCGGCATAACTCCGCACTGCTGCGGCAGCGGTGCTTATCATGGTGCCTTCAGTCCAAAACACGCTACGCGCCGCACTACTTCTCATGTACCTGCCCGCCCACTTCGCCCAGCCCGACCTTGCGCAACTGCATCAGTTGCTGCGCGAGTTTCCGCTCGGCTCTTTGGTAGTACACGGGCCGCAGGGGCTGGATGCCAATCCGCTGCCGTTCGAGCTGGACGCTGACACCGGGCCGCACGGCACCCTGATCGCCCATGTGGCGCGCGCCAATCCGCTGTGGAAAGAAGTGGCCGACGGCGCCGAAGTGTTGGTGATTTTTCGCGGCGGCGATACCTACATCTCACCCAACTGGTATCCCTCGAAGCATGAGGATCACCGCTCGGTGCCGACGTGGAACTATCGCCTGGTGCATGTCCACGGCACCATCCGGATTCGCGATGACGAGAAATTTGTGCGCGGTGTGGTGGCGCGCTTGACCCGCACTCACGAAGCACGCGCCGCTGACAACACGCCCTGGAAGATGAGCGATTCGGCACCCGAGTACATTGACGCTCGTCTGCGCGAGATTGTCGGCATCGAAATCACCGTCGAGCGTATGGTCGGTAAATGGAAAGTGAGCCAGAACCGCACCGCGCGTGATCGCGACAATGTGGTTGAAGAGTTGCAACAGCGCGGTGAGCAGACGATTTCAGCGGCGATGCGCGCCGTCAACAACTGATTGCCGACAGCACTGATTACCGTACCAGCCAGATTCATTTCGACCTGCTCCCACCATCCCACCATCCCACCATCCCACCGAAGGAGACCACCATGGACATGACCGACGTTGCACAAGACCTCGCTGCATTCTGGATGCCCTACACGGCGAACCAGCAGTTCAAACAAACGCCGCGCTTGCTCTCGGAAGCGAAGGGGATGTACTACAAAACGCCGGACGGCCGCGAGGTGATGGACGGTTGCGCGGGCCTCTGGTGTGTCGCTGCCGGCCATTGCCGCGATGAGATCGTCAAGGCGGTGCAGGATCAAGTCGCGCGCCTCGACTTTGCACCGTCGTTTCAGATGGGCCACCCGCTGGCGTTTGAAACCGCAAACCGTCTCACCGCGATCACACCGCCGGGTCTGAACCGCATCTTCTTTACCAACTCCGGCTCCGAGTCGGCTGACACCTCACTGAAGATCGCGCTGGCTTATCACCGCGCGCGCGGCGAATCGAGTCGCACCCGCTTCATCGGCCGCGAGCGCAGCTACCACGGCGTCAATTTCGGCGGCATGAGCGTCGGCGGCATTCCCGGCAATCGCAAAATGTTCGGTGCCGCCATGCTGCCGGGTGTTGATCACATGCCGGCCACGCACGACCTGAAACGCAACGCCTTCTCCAAAGGCCGTCCCGAGCACGGTGCCGAGATTGCCGATGAGTTGGAGCGCATCGTCGCCCTGCATGACGCATCGAACATCGCCGCCGTCATCATCGAGCCGATGGCTGGCTCCACCGGCGTGCTGGTGCCACCCAAGGGGTACCTTGAGCGGCTGCGCGCGATCTGCGACAAGCACGGCATCCTGTTGATATTTGATGAAGTCATCACCGGCTTTGGCCGTCTCGGCGGTGCGTTCGCCTATGACGCGTTCGGCGTCAAGCCGGACCTGATGAACATGGCGAAAGCGATCAACAACGCCACCATCCCGATGGGCGCAGTGGCGGTCAAGCAAGAGATTCACGACACCATCGTCAAGGGCGCAGGCCCCGAGGCGATGGAGTTCATGCACGGCTACACCTACTCGGCGCACCCGGTTGCGTGCGCGGCGGCCAACGCCACGCTGGCGCTGTATGAGCGCGACCAATTGTTCCAGCGCGCTGGCACTCTTGCGCCTTACTTCGAGACCGCCGCGCACCAGTTGAAGAGCGCCAAGCATGTGATCGACATTCGCAACGTCGGTCTGGTCGCCGGCATCGAGATGGCACCGCGCGAAGGCGCGCCGGGCAAGCGAGGTTACGAGGCGCTGGTCAAGTGCTTCAACGCGGGCTTGCTGGTGCGCACCACCGGCGACACGATTGCCATCTCGCCGCCGTTGATTATCGAGAAGGCCGAGATTGATCGCATGTTCTCGATCATCGGCGAGGTGATTGGAGCCTGTCAGTAGTTTTGTGTGTGAGGCATACCATGTCACCTGAAAGGGACAACTATGCCGAATGTCGAAAGAAAGATGCAGAAAGCCAACGCCGCCG
>JAYVSR010000294.1:0-6325 GCA_043775155.1 Burkholderiales bacterium | reverse complement strand
CCCCCCCCCCCCCCCGACGAATAAATTCTTCCGCTGGAACATTCCCCTATCTCCCTTATGTCTGACTTTTATACTGGGTACTTCCGATATGCAAAACATTCTACTACCCCTTCGCCGGAATCTGCAGCGATGTTGGGCGCAAATTGTCCCATACCCATTTTTCACGAAACCGCATCTGTCGCTGCCGACCGAAGCTGGCCCGCGCGGTCTCATCATCTCGCCGTGGACGGAGTTGTTCGGCACGGCGGGATTGTCGCGCGAAGTGATCGAGCGCGTCGGACGGCTGCACCCTGCTCGGCAATGCCTCGATTCACGTCATCAACCCAAGCCTATAGTCGAAGACTGCGTTTGACGCGATTGCTGATCTCGCCCCGGTCACGCTGTTGGCACCCGTGCCGTTGATTTTGGTGTTCAACAACGATCTTCCGGTCAAGAGCGTGGCTGAACTCATCGCCCATGCGCGCGCCAACCCCGGCCGGCTCAACTTCGCGTCATCGGGCAACGCCGCCGCGCCCCATCTTGCAGGCGAGTCGTTCAAGCTCGCCACCGGCATTCAGATGCAGCACTTGCCGTACAAAGGCAGCTCCCCGGCGCTCACTGATCTGATCGGCGGGCAAGTGCAACTGATGTTTGACTCGATGCCCTCGGCAATGCCGCACGTCAAGGCGGGCAAGTTGCGCCCGCTTGCCGTCACTACGGCGAAGCGCTCCGCCGCCGTGCAGGACCTGCCCACGATTGCCGAAGCGGGTGCCAACGGTTATGACATCAGCACCTGGTATGGCTTGTGGGTACCGAAAAACACGCCGCGCGAGATCGTCGAGCGGCTCGCAGCCGAGACCGCGAAAATTTTGAAACTGCCCGAGGTGCGAGAACGTTATGCCGCGCTCGGCGCAGAGCCGGTGGTCAGCACGCCTGCAGAATTTGCCGCTTACTGCAATACCGAGCTCGCGAAGTGGGCGCGCATCGTCAAAGAATCAGGTGCCAAAGCCGATTGATCCATCGGCGTGCAGTCGATCTGCAATCGGCCTGCCGTCTGTCTACAATCCGTTCCCACCAACACTCCCAGCCATTTTCTCCTCTGAAAGAATCATTATGACCAGCGCCACCTTCATCCTCGGCAAAGACGCCTCACTCGAATCAACCATCGCGACGATGCAAACCAAGCTCGCTGCACGCGGCTTTCACCTCGATGAATCATCGCTGCTGCACGAAGTCGATGGCATTTGGTCTACCCACATGAAAGACCACGAATGCCCGATGCTGTTTTCCAACGGCAAGGGCGCTACCGAGCTGGCGGCGCGCGCCAGCGCCTACGGTGAATTTTTCGAGCGCCTCGGCACGCATTATTTCTGGACCCATTTTTATTTGGGCGAAACGCGCGCCAATCGCCCCTTCGTGCATTACCCGCAAGAGCGCTGGTTCGCGCCCACCGCCGATGGCAAATGGCCGAAAGAGATGCTTAACCCCGAACTACACGCCTTCTACAACCCGGAAGGCGAGATCGACGGCGAGGTGCTGGTGGACTTGAACTCGGGCAACGTCGCGCGCGGCATTTGCGCCCTGCCCTACAAACGCTTGAAGGACGACGCCGAGACTTTCATCCCGGTCAACATCATCGGCAATCTGTATGTGAGTAACGGCATGGCGGCCGGCAACACTCCGATGGAAGCGCGCACCCAAGCGTTGTCAGAAATTTTCGAGCGCGCGATCAAATACCGCATCATTCGCGAAGGCCTGTGCCTGCCCGATGTGCCCGAAGAAGTGATCTCGCGTTTCCCCAACATTCGCGCCGGCATCGACGGCCTGCGCAAGGCTGGCTTCGGCATCATGGTCAAAGACGCTTCGCTCGGCGGCAAATACCCGGTGATGAACGTCACCCTGGTGCATCCGAAGGACCAAGGCATCTTCTCCAGCTACGGCGCGCATCCGCGTTTCGAGATCGCACTCGAGCGCTCGATGACCGAGCTGCTGCAAGGCCGCGCGCTCGACTCACTCGAAGGTTTTCCCGAACCGGGTTTTGAGATGAGCGAGATTGAAGCAGCGAACAACCTGGAAATCCATTTCGTCGATTCGAGCGGTGTGATCAGTTGGAACTTCATGAGCGACAAGCCCGATTTCCCGTTTGCCGACTGGAACTTCAGCACCACCACCGCCGAAGACTATCAATGGCTGGTCGATTGCATTCACGGCGAAGGCCGCGATATATACGTCGCCGACTTCGCTGAGCAAGGCGCATATAGCTGTCGCATCTTGGTACCCGGCATGTCGGAGATTTATCCGGTCGAAGATCTGGAATGGGAAAACAACAGCGCCGGCAACGCGATTCGTCCCGCGCTGGTGCGCCTGCATGAACTCACCGAAGAAGAATGCACCGAACTGCTGGAGCACCTGCAAACGGTCAACATGGCCGACGAGCGCCCATTGTGGGAAGTGCTCGGCCTCGCGATTCCCCTCGGCACGCCGTGGAAAAAACTGCGCATCGGCGAACTCAAAACGCTATTGGCGTTAGCCGTTGGCGATGAAGAGGCAACGCTCGAAGGCTGCGACTGGATTCACTACTCCACCGACATCGATCCGGCACGCCGCCTGGTGTATCGCTGCATCGAGAGCATGCTCAAGCTCGACGATGCGGAGAACTATCGTGAGTCGATGGTGATGCTTTACGGCGCGCCAACGGTGCAGCAAGCGCAGGCGTTGATTGAACGCAGCGAACGCTTCTTCGGCCTCGATACGCTCGGCCCGAACATGGAGGGCAGCGCAATGCACCAGACCCTGCTGGCGGCGTATGACAAGTTGTTTGTCGCAGATCGCTGAGAGAAATTGACCTGAAACCCGCTCACACCAAGGGTTTCAGGCCAGCGGCCAAATCAATCTCCGGTCAAGCGCCGGCCAGCTCCGCCCGCACAATCGCAGCCCCATCCGCCATCGCTTTCAATTTTCCAAACGCCACTTCACGCGGCAAATACTTCATGCCGCAATCGGGCGCGGGGATCAGGCGCTCAGCGTCAACATGCTTCAAGCCATTGCGGATGCGCCCGGCGACATCTTGCGCCGTCTCAACCACCGGGCTACCGAGATCAATCACGCCGAGCAAAATTTTCTTGTTCGACAAATCCTTCAGCATGCCCAGATCAAGCGCCGGTTGCGCGCACTCGATCGAGATTTGATCGACCGTGCTATCGGCCAATTGGGTGAGGAACGAGTAGCCACTCGGCTTTTGCCCCGGCACCACGGCTGCGTAACCAAAGCACAGATGCACCACCGTCTCCACCGTCACGCCTTTTAACGCGCGGTTGATCGCCTTCACTGCAAATAGTTTCGCGGCCTCCGGATCATTGCGCAGCCACGGCTCGTCGATCTGGATCACGTCCGCGCCGGCCGCCTGCAAGTCGAGCACTTCGGCGTTCACCGCGTCGGCGAAGGCCATCACCATTTCTTCTTTGTCTTTGTAAAACTCGTTGTGGCACTGCTGCCCCATGGTGAACGGGCCGGGCAGGGTGATCTTGATTTTGCGATCCGTGTTGGCGCGCAAAAATTGCAGATCACGCACTTCAACCGGGCCGCGCCGCTTGATCGCGGCATG
Source organism: Burkholderiales bacterium (assembly GCA_043775155.1). Classification (GTDB taxonomy): domain Bacteria; phylum Pseudomonadota; class Gammaproteobacteria; order Burkholderiales; family JAEUOS01; genus CANJDH01. The sequence continues at coordinate 2,742 of JAYVSR010000294.1, read as the reverse complement.
CACGCGCGGCACCTGGACTTCGCGCCCCGCCGTATTCTTGATCGTGGCGGGATGGTCAGCATCGACGCCTTCAAGCGCCGCAACAAAATAATTCGAGTAACTCTCGCGGCGCATTTCGCCGTCAGTAATGATGTCGATACCAGCCCGTTCCATGTCGCGGATTGCGAGGATCGTCGCGTCGTCCTGCGCTTCTTTCAGTCGCTCCGGCGGGATGCGCCACAACTCGTGCATGTTGACGCGCGGCACGCCTTTGGAAAGCAGCGCGCGGTCGATCAGCCAGTCCGGCTGCGGATAACTGCCGACGACGGTGGTGGGGAGAAGTTTCATGGAGAGCGCCGATTCAAAATAGTGCGTGGAGGAAACAAAACCAACGAACATTTTCCCGCATCTGCGGCGCGGCCAGCCTTGACCAACGGCAAGCGATTTCCAGCAGCTTGATTCCAAAAAATCGTGCGCAGTCGATGTCCGTACAACGTCATGACAGCCGTATAATCCGGTCTTCGCTCAATCAAGGAGAACGCCGTGCCCGCTGTTCTGCACTCCAAATCCGAACGGATTGATGTGCGTGCGACGCCGCCGGTCAAGCAGTTATTGCAGGACGCGGCGCGCGCAGCGCACAAAAACGTCAGCGAATTTTTGCTCGAAGCCGGTATCGTCGCGGCGAATCACACGCTCGCAGACCGCGTGCGCTTCGCCCTCTCAGACGCCGAATGGACGGCGTTTCAAGCGGCCCTGGATCGCCCGGTCAAGTCAAAACCAAAACTCAAGAAATTGCTCCGCGAGCCTGGTCTGCTTGGATGAGCAACCCGCGTTACGAGGCCGTGCGCAAGCTGGCTGACGCTGACAAGGTCGCCGCGTTTGACTGCGGCAGTCCGGCGCTCAACGAATTTCTGCAACGATTTGCGCTGGCCAATCAAAAAGCCAACAGCGCCCAAACCTATGTGAGCTGCATCGATGGCACCGTGGCCGGCTTCTACAGCCTCGCGGTAGGCAGCGTTGATCCGGCCAACGCCGCGCCGCGCGTTGTCAAAGGCATGGCGCGCCACCCGGTCTCGGTGATGATTTTGGCGCGCCTTGCGGTCGATGTGCAGCATCAGGGTGCGGGCATGGGCGTGGCGCTACTTAAAGATGCGCTGCTGCGAACTGCCCAGGCAGCGGACATTGCCGGCATTCGTGCGTTGCTGGTGCATGCCAAAGACGACGCCGCGCGCCAGTGGTATCTGAACTGGGAATTTGAGGCCAGCCCAACCGATGGCCTTCACCTGTATCTGCTGCTCAAAGATTTGAAAGCCTTGCTCAAAGCGTAAAACGCTCCCACCATTTTTCCATGACGCACCCACTCGACCAATCTCTCGCTCTCGCCCCCGCCGGCCCGAACCTCTGGCGCGCCCCGTCCAGCCCGCTCTACTGGAACGCCATCGGCCCCTATGGCGGCTGGATCGCAACGATGTTGTTGCACGGCGTACAAAGCGAACCCGCAGCGCAGGGTGATCCGATCTCGCTCCAGGCGCAGTTCATCGGCGCGCTGCGGCAAGCGCCGTTCACCGTCGCCACATCCTGCTTGCGGCAAAACCGCTCAACCGCGTTCTGGCGCAGCGAGATTCGCCAGGGGGGTGGCAATGAAAGCACTAATGGAGACAGCGACGACAACGGCGACAGCGCCTCTGACACCACCGCGCTAGTCTGCGCCCACGCCACCATCACCCTCGGCAATTGGCGCGAGACTGCAACAATCTCCGATGCCGTCATGCCGATGACGCCGCCTGCGCTCGATCTGCCGGTGGCCCCCGCGCGCCGCGCGCGCACGCCGCCGTTCATCGCCCGCTACGATTTTCGTCCCGTCAAAGGCGTGCTCGGCACCTTGTCCGACTCGATGGATGCGCTCATGTGGGTGCGTGACGCCGAGCCGCGCACCCTCGACGCGCGTTCGCTCACTGCGCTGTGCGACGCCGCGCTGCCATCGATCTGGCTGCGCATGCCCGAGCATCTGCTGACCACTACCGTGGTCTACAACATCTTCTTTCGCACCAGCGCCGCGCAGATTGCCGCAGCGGGCAACCGACACATATTGCTCGAATCACACTGCGCGGCGGCGACGGCGGGCTTCTTTGATCAGCGTACCAATGTGTGGAGCGACAAGGGCGAGTTGCTGGCGCAGACCGAGCAACTGGCGTGGTACTCGAACAAGGGGTTACGGGCGGCGGAGGGATAAAACCGGGCAGTGTCCGCACCTTACCCATAGTCAACCACGGGCCGCGTAAGCGCTCCACACCAATCTTGGACAGCCTGCAAACACTGGCACGTCCCCATGCTATATTGGGTCATCATGCAGGTGCCAAAACCCTTAGCTCTGGAGCTCTTCGCGAGACTCAATCGCCATATTGGCGAAGCCGAGACACTCTCGCAATTTGAACTGGCGAGCATACGTCGCGACGCGACCAAATTACTCTCATCAAATGCGCACGATGGTCATTTGGTTCTTGGTGCTGTTTGCGCTCAAGAGATGGATGAAGCAGGTGCAAGGCAGCACCACACAGCCGCCATTTCAATCAGTCATTCGGCCGAAGCTTATGCAAATTTCGCGGTATCGTTGAATCGGCTCGGGTATCTCCGGGAAAGTGTCGAACAACAGAAAAAAGCTGTTGATATTAAACCCGAGGCAATGAGCCTGTCAGTAGTTTTGTGTGTGAGGCATACCATGTCACCTGAAAGGGACAACTATGCCGAATGTCGAAAGAAAGA
>JAYVSR010000293.1:0-5454 GCA_043775155.1 Burkholderiales bacterium | reverse complement strand
CGGCGGGCAACTGTCGCATCCTTCCGAGGTGTAAAGCTCGGCCAGCGCGAGCGTGTGCTTCGGGCTCTCTGCGGTGCAGGCGGCGAAGACGCTGGACGGCACCAGCTGGCTTGCGGCAAAAGCCGCACTAACAGTCACAAGAAAAACCTGACGCATGATGCGGCTCCGGTTGGGCGGGAGGGGACGAGAGGGGACGAGAAACGAGCCGAAGCTCAATGCCGGTTGTACGCGGGCGGCGCGGGCGCGGATGCGCCATCCATTAAACTCCCCGGCTGACTCGTGGCAACTGCAACCAAGTACTCGCCGCGATTTTTCACTCTCAAGGAAACCCACATGAGCAAGCAATACGACGCCGTTCCCTCTAAAAAAACCGCCTTCTTGGGCCTTGGTGTGATGGGCTACCCGATGGCCGGGCACTTGAAAGGCGCAGGCCACAGCGTCACGGTCTATAACCGCACCGCCGCCAAAGCCGCAGACTGGGCGAGCAAACACGGCGGCACCGGTAACGCACAAGCGGCAGCCACCCCGCGCGAAGCCGCGAAAGACGCCGACATCGTCGCCTGCTGCGTCGGTAACGACGACGACTTGCGCTCGGTCGTGCTGGGCGACCACGGCGCCTTCGCCGGAATGAAGAAAGGCGCGGTGTTCATCGACCACACCACCGCGTCCGCCAACATCGCACGCGAGCTCGAAGCCGAGGCAAAAAAGCGTGGCATCCGCTTCATTGATGCGCCGGTCTCCGGTGGCCAGGCCGGCGCCGAAAACGGCGCGCTCACCATCATGTGCGGCGGCGAGCAGGCAACATTCGACGAAATCAAACCAGTCATCATGGCCTATGGCCGGATGGCGCAATGCCTCGGGCCGGCCGGCTCGGGCCAGCTCGCCAAGATGGTGAATCAGATCTGCATCGCCGGTCTGGTGCAGGGCTTGTCTGAAGGCGTCAATTTCGGCATCGCTGCCGGTCTCGACATGAAGCAGGTGCTTGAGGTCATCTCCAAAGGCGCAGCCGGTTCGTGGCAAATGGAGAACCGTGGCAAGACCATGGTCGATGACAAATTCGATTTCGGTTTTGCAGTCGACTGGATGCGCAAGGACTTGGGCCTGTGCATCGAAGAAGCCAAACGCAACGGCGCGCCGCTGCCGGTGACGGCATTGGTTGATCAGTTCTACGGCGATGTGCAGCAGATGGGCGGCAAGCGCAACGATACGTCGAGCTTGATTCGGCGTTTGCGGAAAAAGTAAGCGCGATGAAAAACACTGACCTGAAAATCACCGGGATCAAGGCCTACGCCACCTCGTTCCCGCTGCCCAAAGACGGCAACGTGCGCTTGGGCATTGGGCGCGCAGTGAAGAAGGATGCGGTCGTCGTAAAAGTCACCACCGCAGGTGGCCTCGTCGGCTGGGGCGAATCGCATCACGCGCGCGCCCCCTCGACCATCGCCAAACTCATCGAGACCACGCTGAGCATGCTGGTGATCGGCGAGGACGCCGCCAACGTGCAAGGCGTGTGGAACAAAATCTACGGCAAGCAACTCGCCAGCCACGGCCTCGGTGCCGGCACGGCGATGGCGATGAGCGGCATCGACATGGCGCTGTGGGACATTCGCGGCAAGGCGACCGGCTGGCCGCTGTACAAATTGCTCGGTGGCGTGTCGAAACCGATTGCGGCCTACGCTGGCGGCATCTCGCTTGGGTTTCAACCGCCGGCCGAGTTGATTGAAGAAGCGAAGCTGCACGTCGCAGCAGGCTACAAAGCGGTGAAGCTGCGTCTCGGCGATAACCCAAAAGACGATCTCGCACGCGTCGCCGCGATTCGCAAAGCCTTCGGTGATGACCTGGTGATTCTCACCGACGCCAACATCGGCTACAGCGTCGCCGATGCGCGCGCGGTGATGCCGGGCCTTGATGCAAATGGCGTGGCTTGGCTCGAAGAACCGTTCCCGGCGCACGATTACCGCAGCTATCGCGAAGCAAAGAGCTTTGGCCGCGTGCCGCTCGCTGCAGGTGAGAACCACTACACCCGCTTCGAGTTTTCGCGCTTGATCGAAGAAGGCATCGTCACGATTTTGCAACCTGATCTGTCAAAGACCGGCGGCATCACCGAGACGATGAAGATCGCCGCGATGGCTTCTGCGCACAAACTGCCGGTGCATCCGCATACTTCGATGACGGGCCTCAATATGGCGGCGTCGATTCATGTGCTCGCCGCGCTCGATCATCCCGGTTACTTTGAAGGCGATGTGTCGAAGAACAACCTGTTTCGCGATGTCATGGTGAACGAGCCTTACAAGGTCGATGCCGATGGCTTTGTGCGCCCGCTCGAAGGGCCGGGGCTGGGGCTGGAAGTCGATGAAGAATTTTTGATCAAGCATCCGGTGATTGAAGGGCCGAGTTACGTGTAGTCCGCACGCTTGGTGCGAAGGGTTCATTGCCACTATTGAGGAGACCAGCATGTTGAAGACAACGTTGAAAATCGTATTGACGGCAAGCATTGCCGCTTTAGGCTGCATCGCGCAAACCGTTGGGGCACAAGGCTCTCAGGCCACTTTCCCCGCGAAGCCGATCAAAGTCGTCGTGCCCTTCCCACCCGGCGCGTTCAACGACACACTGGGCCGCACGCTGGCGCAGGAATTCGGCAAGGGCTTCGCGCCCGGCTCGCAAGTAGACAACAAGCCCGGTGCCGGCACTGTAATCGGCACTGACTTCGTCGCCAAATCCGCACCCGACGGTCATACGATTTTGATCGTCGCGTTTCCGTTCGCGTTGATCAACAGCCTGCATCCGCAATCAAAGCTCGACGTCACGCGCGACTTCGCGCCGCTCGCTTGGGCCGGCTCGACGCCGAACCTGTTGGTCGTCAATCCCAACTCGCCCTTCAAGTCAGTGAAGGACGTTCTCGCCGCAGCCAAGGCCAAGCCGGGCGCGATCCCCTACGCCTCTACCGGCAACGGCAGCTCAAATCATTTGTCGATGGAGTTGTTCAAGGTGATGGCCGGGGTTGATCTCACGCACATCCCCTACAAAGGCAGCGCGCCGGCGGTGACTGACTTGATCGGCGGGCAAGTGCAGGCGCTGTTCGACAACGTGCCGAACGTGATTCAACACATCAAGGCGGGCCGTCTGCGCGCGCTTGGCATCACCACCGCAAAGCGCTCGCCCGCGCTGCCGGAGATTCCCACCATCGACGAGGCCGGCGTACCGGGCTATCAAGTCTCGGTGTGGTTCGGCGTCGTTGCGCCTGCTGGAACACCGAAAGATGTGGTCGGCAAACTCAACGCCGAGATCAACCGTATTCTCGCGCTGCCCGATGTGAAAGAGCGCTTCGGCACTTCTGGTATCGACATCGTTGGCGGCACGCCTGACGTGTTCGACAAACAGATTCGCGAGCAGGTCACGACCTGGGGCAAAGTGGTGAAGGACGCGAACATCAAGGCGGATTGACTGTCAACGCCGATTGATACTGCCGCGCTTCGGCGCTGTGGCATTACGGCGCTGCGTACGAGGCCGGCGGGGTTGCGGGCCTCGCGCGGTTGCAATGCTCGCGGGAGCGAGCCGGTAAAATGATGGCCTGTTTCTTCGTCATTCCGCCACAAGGTTCGCCCCATGTCCGCCCCCGCTTCAGATCACCAGCCAAGCAATTTTCTGCGCCAAATCATCTCGCATGATCTCGACGCAGGCACTTACAAGAACCGCTCCTGGAGCGGCTCTCCGGGCAGCGCAGCCTCCCACGTCAGCGCGCCAGCGGATACTGCCGCAATCCGCACCCGCTTCCCGCCCGAACCCAACGGCTATCTGCACATCGGCCACGCCAAAAGCATTTGCCTCAACTTCGGCCTCGCGCGCGACTACGGCGGCGTGTGCCACATGCGCTTCGACGACACCAACCCGGAGAAGGAAGAGCAGGAATACGCCGACTCAATCCTCGATGCGGTGAAGTGGCTCGGCTTCGGCTGGGACAAGGATGCGACCGGCGCAACAGCCTCGCACCTGTTCCACGCCAGCGACTACTTCGATTTCATGTACCAAGCGGCCGAGCATCTCATCAGCTCAGGCAATGCCTACATCGACGCACAGAGCGCAGAAGAGATGCGCGCCGCCCGTGGCTCGCTGACCGAAGCGGGCAAAGACAGCCCGTATCGAAGCCGCCCCGCAGACGAGTCGCTTGCGCTGTTTCGCGCCATGCGCGACGGCCAATACGCCGAGGGCAGTCTGGTGTTGCGCGCGAAGATCGATATGGCCTCGCCCAACATCAATCTGCGCGACCCGGCGATTTACCGGATCCGCAAAGCCACCCATCACCGCACTGGTGACAAGTGGTGCATCTACCCGATGTACACCTACGCGCATCCGGTTGAAGATGCGCTCGAACGCATCACGCATTCGATCTGCACGCTGGAGTTCGAAGACCAACGGCCGTTTTACGACTGGCTGCTCGGCAAATTGGCCGACACATCGACACTGCCCGATGGGCGCGTCGTGGGCGGGCTGCTCGCGCGCCCGCTGCCGCATCAATACGAATTCGCCCGCCTCAACCTCACCTATGTCATCACCAGCAAGCGCAAGTTGAAGCAACTGGTGGACGAGAAGATAGTCAATGGCTGGGATGACCCGCGCATGCCGACCATCGTCGGCCTGCGACGGCGCGGCTTTACGCCCGAATCGATTCAACTGTTTTGCGAACGCATCGGCGTCTCCAAAGCCGACTCGTGGATCGACTACTCGACGCTCGAAATCGCCCTGCGCGACGACCTCGACGCCAAGGCCGCACGCGCGATGGCGGTGCTCGATCCGCTGAAGTTAAAGCTGACCAACTGGGCCGAAGTATTCGGCAGCGCGGAGCACGCTGAGCCATGCAGCGCACCAGTGCATCCGCATCACGCCGAGCGCGGCAAGCGCGCGTTCAATCTGTCGAACGAAGTCTGGATCGAACGCGAAGACTTCATGGAAGTCCCAGCCAAGGGCTACCACCGTCTTTACCCCGGCAACAAAACGCGCTTGAAATACGGCTACGTGATCGAATGCACTGGCTGCGAGAAAGATGCGCAAGGCAACATCAGCGCCGTACTCGCAGTGCTCATCCCCGACACCAAGAGCGGCACGCCGGGTTCAGACGCGGTCAAGGTCAAAGGCGTCATCACCTGGGTGAGCGCGCGCGACGCTCTGCAAGCCGAAGTGCGGCTCTACGACCGCCTCTTCACCGATGCGCATCCGGATGCCGGTGGCCGTGACTTCAAAGCCAGCCTCAATCCATCGAGCCTCAACGTCATCACCGCCTACGTCGAGCCGTCACTCGCAAACACAACGCCCGATGACAAATTTCAGTTCGAGCGCCACGGCTACTTCGTCGCGGATCGTGTTGACTCGAAGGTGGGCGCGCTGGTGTTCAACCGCACGACGACATTGAAAGACGCATGGCAAAAGTGAAGCCGCCGGATCCTCCGCAAGTCGTGATCA
>JAYVSR010000292.1:0-5988 GCA_043775155.1 Burkholderiales bacterium | reverse complement strand
CAGATGAAGCGGCGAAGTGGGCGCCGATCATCAAGCGCACCGGGGCGAAGCTCGATTGAGTATGGCTGTGTGACGCGGCGCGGCGCGCAGCGGCGCACTACCTCGCCGCAAGCAAGACCTTGACCATCTCGGCGAAGCCGGCACCGCCCTCGCCTTGCGTCACATAAACCGGTTTGACCGGCAGCTCGTCAAGCACGTGGCGCACATTTGCGACCCCCACGCTCACCGGGAAAAACTCGAACATGCTGGCATCGTTGGCTGAGTCGCCGATGAACAGCCATTGATCGCGGGTCGCGTCGAGGTCTTCGTTCCACGACTCCTTGACCACGACCCTGGTCATCGCCAGCTTGTCGTGATCGCCGAAGAAGGCGTTGATGTGGATCGAACTTTTTTTCGTATTCATGCCGCGCCGGTTCAGGATCGCCATGATGTCGTCGTGCATCATCTCCGGCAGCGGCGTGCCTCTGGCGTTAACCAGATCAATCGCCAGGTCGAGCTCGCGGTAGCCTTGATCGGATGACAGGCGCACGCCGGGCAGCTCGGTGAGCAAGGCCTCGCGCGCGGCCTTCAACATTTGGCGGCGGCTGCGCCGTTGCTCCTCGTCATACCAGAAGCGCCGCGTCAGGTCGCCGGTGTCAGCGCGGCGGTGAAAATAAAACGCGCCGCTCTCGCCCACCACGGCGTCCACCCCCCAGGCTCGCGCCATGTGATCGCACCAGCCGGCCGGGCCGCCGGTCACGGTTACCACGCGCAAACCCTTGTCCATCAAGGCTTGCAGGGCCACATACGCTTCTGCGCTGAGGCGGCCAGCGGTGGTGAGCGTGTCATCCACGTCGGTAAACACGCCTCTGATTTTGCGCAGTTGTGCAGCGGGGATTTGGTTGACCGGTTTCATTTCAGATATTCAGACACACGGGTTTTTTGTTGCTCGGTCATGAACAGGCCGCACTTGCTCCGGCGCATCAACACATCTTCGGCACTGCGCGCCCACTCGGTGGCGCGCATGTGTTCGATTTCAGCGGCGTAAAGACCCGCGCCAAAATGCTCCCCCAGATCGTCAATCCGCGCAGCATTATGCAGCCACGCAGGCGCTAGTGTGCCATGACGACGGAATATTTTGTGCAAATGCGCTGGCGGGATGAAGGGATAGCGTTGCGCCAAATGCGCTTCCTCGGCGGCGAGGGTGCCGGAGAAATCGCCGCCGGGCAGGGGCTGCGTGTGCGTCCAAGCCGGCTTCAACGGCGGTGTGGCGTTGAGCGCGGTGCCTGACGTACTGCTTGGTGCGGCGTGCGAGAAATGCGTCACCAGTTTTTCCAGCGCGTGCTCCGCGAGTTTGCGATAGGTCGTCAGCTTGCCGCCAAACACGTTGAGCAGCGGCGCACCAGCTGAGGTGTCGAGCTTGAGCGTGTAGTCACGCGTCACCGCCGAGGCATTCGCTTTGCCATCGTCGTAGAGCGGGCGCACGCCGCTGTAGGTCGAGACCACGTCGGCCGACGTGACGGGTTTCTCCAGATACTCGCTCGCAATAGCCGTGAGGTAGTTGATCTCGTCGTTCGAGATCACCGGTTTGTCCCACGCTTCAACCGGAATGTCGGTGGTGCCGATGAGCGAGAACTGGTCGTGAAACGGAATCACGAAGACGATGCGCTTGTCGCGGTTTTGCAGAAGGTAAGCGTGCTCGCCCGGATGCACGCGCGGCACCACAATGTGACTGCCCTTGACGTGCTTGACGCGCTCGGCCGACGGCTTGACCCCCTGCATGCCGCCCAGCACGCGCATCACCCACGGGCCGGCGGCGTTGATGATGGCGCGGGCCGTCACTTGGCGGGCGTCGTGGTTCGCTACATTTTCGAGCGTCGCGCACCATGCGCCATCAACCACACGCGCACTGACGAAGCGCGTCCGCGTTTCAATCACCGCGCCCAAGTCGGCCGCGCCGCGCGCGTTCAACACCGTCAGCCGCGCATCATCCGCGCGCGCATCAAAGTAGCTGAAACCCTTGGTGTAAGCGGCTTTCAGGCCGGCACCATGCGAAGAACCGCTCAGGTCAACACTCTTCGAGGCAGGCACCGACTTCTTTCCGCCCAGCATGTCGTACATCAACAGCCCGGCGCGGATCATCCAGCGCGGGCGCAGATGCGGCTCGTGCGGGATCACAAACTCCAGCGGTTGAATCAAATGCGGCGCGGCGCGCAGCAACACTTCGCGCTCGGCGAGCGATTCAGCGACGAGGCGGAACTCGTAATATTCAAGATAGCGCAGCCCGCCGTGAATCAGTTTGCTGCTCCATTGGCTGGTCGCGGACGCAAGATCGTCCTGCTCAACCAGCAGCACCTTCATGCCGCGCCCCGCCGCATCGCGCGCGATGCCGCAGCCGTTGATGCCGCCACCGATCACCAACAGATCAAAGGTTTGATCCTGCCCCGGCGCGGCAGAGGAAGAGGTCTCGTCCATACGGGCATTATGCAAGGAAGCGCATAGGGCGGGGAAGCACACCGCCCTATGCGCCGGCCGACGTAATCAAACCGCAATCGACACGGAACCTTCACCGCTGCGTTCGCTCTCACCAAAGGTTCATAATCTGCCTCTCTCATGCGCTCCTGTCTCCTCTGCCTCTCCTTGCTGCTCGCCGCGTTCACCTCGATGAACGCGAGCGTCAAATCGGTGCGCACCGAATACGTCGAGTCCGAACTGATCGCCCGCCACGGCAGCGCCGAGCCGGGCGGCAAACTGCTCGTCGGCCTGCGTCTGAAAATGGATGCGCACTGGCACACCTACTGGCAAAACCCCGGCGACTCCGGCATGCCGACGACGATTCAATGGAAGCTGCCGGCCGGCTTCAAAGCAGCGCAGATTCAATGGCCGCTACCGCAGCGCCTGCCGGTGCCGCCGCTGATGAACTACGGCTACGAAGGCGAGATCGTGCTGCCGGTGGAGTTGAGCGTGCCGAAGGATTGGCCCGTCAATCAACCCGCGCGCATCGCCGCGCGCGCCGACTGGCTGGTGTGCAAGGACGTGTGTCTGCCTGAAGGCGCGGATCTCGAGCTCACACTGCCGGTGATCAACGCCAACCCCGCGCCCGATGCGAAGTGGGCAGCGTTGTTCGACAAGTCACTCGCCGCCATCCCCACGCAATCGATCAAGGGCGCAACCGCGACGACCAAGGACGGCATGATCGAACTCACACTGCCGGGCGTCAAACCGGCGGCGCTTGAGAAGGTCTACGTGTTCCCGATGATCGAAGGGCTGGTCGAGCACGCAGCGCCGCAGACCACAAAAATCGTTGGCGACGGCATCGCGATCAGCTTCTCTGTTAGCAACCAACTTTCGGCGAGCGAACCGCGCATCAGTGGTGTGGTCACCGGCGCAATGAGCGGTGCCGAAGCCAAGCCGCTGTTGTTCGAAGCGCCGATGACCGGCAAGCTGGTGGCGGGAAAGGCTGCTCCTGCCGCATCGGTGTTGTCGAAGCCAGAAGTACAGAGCCAAGGCGATTCGCTGACGCTCGGCTTGGCGCTCCTGTTCGCCTTCATCGGCGGCTTGATTCTTAACCTGATGCCCTGCGTGTTCCCGGTGTTGTCGCTGAAGATTCTTGGCTTTGCTGGCGGCGGTGCGAGTCGTTCAACGATGAGTGCAACGCCAAACGCAGCCGACGGTGCGGCAGAACGCGCCGCACGCGCATCAATGCGAACTCACGGCATCGCCTTCGCCATCGGCGTCATCGCCAGCTTCGTCGCCCTCGCCGCCACCCTCCTCGCACTGCGCTCAGCCGGCGAAGCAGTGGGCTGGGGCTTTCAATTGCAATCGCCTCTTGTCGTCACCCTGCTCGCGCTGCTGTTCTTCATCATCGGCCTCAACCTCTCGGGCGTGTTCGAATTCGGCAACGTGCTGCCCGGCGATCTGGCAGCAAAGTCGTTCAAGCATCCAACCGCCGACGCGCTGTTCTCCGGCGTGCTCGCCGCGCTGGTCGCCTCGCCCTGCACCGCGCCCTTCATGGGGGCGGCGTTAGGCTTCGCGCTGACGCAAAGCACCTTCGCCGCGCTGATCGTGTTCGCCGTCATGGGCGCGGGCATGGCGCTGCCTTACGTGTTGCTGTCGTTCTTCCCCGCGTGGTTAAAGCGCCTGCCCCGGCCCGGCCCGTGGCTCGAAACCTTTAAGCAAGTGATGGCGTTCCCGATGTACGCCACCGTCGTCTGGCTCGCGTGGGTGCTGCTGGTGCAAGTGGGCGTGGACGGCATGGTGTGGTTCGGCAGCGCGCTGGTGCTGCTCAGCTTCGGCGCCTGGCTGCTCGGAAAATCGCGCAATGGCATTGGCCGCATATCCGCTCTGGCTGCGGTTCTTACGGCATTAGGCATTGCAAACCCGCCCGCACCAACGGTTTCCGGTGATGCCTCTACATCAAATTCGGCAACGACAAGCTCCACCGCAAGCGGCGCGGGTTGGGACGTGTATTCAAAAACCCGCATCGCCGAACTCAACGCCGCAGGCAAACCCGTGTTCGTTGATTTCACTGCCGCGTGGTGCGTCACCTGCCAGGTGAACAAAAAAGTCGTGCTGGAAACCAAGACCGTGCGCGACGCCTTCGCCGCGAAAAACCTCAACCTGATGCGCGCCGACTGGACGCGGCGCGATGCCGCCATCACTGCCGCGCTAGCTGAGTTTGGCCGCAGCGGCGTGCCGGTGTACGCGCTGTACTTGCCCGGCAAAGCGCCGGTGTTGTTGCCGGAGATTCTTACTGAGCGTATCGTGCTTGATGCGCTTAATTCGTTTTGATGTATTGATCTCCTTGTGCGTCAGAACACTGATCTTTTGAGCCTGTTGCTCTATATCGCAGTACTCGGGCTGTTTGTTTGCGCCGCGATTGTCGGGCTGGTTACGGATTCAAGTGAACGCGTAGTTGGTGTGATGCTCTTAGCGGTTGGGGCCGGTGCTATAGCGTTCGCTCGAAATCTCACGGTTGCGCAACGCCAATTTGCGGAGAAACCGTTTGTGCCGGAGCGCTGGAAGCAAATTCGCCCGTTGACGTTCGTGCTGTGGGGTGTCGGTGTGATGGTCTTAGGCATTTCACAGGTTTTCCGTTGAAGCGGCAGATATTTGATAGATGGGCTTGAATGCTAACGGCTCTATCGGTACTGCCAAAATAATTTTCAACTATCGCTTGTAATGATGACGTCAGATAACCTCCCTGAAAACGAACCACCGCAATGGTGGCTTGATCTGTCTCCAGAGCAGCGGGAATCCATTTTGCGGCTAACGGGTCCTAATTGGTTCCCGAATCAAGAGATCGAGGAGATTGGACGTCAGTTTGACGAGACGCGACGACGTATTCGTGAAATTGAAGAACGGGCTCTCAGGCGTTTACGAAAATGACACAACGAAGTCTTCCAATTCTCGCAATGGCGACATGTAGCTTCGTGGCGTTGATCGGTGTTTGCACGCCTTTTGTTTCTTCGTTTTGGCCTTCTGAACGTGCGAACGCGGCAATCCCGCGCGTACAGATGCCGCAGTTAAACCCGTCCGAGTTTGTCTTCGTTGACGAGCCGAGCGCGATGTTCAATTGGCCGTCTCAAGCGCTGTTCGTGCGCAACCCAGATGGGCGGTTGAACGTCTGGCGCATACCCGTGATAGATGGAGTTCACGGCCTGCCTGACATTCACTGGTGGCAACGTGGTCAAAGCTGCAAGCGATTCACACCCGACTTTACTTCCGGGACCATTGGCTGCAGGGACCGTTCTCTTTATGAGTGGGCGCAAAAGAACTATTTGTGGAACCTCGATGGCAAAAATCTCGTCGGATATGTGGATGATCTGGAGCGGATTGATGGCATCGAAGTTGCTGGCGAGTATCTCTTAACGAAGCCAAGATGACATGACGGCGAATCAACTACAGATTCGTAAAACGCTATTTTCAAGTTACTCAATTACCGCTTCAACCACCTTTAGGAGCCTCGCCATGTTGCGCACTGTTCTAGCCTTCGCTCTAAGCATCTCG
>JAYVSR010000291.1:0-8540 GCA_043775155.1 Burkholderiales bacterium | reverse complement strand
CCTCCCAGGCGGGTTCGTTCACGAACGGAATGTGGTTCCGGCCCTCAAGCGGTACGAAGCGCGCGCCTTTGATTGACGCTGCGAGCCGTCGTCCGCGCTCGAAATAGACCAACTGGTCGTCCTTGACATGCAGCACCAAGGCCGGACAGCGAACTTGTGGCGCCAAGTCACGAATGTTGATGTTGTACATCGCGCGCACGCAACGCGCCGCCACGTCCGGCGTGGCGGTGTCGCGCTGCAACTCATCGAACTGGCGCCATTGCTCAGCGGTCGCATCGGGTAAAAATCTGGACACGAACACTTGGCGGAACTCGGGCCGGTCGCTGCCCCAACCGAGTTCGACCAGCTTGATCAGGGTCTCGCCTTCTTCAAGCACCTTGGCGTCCGCGTTGCTCGAACTAAAGTAGGACGTGGTGAAGCCGCCGAACAAAATCAACTGGCTGACGCGCTCCGGATGTTTGGCCGCATATGCAACCGCAACCGACGCGCCGTTCGAGAATCCCAGCAAGGGGAAGGTGTCGAGTTCAAGTGCATCAACTACGGTTTCCAGATCGCGTACCCAGGCGTCCTGCGAAATTTCGCCCACTTTGCGTTGTGACAACCCGCAGCCGCGCGCATCGTAGGTGACATAGCGAAAATGCGGCGCGATTTCGTCGATCAACTGCCGGTCAAACGGACTGGCCCGGTCTTGTTCGACGTGGGTGAGCCAGGTGGCCACTTTCACCAGCGGGGGGCCGGCGCCATACAGCGCCATCGCGAGTTCAACGTCGTCCGAACTTTTGCAAAAGCGGATTTCCTGGCTGGGGAGCATGGGCGTTCAATCGGTTTTCGGCGAGCCGGGAAGTTATCACAACAATGTTTTGTTGGGGTTAGCGTCGCTCTAACAATGGCGTGTGGCAGGCTTGATGCCGCTTCGTTCAGCTTAATATTGGTCATCACTGTCACTCACCACCGGGCCTGTTGCGCGATCATTCCCCGCCACCAATCATGTCAGCCACCCCTCCCAGCGCTTCCGCCCCATCTGCTCCGGCCGGCCCGTCGGCACTATCGCGCCGCTTGCGCTTGATCTCCGGCCTGGTTTTGTTTTTCTTCGTGCTGACGCATGCGCTCAACCACGCGCTGGGCATGATCTCGCTTGCCGCGATGGAAGCGGGGCGCGAAATTTTTCTCGCGCTCTGGCGCAACCCGGCAGGGCATACCGTGCTCGGGGTGGCGTTGGCGGTGCATCTGGCGCTGGCGTTTCGGGCGATTTATTTGCGCCGCAGTTTGCGCATGCCTCTCAACGAGATATTCCAACTGCTGCTTGGGCTGGCGACGCCGCTGCTGCTGGTCGGCCACGTGCAAGGCACCCTGGTCGCCAATCAACTCTATGGTTTTCAGGATAGCTACACCTTTCTGATGCTGGTTTTTTGGCTGCAACGCCCTGACCTCGGATTCAATCAGGTCGCGCTGTTGTTGGTGACTTGGATACATGGTTGCATCGGCGTGCATTTCTGGTTGCGCACGCAGCCGTGGTATGCGCGCTACTCCCTGATCGTCTATACCCTCGCGCTGTTGGTGCCACTGTTTGCGCTATTCGGATTCGTCCAGGGCGGCCGTGAAGTCGCCGTTCTGGTACAGGACACCCAGGTGCGGCGCGACCTGTTTGCTTCCGCAAAAATTCCTTCCGCTGCGTTGCAGGCCGGCATGGCCGAGATTACGCGCCTGATCCTCGCGGGCTTCGGCGCGCTTCTGCTGCTGACGTTGATCTTGCGCGCACTGCGCCAAGCCTACGAGCGCAGATTGTCGGTGCGCGTGACCTATCCGGGCGGGCATACCGTCAGCATGCCACGCGGTTTTTCGGTACTCGAATGCAGCCGCAGTTTCGGCATTGCGCATACGTCGGTGTGTGGCGGGCGCGGGCGCTGCTCCACCTGCCGCGTGCGGGTGACCGAAGGCTTCGGCGCGTTGCCCGAGGCGGCACCGGCGGAGGCGCGCTTGCTTGAACGCGTCAAGGCCGGAGCGCAGGTTCGTCTCGCCTGCCAGTTGCGCCCGACGGCTAATTTATCGATCATCCCGCTGATCCCGGCAAACGTCGATCCATCGAGGGCGTTGGCGCAACCGGAGCGGATGAGCGGTGAAGAGCGCGAGCTCTGCGTGCTGTTCGCCGATTTGCGCGGCTTTACCCGCATCTCGGAAACTAGATTGCCGTATGACGTGGTGCATTTGTTGAACCGCTACTTCGAAGCCACCGGCAGCGCGATTGACGCTGCCGGCGGCATCACCAATCAATTCACCGGCGACGGCGTGATGGCGTTGTTTGGTGTGCATGCGGCCCCCGATGTGGCGGCACGGCAGGCGCTGCAGGCCGCGCGTGACATGACGCGCGCGGTGGCCCGGTTGAGCGAAGAACTGAAGGACGAATTGCCGGCGCCGTTAAATATGGGCATCGGCATTCATTGCGGGCCGACGGTGGTCGGGCATATGGGGCGCGGGCTGGCTACCTATCTGACGGCGGTCGGCGATGTGGTCAATACCGCCAGCCGGCTCCAGGATCAGACCAAACATTTTTCCTGCCAGTTGATCATTTCCGAGCAAGTGGCAGAGCGCGCCGGGTTCGACGCATCAGCATTCCCGCGTGAGGAAATCAGCGTACGCAACCGTGACCAGGCGATTGCGATTCGGATTATTGCTGAGGTGGAGACGCTCAGTTTAGATTCGCGTGCAACGGCCTGAACTACTTCGCCAAACGGGGCGCGTTCTGAAGCAATTGTGCGAGATGCTGTTTCCAGTTTTTCGCCTGCCCTGTGGTGCCGTGCCCTGCCGAGTTTTCATTGATCGGCAGGAGGATGAAGCGGCCATTCTTGACGCGCTTCACCGCGTCCTGCAACTGATTGGTCTCGGCCGGGTTACGTTCGTCGTCGGCCGAGTTGATCGCGAGGAGATGCGCGGTGATTTTCTCCAGCCCGGCAGACGGGTTGTAGTCGCGCGAAGAGTCCCACTGATAGAGCGTGTCGTTGGTGTCGGCGGTGAACGGCGCTTTCAAGCGCGCGTCGAGCAGGGCGTCGGCTTTTTCGCGCGTCGGTGCTGCTTTGGAGAGACCCAGATTGCCGCCGTTGGTGGCGAACTGGTACATCACCGACGCGTACTGGGCGCTCTTCGGCTGATTGGTGTAGTTGCCGGCCATCCACTCAGGATCGTTGCGGATCGAGTCGATGATCAGGCGGCGCATGATCCAGTTGCGGCTCGACATTTCGTTCGGCAATGAGGCCATCGGCACGGCGGTGTCGATGAAAGCTGGGTAACGCTGCGCCCAGATCCAGGTCTCCATCCCGCCCATCGAGTTGCCGATCACCAGGCGCAGATGTTTTACGTTCAGGTGCTCGGTGAGCAAACGATAAGCAGCGTCGACCATGTCGTTGTAGTTGTAACGCGGAAACTTGGTGCGCAGGCCATCCGATGGTTTGCTCGATTTGCCGTGGCCGACCACGTCGGGCAAGATGACGAAATATTTCGATGCATCGAGCGGCTGGCCGGGGTCGAACAACTCGCCACCGAAGGCCGGCGTGAGCAAGCCCGCGCCGGAGCCAGTGGTGCCGTGCAAAACCAGCACCGCTTCGTTCTTCGGGTCGCCCAGCGTGGTGTAGTGCAGCTTCAATTCCGGCAGCGTTTCGCCGGTGTGAAAGCGGAAGTCTTTGACGACCCAGGTGCCTTCCTGCCGCGCAGGTGCAATTTGGGCCGAGGCAGAAAGGCAGGCCAGCCCCAGGGCGACCGCCCACAGTGTTTCCAGTCCGAAGCGTGCGATCCGCGTTTGCATGAAATTCTCCTCCCGGTGTGATCAATCAGAGTACGCCCGACGTGCCGCCATCGAGATTGATGCTGGTGCCGGTGACGTAGCTGGCTGCGTCCGAGCCCAGAAACACAATCACATTCGCCACTTCTTCAGCGAACCCAACGCGGCCGAGGGGAATCGCTTTGCCCATCTCGGTATAAAGCTCTTCGACATCACGCCCGGCTTTCTCGGCCTTGGTTTCATGCTGCCCGGCGCGGATCAGGCCGATGCACACGGTGTTGACCAAAATCTTGTCGGCAGCAAATTCTTTTGAGAGCGCCTTGGTCATCGCCAGGCCAGCCGCACGCGTCACCGAGGTTGGCATCGACGCCGCCTGCGGCTGCTTCGCACCGATGTTGGTGATGTTGATGATCCGGCCACCGCCTTGTTTGCGCATCTCGGGAATCGCCTGGCGGATCAGGCGAATCGCGCCGAACATTTTCAAATCGAAATCGGCTTGCCAGGTAGCGTCGGTCACTGACTCGAACGCACCGCGGTTCGACGTGCCGGCGTTGTTGACGAGGATATCGACGCGGCCAAAGGCTTTGATTGCTTCGGGGATCACGCGCGCCGCGTCCGCCTCGCGGCTCAAGTCGGCCTGCACTCCCACCGCCTTGCCGCCCGCTTTGTGAATGCTCGCGACGATGGCGTCGAGGCGCTCGCGCCCGCGCGCAACGATCACCACCGACGCGCCTTCTGCCGCAAATGTTTCGGCAGACGCGCGGCCGATGCCCTGCGTGCCGCCGGTGACGATGGCGACCTTGCCTTGCAAATTCAATTTCATTTCTGGTTCCTTGACTAGCGGTGGGTGAACCCGAAAATAGTAGCACTGCGGACGCAATCGAGCCGTCAGCGCGTAGCGTGTGTCAACGCAAAGCAGTGATGTCTGCGCTTGCTGCCATTCGGGAATGTCCGGTGGTCAGATCACTGTCACTGGGTCAAAGCGAAAGTAAGCGAGAAAAAGTAAGCGCGACGTTTCGCACGGCGTGGTGCGCGCGGACGGCAAGGCGCAAAAGCCGTCCGATCTCGCCGGGGCGCGCATCGGCTTGCCGGAGTGGGCGCAGACCGCTGCGATCTACAGCTGCGGCTATATCGCCCATCAACTGGGCATTCCGCTCACCTCGATTGAGTGGGTGCAGGCGGGGGTCAACGATGCGGGCCGCGCGGAAAAAGTCACGCTCGATTGACTTCAGCGGTCAGCACGAACTCGTCACAGTACGTGATGAGTTCATGAAATGTCGGGGAGACCCGCGCCAGGAGCCAATCTGCGCACACCATCGAAGCTCTGCGCTACTTGCGCTTGCGCCTGCCGCACTTCGTCATCGGTCATCCACTCGAAGTGCGATTCCCGTTTGATCGTCGACAGTTGTCCATCGTTTTGGTGTACCAGCCGAATAAACAGATCAAGCGAGTGGGCCGGCCAATCGATCAGGCCGCGTAGCGCGGTATGCGCAGCATCGAACCCCAGCAGGAATGAAACTTCGTCCACCAGCTCATGCTCCACCGCACGCTCCAGCGCCCAGTAGAGAAATGTGGCTTGCGCGGTGGCATCAAAAAAGCGGAAATACACGGCGTCGTTGCCGGTCGCGGGCGCATCCGGCGCCTCCGGGTCGTAGGACGTACGCGCACGCAACGGCTGCGAGAAACGCTCCAGCGCATCGACGTACTCCTTTTGACTGGCGAGGATCACGGCGGAAATCGGCAGCACGATGCCTTTGGGTGTGAAGCCGCCGGCGGACAACGCGTGGTGAATCAAAAAGCGGTGCAGCCGCCCGTTGCCATCCATGAACGGGTGAATGAAGACGAAGCCAAACGCCAGCACTGAAGCCGCGATGACGGCGTCGATACTGTGCGGCTTGCTGCGGAAGGTTTCGGCGAACTCGATCAACCCAGCCATGAGTTGCGGCACCTCTTCGGGCCTTGCTGGGACGAAATCCACTTTTTTGCGATAGCCCAAATCGTGACCGATCCAGTTTTGCTTCTGCCGGTATTCCATCTCGTGAAAGCGCGGGTCAAGCACGGCGTTTTGTAACGTCACGAAGCGGTCTTCAGAGAGCGGATTCCCGCCTTCGGCCTCGCGCAGCAGATCAGCGAAGCGTTGTGCGCGCTCGGGGCTGGGCTTCTCGCGCTCGACTTCGAACGACGAGTGGGTCTCCTTTAAATACAAGAAGGCCGCTGCGCGGCGCAGCAGATCGTGGTCATAACGGGCCAGCGTGTCGAGTGTGCGTTGTTGGAGATTCTTGCTGGTCATGGCGCGCAGATACTCTGTTTTACGCACCATGGGGCAAAAGCTCTGGTTGCCCGGCAAGTTGTTAGTGACGCGAAACCTGGCATCGCGCGGACCGTCGGCGAGAGCGAATTGCAGCACTTCATCGACGACAGGAACATAGGCCGCCGCCTTGGGAACCACTGCACCGTTGATCTGCTGACCCGTCAACCACTCGTATAAAAAGCCCAGCCTGCGGGCGACGCCCGATTCGGGCTGTCTGTGCAGGTAGTTTTCAATGTCTGCGCGGCCCGTGTGAGCGAACAAGAGGCTGAGCAGTTCGAGATTCAAACCTTCGTAGCGAAGTGCGAATTGCAGTTGCCCGATGAGATTGGCGTCAGGCCGGTACCTGGGCTCATACTTGATCAAGTCGTAGCCACCCATCGGCACCGTTTGCCGAACCTTGGCAGTCGTATCACTCACGGCGACGCATTCCAGCGGGCGAATCGGCAGTTGAAACTGCTCTGCGAGCTGGGCGTAGCCGATCAATTTATGCGCCATGGATTCTCCGGAAAATCGACCGCGCTTGACGAAAACTGGCCGGGCTTTGAAATATTAGACGAAAATTGACCGCATGAGAATACTTTTGCGGTCAATTTTCGTAAGAAAAATTATTTTGCGGTCGTTTTTCGTCTGATGCGGTCGATTTTCAGAAACATTCTCTATTTACGGCCCGCACTGCGGGGTGTGGTGTGTGCGGCGCGAGCTGACACCTGACGAATCAAACTCATGCACACGCCCAACTACAGCAGCGGGCGGAATATATCCCAGCTGTGATTGTCGCCCAAGGATTTCACGGCGTAGATAGAGCGCGACGCAGTGAGGTATCGCCAAGCAGCAAGGCATCGCGCTCGATTGTGGAAGCCCAGGCTACACTGTTGCCTCTACACCCCATGGACAAAGGGACAGAGGTGCCTTAGTTGAATATGCCGGTCGCTCTGCGCAAAACATGACCTCAGTGCGCTGGACTAAAGACCAACTCAAGATCGTATTCAACCTTTATTGCCAGCTTCCTTATGGCAAGCTGCATCAGCGCAACAAAGAGGTGATTGAGATTGCGAAACTGATTGGCCGGACACCCGGCGCTGTGGCGTACAAGCTTGTGAATTTTGCCCACTTTGATCCAGCAGTCACAGACAGAGGGGTTGGTGGGATGCCCCACACGTCGAAAGCTGACCGCGAAATTTGGGATGAATTTCATGCGGATTGGGAGAGGCTTGGCTTCGAGAGCCAACAAGCGATTGCCCAACTTAGAACAGCCCCAACAGTGCGCGCCAAGCATGACAACGACGCCGCCGAACTTGAGCCAGTCGATCCGGACTATACCGGTGAGACCAAACGCCAAGTCGTTGAAACGCGGATCAAACAGGCATTTTTCAGGCGTGCCGTGTTGAGTAGCTATCAAACAAGATGCTGCATGACGGGGCTCGCCGATCCCAGGCTCTTGCTTGCCAGCCATATCGTGCCTTGGAGCAAAGACAAGCCAAATAGGCTCAACCCAAGAAATGGATTATGTCTTTCCGCGCTTCATGACCGTGCGTTTGATAGAGGTTTGATCACTGTTTTGCCGAATATGACCATCAGCGTTTCAAAGCGCCTAGTCGCAGCAGATCGTGCATCGTTTGCATCACAAACAATCGTTGAACTAAACGGAAAATCTATCGAGTTACCCCGCCGATTTGTTCCTGACGCAGAATTTTTGCGTTGGCACAACAGTAATGTGTTTTTAGGTTCTTGAATAGGAGCATGAGACGATGGAGACCATACCCACCAAGCGGATACCGTACTGGCGCTGGGTTGAAGACTTCAAGCCAATTGCAAATCCGTTTGAGAAAAACGCGATGTGCGATGGTTTCGTGTTCCTCGACATCGGCGCGGCCGACAAGTTTGTCCGTGCGCAAGAAATCGAACATGTCTGGACTTTGACTACCGAAGATATGCCAAGGTCTGTGCTTTGGAGTATTGGAGAGGGTATGCACACAGTGAACCGGGCTGGCTACTTCATCACCGCAGTCCCGTGGAATTCAAAGCATACTTACTACATCAAGTATTGAGCCTGCCGGGGGATAGTGAATGGTGGTAAACAGCTAGATCAGCCATCACCAACGGTTTCAGACAGGTTAATTCCGAAGAACCGCATGGATACTTACTCTCCGGCCGATAGATTTCCGCAACTTTTCAGTTCTGCGCCACCGCCCACCCGCCCCCCAAGGCCTTGATCAAGTCCGCCACCGCCGTGCGCTGCGTGGTGAGCGCATCGAGGCGCGACAGTTCCGCG
Organism: Burkholderiales bacterium; assembly: GCA_043775155.1. GTDB lineage: Bacteria > Pseudomonadota > Gammaproteobacteria > Burkholderiales > JAEUOS01 > CANJDH01. The sequence goes on along the minus strand of JAYVSR010000291.1, from coordinate 185 downwards.
CCGAGCAGATTGCGCTCGGCGTCGAGTACCTCAAGCAAACTCGATACGCCGTTGTCGTAGCGCAAGCGCGCGAGCTTGTAGGCCTGCGCCAATGCTTCGCTGCGGCGCGTTTGCGCCTCGGCGGTCTCGCGCGCAGCGCGGTGTGCGGCCAAGGCGATGCGCACGTCGGCGAAGGATTTTTGCAC
>JAYVSR010000290.1:0-4006 GCA_043775155.1 Burkholderiales bacterium | reverse complement strand
CGCTTGGCGATTTCGTTCGCCATATCGACGTTGAAGCCTTCGATGCCACCCCCCAGCTTGACCATCGCGTGTGGCGCGAAGGTGGCGTCAACGCCGGTCTGGATCGGCTGCGCTGCGGCGGTGCCGGTGAGTGCGGTGAATGCAAGGGCGGTGAGGGCGAGCAGGGTAGAACGACGCATAACGAAACTCCTCGGATGGACAACAGTTTGCGGGCGGGTCAGAAAAAGTTCAGCAATCATCATGCCATAGCTTGGCGGGCGAATGCACTTGCCTCAAGCCTCGGTGACTGGCTTGCCCGCACCCGTGCGCTCGGTGATTAATTTGTAATGCTCCGGCCGACGGTGCTTGGCGAAATTGAATACGTGCTCGCGGAAAGTGTCGCCAAGCGCGAGATCGCAGTTGAAGAAAATCACCTCATCTTCTTCGCTCGAACTCTGCGCGGCGATCTCGCCCGAGGGCGAGACGATGGCGGAGCCAGCGATCATGTGAAAACCATCTTCACGCCCGCATTTGGCCGCCGCGCCCACCCATAGTGCGTTCTCGTGGGCGTGCGCCTGCAATAACAGCAGGTGGTGGAACATGCGCAGGTGCGACGGCTCAGGCCAGTGAATGTTGTGCGAAGGCGTGTTGTAGCCGAGCACCACGACCTCGGCGCTTTGCAGGCTCATCACGCGGAAGGTCTCGGGCCAGCGCCGGTCATTGCAAATGCACATGCCCATTTTGGTGCCCATCGTGTTCCACACCTTGAAGCCCTCGTTGCCGACCTGAAAATATTTCTTCTCCAGGTGCTGGAATGGCGCGGCCGGCTTGTGATCGTCATGGCCCGGCAGATGCACTTTGCGATAGCGACCAACGATGTTGCCGTTGCCATCGACCAGCACGGCGGTGTTGAAGCGCTCGCCTTCAGGTGTCAACTCGGCGTAGCCAAGGTAAAAACCGATGCCGTGCTTTTTCGCCTCGTCGAACAAGGGTTGCACATCAGCGTTCGGCATCGAGCGCTCGTAGAAGCGGTCGATCTCGCTCTGATCGGTCATCCAGTAGCGCGGGAAGAAGGTGGTCAGCGCGAGCTCGGGAAAAACGACGAACTTGGCGCTGCGTGCATGCGCCTCGCGCAACATCCCGACCAAACGTTTGACAACCGCCGCGCGCGTGTCAGCAAGGTGGATCGGCCCGAGCTGGGCCACGGCCATGGGGAAAGAGCGTTTCATGATGAGTGAATTTACTTTGCAGGTTTGATGAAAGATTGAAATACGCGCATGGCGTCAGACGGCTTGCGCACTGCCGTGAGCGGGCCGGGCGTGCCGCGTGCGATGAACTGGCCGCTGCCGCGCTCGGCATTGAGTTTGCCATCGGCGACAACGATGCGGCCACGATTGATCACGGTTTCGGGCCAGCCGATAATCGTGCGGCCTTCGTAGGGCGTGTAGCCGACGTTGTCGTGAATGTTCGCGGCGGTGATGGTGGTCTGCTTGTCTGCGTCCCACACCGCGATGTCGGCGTCCTGGCCCACCGCAATCGAGCCCTTGCGATCAGCGAAGCCATACATGCGCGCATGGTTGGTCGCGGTCAGCGCAACGAACTGGTTCATCGTAAGGCGGCCCTTGCCGACTCCCTCGGAGAACAGCAGCGGCAGGCGCAACTCCAGCCCTGGTACGCCGTTGGCCATGTCCTTGAAGGTGGTCTTGTCACCCTTCGGCAGCTTGCCGGTTTCATCGAACCGGTAAGGCGCGTGGTCAGACGAATAGACCTGAAACGTGCCATCGATGAGGCCGGCCCACACCGCCTCTTGCGAGGCCGCATCGCGCGGCGGCGGGCTGCAACAATACTTCGCGCCTTCGAGGCTCGGCTTGTCGATGTCGGCAGCGGTGAGAAATAAATATTGCGGACAGGTCTCGCCAAACACGCGTGCGCCAAGAGTCTGCGCAGCGCGAATCGTTTTCACCGCCTCGATGCCCGACACATGCACGATCAGGATCGGCACATCGACCAGACGCGAGAGCGAGATCACGCGGTTGGTCGCCTCGCTCTCGGCCAGCGGATCATGCGCGATGGCGTGAAACTTCGGCGCGCCGTGGCCGTTCGCCAGCAAGCGCTGCGCCACCCATTTGATGATGTCGTTGTTCTCTGCATGCACCATCACCAGTGCGCCTTCGCGCCCGGCCGTGTCGAGCACGTCAAGCAGCGCGTAGTCGTCGATCTTCAGTTTGTCGTAGGTCATGTAGACCTTGAACGAGGTGTAGCCCTTGCGGATCAGGTCCGGCAGGTCGTGCTTCAAAGCCTGCTCGGTCGGGTCAGAGACAATCAGGTGAAAGCCGTAGTCGATCACCGCCTTCGGGCCGGCGCAGGCGTGGTAATCGGCCACCACCTTGGGCAGCGACATGCCACGATGCTGCGCGGCAAACGGGATGATCGTGGTAGTGCCGCCGAACGCGGCTGACACGGTGGCCGAATAAAAATCGTCGGCCGTCATCATGCCGCTGGCGGAAAGCTGCTCGACGTGGCAGTGGCTGTCGATGCCGCCGGGGAGAACATAACGGTCTGCGGCTTCGATGTCGCGTGCGCCAGCAGGCAGTTTTTCAGACAACGCAACGATCTTGCCGCCGCTGACGCCGATGTCGCCCTTCCACGTATCGCTCGCGGTGACGATGGTGCCGTTGCGGATGGTTAAGTCAAAGGCGGTCAAACGCTTCTCCCGATATGTATCTCACCGCCAACAACAGAGCGAGCCGATGAAGTTGCCATCTATTCTAACGGTGCCCGCTCTACAATCTCGCTCTTTCCTGGCTCGATTCATGCGCGAGCCAAACCGACCTGGACGCGATCAAAACGCCATGCACTCAAATGTAACTTCGCACTTCAATAATCCGGGCGAACTGCGCCGCGCGATCCGCACTGGCGCCTTCTCCGGCCAGACCGCAGGGCAGTGCCGTGGTTACACACAAGGCAATCTCGCGGTATTGCCCGCTGCCTACGCCGCTGATTTTCAGCGCTTTTGCGAACTCAACCCGAAACCCTGCCCGATCATTGGGGTCAGCGAGCCAGGCAGCGCGCGCGTGCCAAAGCTCGGCGTTGATCTGGACATTCGCACCGACATTGCCGCGTATTGCCTGTGGGAGAACGGCGAATACGTGCGCGATGTGACTGACATTAGCGATCTGTGGCGCGATGATTTTGTCGCCTTTGTGATCGGCTGCTCGTTTTCATTTGAAGAGGCATTGATGGAACAAGGGATTGGATTGCGGCATATCGATGAGGGCAAAAACGTCGGCATGTGGCGTACCAATATTGACACCGTGAAGGCCGGGCCGTTTGGCGGGCCGATGGTGGTGTCGATGCGGCCGTTGAAGGAGGATGACGTGGCGCGCGCCATTGAGATCACCGGGCGTTTTCCAAATGTGCATGGCGCGCCGGTGCATGTCGGTGCGCCGCGCGAGATCGGGATTGCAGACATCACGCGGCCGGATTTTGGCGATGCGATTGAGATCATGCGAGGCGAGGTGCCGGTGTTCTGGGCTTGCGGGGTGACGCCGCAATCGGCGATTCGCGCGGCGAAACCACCGGTGTCGATTACCCACAAGCCCGGTTGCATGCTCGTCACCGATGTACGGAATGCGGAACTGGCGGTGGCAGCATGAGCGCAGCAAATACAAATCCCCGCTGGCAATTTTGGATCGACCGGGGCGGTACGTTTACCGATCTGGTCGCGCGCGCGCCCGATGGCTCGCTGGCGACGCACAAGCTGTTGTCGGAAAATCCGGAGCAATACCAGGACGCAGCGCTTGCGGGCATTCGACATTTTCTCGGGCTTAAGGCAGGCGAGCGGATTCCCGGCGAGAAAATCGAAGCGGTGAAGATGGGCACCACGGTGGCGACCAACGCCTTGCTGGAGCGCAAGGGCGACCGCACCGTGCTCTTCATCACCAAGGGATTCCGCGACCAGTTGCGCATCGGCTACCAGAACCGGCCGCGCATTTTCGATCGCCACATCGTGTTGCCCGAGCTGCTC
>JAYVSR010000289.1:0-6110 GCA_043775155.1 Burkholderiales bacterium | reverse complement strand
CGATCTGGCCTGGTACGACGACGATGGTTACTACTGGTTCGTCGCGCGCAAGAAGGACATCATTCGTAAACGCGGCGAAAACATATCCGGCGCCGAGTTGGATCGCGTGATCGGCAATCATCCGGCGGTGCTCGAAGCTGCGGCGATTCCGGTGCCGTCAGCGCTGGGTGAAGACGATATTCTCACTGCGGTGGTGGTGCGCGAAGGCATGCAAGTGACTGCGCCGGAAATCGCGCAGTGGTGCCACGAGCACCTCGCTGCGATCAAGGTGCCGCGCTACGTGGTGTTCGTTGATCATTTGCCGCATACACCGACCCATCGCGTGGAAAAATTCAAAATGCGCCAGGATAAAAGTTTGCTCGAGCGCGCCACCGACCTCGTTGTCTGATGCGTGGCTGAACCGGTTTTTGTAGCAAACTACAACTTTCCCCAACGGTGTTCCGCGTCTGCGGGACAGCCACTTTTTCAAGTCGACAAGGACATCATGATCCCCCGCACCCTGTTCAACGCCGACCACGAAACCTTTCGCGACTCGGTGCGCCGCTTCATGCAAGAAGAAGTGATGCCGCACGACGAAAAATGGATGGACCAAGGATATGTTGATCGTGATGTGTGGCTCAAAGCCGGCGCCAATGGTTTCCTCTGCGTCAGCATGCCGGAGCAATACGGCGGCGCGGCGGCCGATAAGCTCTACAGCGTGGTGCTGATGGAAGAGCAAGCCTTTGCCAATTGCTCGTCTGTCGGCTTCGGCCTGCACTCGGAAATCGTCGCGCCCTATCTCAACCGCTACGGCAGCGAGGTGTTGAAACAAAAGTATTTACCCAAAATGGCGGCCGGCGAAATGATCGGTGCCATCGCCATGAGCGAGCCGGGCGCGGGCTCTGACTTGCAATCGATCAAGACCACAGCGGTGAATAAGGGCGACCACTACATCCTCAACGGCTCTAAGACTTTCATCACCAACGGCTGGCACGCCGACCTTGTGATCGTCGTTGCCAAGACCGACCCGGCGAAGGGCGCGAAGGGTACGTCACTGCTGATCGTCGATACAACGATGAAAGGCTTCACCAAGGGCAAGCGCTTGAAGAAGATGGGTTTGAAGGGGCAAGACACGTCGGAACTTTTCTTCGACAACGTCGAAGTGCCGGCCGAAAACTTATTGGGCCAGGAGAACAACGGCTTTATCTACCTGATGCAGGAGCTGCCGTGGGAGCGCATGCAGATCGCCATCGGCGCGATGGCCAAAACCGAAGCGGCGATCAAGTGGACGATTGATTACGTCAACCACCGCAAAGCCTTCGGTACGCCGGTGTCGAGCTTTCAGAACACCCGCTTCAAGCTCGCCGAGTTGTCCACTCAATGCGCGGTCGGTCGCGTGTTCGTTGATCGTTGCATGGAGTTGCTGCTCGAAGGCAAACTCGACACCGCCACCGCCAGCATGGCGAAACTCTACGCCAGTGACATCGAAAACAGCATCATCGACGAATGCCTGCAACTGCACGGCGGCTACGGCTTCATGTTGGAATACCCGATTGCCCAAGCCTATGTCGATGCGCGGGTGCAGCGGATTTATGGTGGCACCAACGAGATCATGAAAGAAGTGATTTCACGGTCGTTGGGGTTGAATAAAGCGTAGAGAGTTGGCCGGAGAGGTGCTTCCACCAACGGTTTTGGGGAGGGCATGTGCCGATGCACGCAGCAGATTTGTTGTTGATCGTCAATCCGTGAGAAATTAATATCAGGCGCAGTCTGCTCAATTGCTCGGAGTCTCGGTGCGCACACTGCAAGAATGGGAGCAGGGCAGGTGATGCTGACAGCGATGGCAGATGCCCCTTGAAAGTTGCTAAACAAAATGATAAATTGTTTAGCAACTCTTTAGCAACTCTTTAGCACTCTTTAGCTACTCTAATCGACTGCGCCCGTAGGGCCAATGCCGACATGTCCTTGCGCCATACCGAACTGCTGCTTGCCGGGCAAACCGCTTATGCCGAGCTGGCCGAGCAGACCCGCGCGCTTGAGCTGGCGTCTTCCCTGGAACGTCTGCCGGGCAGTTTTCAGAAAATGGCGCGCAAGGGGATCGACTACTGGTACTACGGTTACCGCGACATGGACCAGAAAGTGCGCATGGTCTATGTCGGGCCGGACAGCGAGCGGGTGCGGGCGCTGGTGGCAAAGCTGCCGGCGCGGCGCGCAATCAAGCCGCTGGCCGCGCAGGCACAGGCGGCGCTGGCTCTGGGATGCGCCGCCACTGCGCCGAAGCACTTTCGCATCGTCAAACGCCTGTCCGAATACGGCTTTTTTCGCGCCGGCGGCATCCTGATCGGCACCCACGCGTTTCTCGCCATGGGAAACATGCTGGGGCTGCGCTGGAGCGAGGGTGCCGCCACACTGGACGTGGACTTTGCCCATGCGGGAAGGAACGTGTCGCTGGCCTTGCCGGCCGATCTCAGGATCGACGTGCATGGCGCGCTCGAATCCCTCGAAATGGGCCTCTTGCCGATCATGCAATTTGACGGCAAGGCCGGCGCCCAGTATCGCAACCCTGCCGATCAGGAACTGCGCCTCGATTTCGTCACCAGCGCCACGCGTAGCGGCAAACCGGTGCTGATGCCGGAATTGAATCTCGCGCTGGAGCCGCTCAAATTCATGGAATTTTCGCTCGAAGGCACGACGCAGGCGGTACTGCTGGGCAACACCGGCGCATGCCTGGTGAACCTCCCGGCACCTGAGCGCTACGCGATTCACAAGCTGATCGTGTACGGCGAGCGGCCACCTGCGCAACGTACCAAGGCCATCAAGGATCTGCTGCAGGCGGGTGCGCTGGCAGATTACTTTGGGCAAAGCGGACGTACACGTGAATTCAACCGTGCCTGGCGTGATGCGCTTGGGCGGGGACGCGGCTGGCGTACGCGCGCGGTGCAGGGCAAGAATGCGTTGTTGCGCATGGTGCCGGCGCTTGACCAGCCCAAGCTGTGGCGCGAGAGCGCGCGTTGAGGCGGCCCGCGACTTCAGGACTAAGGGCGCGGCTCGAATTTGTGCGGATGGCGCGATACCGATATGCCAGGTCTCTGCTGGTAAACAAAACGACTGAAACGCACCAGGACAAACACCGATGAAATTCAAAATGCACGAACGCTCGCTGTTCGCCTCGCTGTTGCGCTTGCCGTGGTGGGTGAGCCTGATGATCGGCGCGGTGATCGCGCTGTTGTCGCGGCTTACGCTGAAAGGCGACTTTCTGATTTTCGGGGTGACGATGTCGCTGCCGTTTGCGGTGATCGCGGCGATCGGGTTGCGGCGGCAGTGGCAGTTGCCCAGTGCGGCGCGCGTTGATGCGGTGTTGGCTGCCGTGCAGGCGATGTCGTGGCGTGAGTTTTCTGCGGTGGTGGAGGCGGCGTTTGTGCGCGATGGCTTTGTGGTGAAGGCGCTCAATTTGCCGGCCGCAGATTTTGAAATTGCGCAGGGCGTGTCGGTGGCGCTGGTCAGTTGCAAGCGCTGGAAGGCGGCGAATCAGGGTGTCGCGCCATTGCAGGATCTGGCGGCGTTGTGCGCTGCGCGTGGTGCCGGCGAGGCGATTTACATCAGTGCGGCGGCGGTGACGGGCAATGCGCAGGCATTTGCAACGGAGCAGCGCATGCGCTTGATCAATGGCGCGGGGCTGGTGCAGTTTTTGCGCGATCTTGAAATCAAAGCGAAGTGACTCGACCTTGTTGATGTTTGCTGCTCTCTGCCGTGATTTACACTGAGACTGGAGGTTGAACCGTGGATGCCTATATCGTCTGGTTTGTTGGTGCGGCGCTGCTGGTGGCGGTGGAGTTGTTCGCCGGTACCTTGTATCTGTTGATGGCCGCTGTGGGTGCGGCGGCGGCGGGCGGGGTGGCGTTGAGTGGCGGCGCGGTGTGGGCGCAATTTTTGGCGGCGGCGGTGGTGGCGATGGCGGGTTTTGCGTGGCTGCGTACTCGCGGGCGCAGCAGCATTGGCGCGCCGCAGGCACCCAAGCTGTCGTTTGATGTGGGCCAGCAGGTCGAGGTGATTGAGCGCCGCGCAGATGGCACGCTGCGGGTGGCTTATCGCGGTTCGCAGTGGGATGCCGAGATCGAGGCGGACACGGTGCCGAAGGCAGGCGCTGGCGCGGGAACCAGTGAAGCGCCGTTCGTGATTCGCGAAGTACGCGGCACCCGTCTGATTGTCGGCGCGCGCAAAGATTGATCAACCAAGCGACTGATATACCGAGCGACTCATCAACCAAGCGACTGATTAACCAAGCGACCGATCAACCAAGCGACTGATCAACCAAGAAACTAATCTACCAAGAGACTGATTTACCAAGGAGCACACCATGTTTGGTTTCGGAGTTTTCACTGTGGTCTTTTTCGCTGTCGCTGTGGTGTTTATTTTCAAGGCGATTTATCAGGTGCCGCAGCAGCACGCCTATGTGGTCGAGCGCATGGGCAAGTATGTGCGGACGCTGGAGCCGGGGCTGGAGTTTGTGATGCCCTTCATCGAGCGGGTTGCTTATAAGCATTCGCTCAAGGAAGTGCCGCTCGATGTGCCGAGCCAGATTTGCATCACCCGCGACAACACGCAATTGCAGGTTGATGGCGTGCTGTATTTTCAGGTGACTGATCCGGTGGCGGCGTCGTATGGATCGTCGAGCTACATGATGGCGATTACGCAGCTCGCGCAAACCTCATTGCGCTCGGTGATCGGCAAGCTGGAACTGGATAAAACGTTTGAAGAGCGCGAGCACATCAACGGCAAAGTGATTGCGGCGCTCGATGAAGCGGCGCTCGGCTGGGGCGTGAAGGTTTTGCGCTACGAGATCAAGGACCTGACGCCGCCGAAAGAAATTCTGCATTCGATGCAGGCGCAGATCACGGCCGAGCGCGAGAAGCGCGCGTTGATCGCGGCATCAGAAGGGCGCAAGCAGGAGCAGATCAACATCGCTACCGGCGAGCGCGAGGCGTCGATCCAGCGCTCTGAAGGCGAGAAGCAGGCGGCGATCAACCGCGCTGAAGGGCAGGCCGCCGCGATCATTGCGATTGCCGAGGCGAGTGCGGAAGCGATCCGCAAGACCGCTGCGGCGATTCAATCACCTGGCGGTGAGCAGGCGATCAATTTGAAAGTGGCGGAGCAGTACGTCAATGCGTTTGCGCATGTCGCCAAGACCACCAACACATTGATCTTGCCGGCCAATCTGGCGGATGTGTCGGGTCTGATCGCGAGCGCAATGGCGGTGGTGAAGACGACGGGCGGCGCTGCGGGCAACAAAGGATGAGGCTGGTGTTCGCGAGGAGTCGGGGCGTCAACCCACCGCGCTGACTCTGTCATTTGGCCTGAAAGCTGCTCGCACCAAGGGTTTCCGGCCTATTCGCCTATTCGCCTATTCGCCTTTTAGCCCTTGCTGCGCCAGATACTTGTGAATGATCTCCAGGCGCATCAACGGATCAGTCAGCTGCATCAAGCGCTGCTTGGCGAGCGCCTGAATCGGCAGGATTTCGGCGAGACGGTTTGACACCCATGCGGCATCTTCAAACTGATGCGGTGTGCGCACCAACTCGGACGGCAACTTGGGCAGGATGGCGCGCAGCATTAAAGCACACTGACTGAATGCTGCGGGTACCGGCAGCACAGCGTCGTCGCTCACAGCCTCGGTAGTCGCGAGCACCAGCCCATCGGCTGCATTGCGTGTTTCGAGCACGCGAAAGCGCGCACCGCCGTGGGTGCGGATATTGAGTACGCCAAGTTGCTGCATATCGAAATCGACGATCGCGGCGAGGCAGCCAATCTCGAACGGCACTGCCGGGCCGCCGACTTCGGCACCTTCCTTGATCAGGCATATCCCGAAGGGCTGCTCCGCTTTCATTCGTTCGCGCATCATGTCGACATAGCGCGCTTCGAACACGCGCAGCGGCAACACGCCGCCCGGGAATAGTACGGTGCCGAGGGGGAACAGCGGCAGGTTGTGCCAGTCGATGTTCGGCGCTGGTGCCATGCCGGTCGCTGTACCTGTCACCGCGCCCGTCATCGTCACCGGATTTCCCGATGACGCACCAGCGCCGGCGTGCGTATGGCGAAGCGCGCGCACAATTGCTCGGCAAAATATACCGAGC
>JAYVSR010000288.1:0-14459 GCA_043775155.1 Burkholderiales bacterium | reverse complement strand
TCAGCGCTGCACCGGTGATCGGCCTGGCCGAGGCGTCGATGAGAGAAGCCGCGCAGCATGGCCGCTACTCCATCGTCACCGGCGGCGTGTTGTGGAAGGTGATGCTCGAACGCCTCGCCCACTCGCTCGGTTTGAGTGAGCACATCGCCAGCATCCGCCCGATCACCTGGACCGGCGACCGCATCGCCGCTGACCCTGAAGGCGCGTTGAAATTTCTCGCTGAAGAGACGCAACGCGCCGTCAGTGGAGACGGCGCGCAGGCGGTGATTCTTGGTGGCGCTGCGCTGGCGGGCTTGGGCGCGCGGATTGCGCCTGTCGTCTCGATCCCGGTGATTGACAGCGTGTTGGCCGGTGCCCGCGCCGCTGCGCGGCTCGCTGCGGAGCCTCGTCGTGCTCGCGTGGCGACGGCCCCCACACCCACCGACGGCATCAGTCCGGCGCTGGCAAAACTGCTCGCATAAAACGAAGCGGGGCAACCGAAGTTGCCCCGTGTGCTCGCTACACTGCGTTGCTGCGTCGGACTGTTAGCGCGCGTTGCGACGCGAAGCAGCTACCGCGCGCGCACCTCACATCACTTCGTCATCGTGATCGACGAAAAATTCTGGAACCAGTTCTGCGCTTGCACGAAGCCTTTGACCTTTGACGACATCGCCCGTGCATTCACGTCGTGGGTCACGTCAAGAAACAAGTCTTCGTTGACGATCTTCTCGTGGATTTTTTGCAGCGCGACGGTCTGGTCTTTGGGGTCGAACGCGTTGCGCGCCGTCGTGAATAGGGTGTCCATTTCCTTGCTGCCGTAGTAGCCCCAGTTGGTGCCTTTGGGCGCAACCAGATCAGACTGAAAGTGGCGGACAAAAGCGGTGAACGGGTCCTGCACGAAGTACGAATAGTTCATTGCCACCGCGCCGCGATTGGCCGGGTCTTTCGCGCCGGCGCGCCAGGCGGCGACCAGGGCGTTCCATTCCAACACTTCGATGCTGACCTTGACGCCGACTTCGGCCAAGTTTTGTTGCAACACTTCGTTCATCGGCAAGGGCTGCATCATGCCCGAGCCGGACGACGGCACCACCACCTTGAAGACGAGCGGCTTGGCGCTTGAGTAGCCGGCGTCGTTGAGCAGCTTGCGCGCCGCGGCCTGGTCGAATTTATGTTCGGTGGGCTTGCCGAACCAGGCGTGGCCGGGCGGCATGAAACCCTTGGCCGGGATCGACAGGCCGCCGAGCAATTTGTTCAGGCCCTCGCGGTCAATCGCGAGGTTGAGCGCCTTGCGCACGCGCGCGTCGGTGAACGGCGAGCCTTCAACCGTCGAGAGGTGCCAGACCCAGCTATGCGGATAGGCGTTGGTGACGATCTGGAACCCGGCCCCCTTCAAGCCCGGCACCGCGTCGGGCGCGGGTGCTTCGATCCAGTCGACCTGGCCCGAGCGCAACGCGGCGATGCGCGTGTTCGCTTCCGGCAGCGGTAACAAGATCATCTTGTCGAGCTTCGGCACCCGCGTTTTGTCCCAGTAGTCTTTGTTCGGCACGAGTTCAGCGCGCTCGCGCGGCGTCCATGCGGCCATCTTCCACGGGCCGGTGCCGGACGGCGTCTTTGCGTAAGCGTCCCAGCTCTTGCCCATTTTTTCCCAATGCGCCGGTGACGACATCGCGATCCACGACAACTGATACGGCAAAAACGAGTCGGGTTCTTTGGTGGTGATTTCCAGTGTGCTTTTGTCGATGGCTTTGTAGGACGCAACCGCCGGGATGCGCGTGCGCCCTTGCGCCGCCTGCTTGGGGTCGAACTGCGGCGACTTGTCGTTGAGCAGCTTGTCGAGGTTCCACACCGCAGCCTCGGCGGTGAATTCGGAACCATCGTGGTATTTCGCGCCGGGGCGGATTTTGAACACCCACTTGGTGCGGTCTTTGGCATCTGGCGTCCACGACAGTGCGAGGCCGGGGGTGAGGGCGGTCGCCTTGGTTGCCGAGGTGAGGTCCCAGTTGACCAGCGCGTCGTAGAGCGTATAGACCATGAAGCGCTGGCCCTCGCCACCTTGATCGGCTTGGCCGGTGGTGAGCGGAATATCAGCCGCCGTCATGCCGATGCGCAGGGTGCCTTGGGCGTGGGCGAGTGGTGCGACGAGTGCGGCGGTGAGAGCGGCGGTGGCGGCGATGACAGCCAGGTGCTTGGGGGCGAAGCGCATGATCAGTGATTCCTCCAAAGTAAAGATGTTTGATTGACGAGTGATTGAGAATGCAGGGTTTGTGCCAGTGTAGTGCGGCGGGTGTGATCTGCGCGCAACGCTTGCGTCAGACGGAATCCGGTTTGCAAGCCGGCGTCCGAAATTCGCACCAAACGTGTGAATCGTACTCTGCGGTGCCGCATGATGGGGCGCGACGCGAGAGCTAGAAATCGCTCCGGTATACTCCGCTGCGCTTTTGAATATGGATGTTGCGAGCGAGCATTGGCATATTGCTTGCTGGAATTTTACATACGGGTTTACACGCGGTTTATACGAGGTTTACACGAGGTTTGCAGATTTTCATTTCACTCTTTCAGCCAAACAAGGAGACTCCATGAAAAATAAATTGACCGGCAGCCTGATCGCCGTAGCTGTTTTTGCTGCTGTGCTCATGCCAAGCGTCGCATTGGCGCAAGGCAAGACCCTGCGCATCGCGATGACCGCAGCCGATATTCCGAAAACCCACGGCCAGCCGGATCAAGGCTTCGAGGGTAACCGCTTTACCGGCATCACGCTCTACGACGCGCTGACCCACTGGGATCTCTCCTCGGTTGACAAGCCTTCGGTGGTGATACCGGGTCTTGCGACCGAATGGAAAGTCGGTGATGCCGACAAAACCAAGTGGACTTTCAAGTTGCGTAAGGGCGTGAAGTTTCACGACGGCAGCGACTTCAACGCTGACTCAGTGGTGTGGAACGTCGACAAGGTGCTGCGCAAAGAGGCGCGCCATTTCGCGCCTGACCAGATTGGCGTGACCGTGTCGCGCATGCCGACTCTGGTGTCGGCGCGCAAGATTGATGACCTGACGGTGGAACTGACGACGCGCGAGCCGGACAGTTTTTTGCCGGTGAATCTGACCAATCTGTTCATTGCTTCGCCGGCCCATTGGCAAAAGAAATGGGATGCGCTGGGCAGCGTGGCTGATCCGGTTGAGCGCGCCAAGCAGGCGTGGGCCGCGTTCGCCATTGATGCCTCTGGCAGTGGGCCGTTCAAGATGACCAAATTCTCGGCGCGCGAGCGTGTCGAATACGCGGCCAACGCCAACTATTGGGACCCGAAGCGCAAGCCAAAGATCGACCGTGTGGTGCTGGTGCCGATGCCCGAAGCGTCGGCGCGCACTGCGGCGCTGCTCTCCGGCCAGGTCGACTGGATCGAATCGCCCGCACCCGACTCGCTGCCGCAGATCAAGCAAAAAGGCTTTGTGCTGTACTCCAACGCACAGCCGCACGTCTGGCCCTGGCAGTTCTCCTTTGCGGAAGGTTCGCCCTGGTCCGACAAGCGCGTACGCCAAGCGGCCAACCTGTGCATCAACCGCGCCGAGTTGAAAAACCTGCTCGGCGGACTGATGGATATTCCCAAAGGCACCGTGTCGCCCAGCCACCCATGGTGGGGTGCGCCCAAGTTCGACATCAAATACGACCTGCCGGCGGCGCAGAAACTGATGGCCGAAGCCGGTTACTCGGCCAGCAAGCGCCTCAAGGTCAAGACCCTGACTTCGGCTTCGGGCTCCGGCCAGATGCAGCCGATTGCGATGAACGAATGGATGCAACAGGCCCTGCGCGCTTGCTACTTTGATGTCGAGCTCGAAGTGATCGAGTGGAACGCCTTGTTTACCAACTGGCGTGAAGGTGCGAAAGATCCGAAATCGCGCGGCGCACACGCCACCAACGTGACGTTCTCGGCGATGGACCCATTCTTCGCGATGGTGCGCTTCGTTTCATCCAAGACGGTGCCACCAGTCTCGAACAACTGGGGCTTTTACATTAACGCGGAGATGGATGAACTCATCGCGCGCGCGCGCACCACGTTCGACGAGCGCGGTCGCGATGTGGCGCTGTCGCGCGTGCATACCAAGATCGTTGACGATGTGGTGTTCCTGTGGGTCGCGCACGATGTGGGTCCGCGCGCGATGAGCGCCAAAGTCAAAGGCGTGGTGCAGCCGAAGCACTGGTTTATCGACATCGCGCCGATGAGCATGCAGTAAGGCAACCACTGCGGGAGCAGCCGGGCGCTTGACGTCCGGTTGCCCTCGCAGGCCTCACTTTTTTTTCAGCCTGAAACGTCGCATGTTCGCTTACGCCTGTAAACGCATCCTGCTCTCCTTGCCGATCATGCTGGGCGTGGCAGTGGTGTGTTTCGCGCTGGTGCATCTGGCGCCTGGCGATCCACTGGTGTCGGTGTTGCCGCCCGACGCGACGCTGGAAATCAAACAGCAGATGATGGTGCTGTACGGGTTCGACCGGCCCTATCACGAGCAGTTCGCGCGCTGGTTAGCGCGTGCGGTGCAAGGCGACCTCGGCTCGTCGATCCGCACTGGCAGGCCGGTGGCAACCGAAATCCACAAGGCGGTCGGCAACACCTTGATGCTGGCCGCGCTGGCTACATTGATCGGCTTTTTCTTCGGCACCCTGTTCGGCTTTGTGGCCGGTTACTTTCGCGGCACCTGGCTCGATAAAGTGGCTTCGGCAGCTTCGGTGATGGGCGTGTCGGTGCCGCACTACTGGCTCGGTATGGTGCTGGTGATCATCTTCGCCGTCACGCTGGGCTGGCTGCCGCCCACTGGCGCGGGGCCGGGCGGGTCGGACGCTTGGGAGTGGAACTGGGAGCATGTGCAATACCTGATCTTGCCGGCCATCACCATGTCGGTGATCCCGATGGGCATCATCGCGCGCACCGTGCGTGCGCTGGTGGCAGAAATTTTGTCGCAGGAATTCATTGCCGGGCTGCGCGCCAAGGGCTTGGGTGATGCCGGCATCTTTGCCCACGTGGTCAAGAATTCAGCACCCACGGCGCTGGCGGTGATGGGCATTCAGTTGGGTTATCTGCTCGGCGGCTCGATCCTGATCGAAACCGTGTTCGCCTGGCCCGGCACCGGCTTGTTGCTCAACGACGCGATCTTTCAGCGCGATTTGCCGCTGCTGCAAGGCACGATCCTTGTGCTGGCGATGTTTTTTGTACTGCTCAATCTCGCGGTGGACATGATTCAGACCGCGCTTGATCCGCGCATTCAGCGCTCCTGAAAATGCGACTCTGGCTACCACTGGTTACGCGCGCATGAACACATCGACCATCGGCGCATCCGCTGCCGCCATACCGGTGACGGCGATGGTGCGCTCACCCGGCTACTGGCGTACGGTGCTGACGCGCTTCATGCGCGACCCGGTGGCGGTGGTTGCGGCCTGCATGGTGCTGGGGTTGATCCTGATGGCGGTGTTCGCGCCGTGGATTTCGCCGCACGATCCGTTTCAGGGCATGACCTTGCGCCGCTTGAAGCCGCCCGGCACCGAAGGCTTTTGGCTCGGTACTGACGAGCTGGGCCGGGACATGCTGTCGCGCCTGATCCACGGCGGGCGCATTTCACTTTTTATGGGCATCGTGCCGGTGTTCTTCGCCCTGACCATCGGCGCGTTCATCGGCGTGACAGCGGGCTACGCGGGCGGCTGGACCAACACGTTGTTGATGCGCACCATCGATGTGTTTTTTGCTTTTCCCTCGGTGCTGCTCGCAGTGGCCTTGGCCGGCGCGCTCGGCCCTGGCATTTTCAATGGAGTGCTGGCGCTGACCTTGGTATTCATCCCGCCGATTGCGCGCATCGCCGAGTCAGTCACTACCGGCGTGCGCTCGCTTGATTATGTCGAAGCGGCGCGCGCCAGCGGTGCTGGGCCTTTTTTGATCATTCGCAAACACGTGCTCGGCAATGTGTTGGGGCCGATCTTCGTCTACGCCATGAGCCTGATCGCGGTGGCAATGATTCTTGCCTCGGGCCTCTCCTTCCTCGGCCTCGGCGTCAAGCCGCCGCAGCCCGACTGGGGGCTGATGCTCAACACTCTGCGCACGGCGCTTTACACCCAGCCGCTGTTGTGCGCGCTGCCCGGTGTGATGATCTTCATTACCTCGATTTCATTCAACCTGATGACCGATGGCCTGCGCTCGGCCATGGACATCAAGGGCTGATGTCGGCTCAGTGACCAAGATGAGCGGCCCGGATCAACGGCGAAGGCCAACAGCGTAATGACCACTCCCCTGCTCGAAGTCCGCGATCTCGCCAAACGCTTCCCAGTGAAGAAGGGCTTCTTCGGCGGTGTGCAGACCTTTGTCTCGGCGGTCGATGGCGTTGACTTCGACCTGCATGAGGGCGAGACCCTCGGCGTGGTCGGCGAATCTGGCTGCGGCAAATCAACCACCGCGCGCCTGGTGATGCATTTGATGCAGCCCTCGGCCGGTACGATTCGCTTCGATGGCAAGGTGGTGGGTTCTTCTGATCTGCCGCTCAAGGAATTCCGCCGCCAAATGCAGATGGTGTTTCAGGACAGCTACGCCTCGCTCAACCCGCGCCTTACCGTCGAAGAGTCGATTGCTTTCGGGCCGATGGTGCATGGCACCGCGCGCGGCGAGGCGCTGTCGCGCGCGCACGCGCTGCTCGACCGTGTCGGCCTGGATGCCACCCGCTTCGCAGGGCGCTTCACCCACGAGCTCTCCGGCGGCCAGCGCCAGCGCGTCAACATCGCGCGCGCACTCGCGTTCCGGCCGCGCATTCTGGTGCTCGACGAAGCCGTGTCCGCGCTCGATAAATCAGTCGAGGCGCAGGTGCTCAACCTCTTGCTCGATCTCAAGGAAGAGTTCGGCCTCACCTACATGTTCATCAGTCATGATCTCGAAGTCGTGCGCTTCATGTCCTCGCGTGTGCTGGTGATGTACCTGGGGCGGGTGGCTGAGCTCGCGCCCACCGAGGCGCTTTACACCGGTAGCCGCCACCCCTACACCACTGCGCTCCTGGGTTCGCTGCTGTCGATGGACCCAGACAAGCGTACCGATGCCGCGCCGATTTCGGGCGACCCTCCCAACCCGATTGATCCTCCGTCGGGCTGCCGCTTTCACACGCGCTGCACGTTTACGGAAGACGTGTGCGGCCGCGTGGCCCCGGCGCTCGGCGCGGATGGCGCGCACTGGGTGGCCTGCCATATGTATCAAAGCGGGCACTTGCCCGGTTCAGGCCACAGCAAGGCTGCCGCAGTAGCGCCGTCGGCAGCGCGGGTGGCCGCATGAGCACTGCATCCACCGACGAGCCGCTGCTCGCCATCGAGAATTTGCGCGTCACTTTCACCGGCGGCGCACGTCCGGTGACGGCGGCGGACGGCGTTGACCTGACACTTGCGCGCGGCGAAGTCGTTGCGTTGCTGGGTGAATCAGGCTCGGGAAAATCGGTCACGCTGCGCTCGATATTGCGCTTGCACCCGGAGAAAAAAACCCGCATCGAAGGGCGCATCCGCGTCGCCGGTGCCGACGTGATGGCGCTGTCCGGCGCGGCGTTGTCAGACTTTCGCGGCAAGACCGTGTCGATGGTGTTTCAGGAGCCGATGCTCGCGCTCGACCCGGTTTACTCGGTCGGCCAACAGATCATCGAGGCGATCCGCCGCCACGAGCCGGTGAGCGAAGCTGAAGCAAAGAAGCGCGCACTCGCCTTGTTCGAGCAAGTGCGCATCCCGAGTCCTGAGAAGCGCCTCGAAGCCTATCCGCACGAAATGTCCGGCGGTATGCGCCAGCGCGCGATGATCGCGCTCGCCTTGAGCTGCAACCCGAAGGTGCTGCTGGCGGATGAGCCGACCACGGCGCTCGACGCCACCGTGCAGGTGCAGATATTGCTGCTATTGCGCGAACTGCAACGCGAGCTTGGTCTTGCGATGATTTTCGTCACCCATGACATCGGCGTCGCGGTTGAAGTGGCCGACCGCATCGCGGTGATGTACGCCGGACGCATCGTTGAATCAGGTGCAGTGCGCGACGTAGTGCGCCGGCCGCGCCATCCCTACACCATCGGTTTGCTATCTACCCGAGCGCACGGCGGCAAACTCAGCGGCACACGTCTACCAGCAATTCCCGGCAGCCCGCCCGATCTCGCCAATCTGCCGCCCGGTTGCGCGTTTGCACCGCGTTGCACGCATGCAGCAGATGTGTGCCGCGCAGGGGTGCCGCCTGTTGCCGAAGTGACGCCGGGGCATCTGGTGCGCTGCGTGCGTACCGACTCGGTTACGTCTGCGGTTGTGTCCGCAGTTGCGTCCGCGGTTGCGCTCGAAGTTACTCCAACAGTCACCGTCTGAAACGAACGATGAATCCAGCCAAACAAACCCTCGGCAAACTCCCGCCCGAAGCATTCGGTACGCTCATCCTGCCGCGCCTGCCCGCCGACGTGCTGGCTGGCTACCGCGCACTGGGCGATCTCACCGGTGTCATTTCCGACACGATGGATCAACTCGGCATTGCCGGTGCGGTACCCGGTTCAACGCTCAGACCCACCGACCCGAAGGCGC
Organism: Burkholderiales bacterium; assembly: GCA_043775155.1. Classification (GTDB taxonomy): domain Bacteria; phylum Pseudomonadota; class Gammaproteobacteria; order Burkholderiales; family JAEUOS01; genus CANJDH01. The sequence continues at coordinate 5,930 of JAYVSR010000288.1, read as the reverse complement.
GCATCGTTGGACAAGCCTTGACCTTGAAGAACGTCAAGGTCGAAGGCACAGTTGCCGAACGCGTGGCCGGCAAAGTCTCGGGCCTGGGCGACATCGAAGCGCACAACCTTGCCGAACCAGGCGATGTGCTGGTGGTGCAAGGCGTGCCGGGCGTCTCCAGCATGGGCGGCATCATGGCTACCGTAGCGCGGCGCGCCGGCGAGATCGGCGCGATTGTCGATGGGGCCGTGCGCGACATCGGTCACTCACGCGCCATCGGCTATCCAGTCTGGTCGTCCAGCGTCAGTCCGCTCACCGGCAAGTGGCGCATCAAGACGGTGGGTGTCAACGTACCGGTGATGATCGCCGGCGTTGCGGTCGCGCCGGGTGATCTGGTGATCGCCGACGAAGTGGGCGTGTGCTTCGTGCCGTTCGCGCGTGCGGCCGAGGTGCTGGCGCTGGCTCAGAAGGTCGATGCGATGGACGCTGCGCGTGTCAAGCTGTTGGACGACGGGATTTCGCTGGCGGATTTTGTCAAGGCGTCGCCGACGTTGAAGTAACGTGCGCCGAAGAATATGAACGATGACCATTGGAACCAGCTTTTATTAGCGCTTGACGACCCCGATGTGTCCGTTAGCGTCACCGCTGCACAATGGCTGACTGCAGGGCCGTAAAACTCAAAGCGCTCAAGGCCGATATCACCACACTGGCCGTAGAGGCTGTGATCAATGCAGCAAATTCTTCTCTGCTTGGCGGCGGTGGCGTTGATGGTGCAATCCATCGTGCCGCCGGGCCGGATCTAGTGCATGAGTGCCGTCTTTTGGGCGGCTGCAAGACAGGCGACGCGAAGATCACCAAAGGCTATCGCTTGCCAGCCAAATACGTCATTCACACCATTGGCCCGGTTTGGTGTGGCGGCTCAAATGGTGAAGCGCAGTTGCTCGCTTCGTGCTATCGCCGCTGCATTGAGCTTGCCGCTCAGCGTGGCGCGCTGACACTCGCGTTCCCTAGCATCAGCACCGGCATCTATGGATATCCGATTGATCTCGCCGCACAGGTGGCGGTCAGCACAGTGAACACTGTGGTTCAGAAGTTCACTTCCATTGAGGAAGTGACTTTCTGCTGCTTTTCGCGGGGTGACTTGGAGGTCTACGAGTCCCTGCTTTGACTATCAGCGCGGGTCGTTAGCTCAACTACTCTTTCGCTCCCAAGCTGCGGCAGCGGTCTGATGCAATTGAGGCAGCGCGGTTTCCGGCAAGCCATCACGCCGCCACGCCGTGTAGTCAAAACGCTCTCGCTGTACCAGTGCCACAAAGTGCTCCGCCTCAACCTCGCCCAGCGCAGCAATCAATGCGCGCATGCCGGCAGATTTGACCTCGGTTTCAGTTTTCATACCAGTGCTCCAGAATACTCAAGGCGTTGATCGGGGTGACGACTTCCATTGGTGCAAACGTTTTCAGCTTTTTCAAAATCGCATCATCAGTCGTTACGAAGAGACGGGCGCTGGCGGTGACCGCGCAAGCCACGTGCAGCGCATCGAAATTCTTCAGTCCGTGGGCGTTTTCGATGCTATTGCCCAGATCCAATACTGCTTGTGAAGGCGCAATCTGCTGACCAGCCAATTCTCGCCACCTTGCAATGGCATCCTTACGGCTGGGAATCGGATTGAGGCTGTTTTCGTATTCAATGATGTACGACCACACTAGGGAAACTTTGCCGTCTTTTGCCAATTGCTGTAAGTGCAGCTTCGCCTCAGATTCGAGCCGCACACGCGTTTGCCGCTGGTCATCGAACGGTCGATTGAAGCAGCATAAGTCCAAGTAGATCGATGTCATCTTGGAATGTTAGCAGCGTCCCGGGATCGGGGTAGGCGGCGCAGAATCCCGCAAGCGTTTTCGTTAAGAGAGCACGGACTGCAAAAGTTATACTACAAAATTACGCAATGTAGTATAACCACCGCCCATCGAAATAAGCCTGATAACCGCTCCAGGAGCCATTCTTAGCCATATTCAGCAGCATTGCGCCTCAATCGAGCTTGATGTTGTTCGCCTTCACAATCGGCGCCCACTTGGCTTTTTCGTCGCGGTGCGTGATGCGAAAATCTTCCGGCGAACCTGGAGCTGGCAACGCGCCTTGCGCAAGCAACTGCTGGGCGATACCGGCATCATTCAACGCTGCCACCGCCGCGGCATGCAGACGCTTCTGCACCTCCGGCGCGGTGGCGGCCGGCGCGATCAGGCCGTACCAGTTGTCCGACAACACTTTCGGGTAGCCGACTTCGGCAGCGGTGGGTGCGTCGGGCAGCATCGGCACGCGCTTGGCGCTGGTGATCATCAAAGGCTTTAACGCGCCGGAGCGGATGTGCTGCAACACGGCCGGCACGTCGGCAATCGTCAGTTGCACTTGGCCGGCCAGCAAGTCCACCACCGCCGGGCCAATGCCTTTGTAGGGGATATGCACGAGGTCAATGCCGGCTTCGACTTTGAATAATTCCACCGCGAGGCGGATGATCGAGCTGGCACCCGCCGAGCCGTAGTTGAGCTTGCCGGGGTTGGCTTTGGCGTGCGCAACCAGATTGGCGGTGGTGTTAAAGCCGAGCTTGGCGTTCGATACCAGCACTTCCGGCACGCGCACCACGAGCGTCAGTTGTGCCAGGTCTTTGTCGGAGTCGAACGGCATCTTGTCGGTCATGAATTGCGCAGCCGAGAGACCGGTAGCGTTGCCGAGGCCGAGCGTGTAGCCGTCCGGCGCGGCTTTGGCGACGGCGTCAATGCCGATCACGCCGCCGGCGCCGCCGCGGTTATCGACTGTGACGGGTTGGCCGAGTTGTGCGCTCATGCCTTGCGCGAGGATGCGCGCGACCAGATCGGCCGAGCCACCGGCCGCGAACGGGACGACGATCTTCAGCGGTTTGTTCGGGAAGGCCTGGGCCGCAGCGCCGGTTGGAGCGAGGCCGAGCGCGCCGCTGATCACAGCGGAAACGGCCACGCCGAAAGCGCCCGTGAGCGCGCCCGTGAGTACGCCTGTAATCGCTCCCGCGCGCGCGCGGCGGCGCGGTTGTGCTGCGGTGTTGCTTGGCGTTGCCGTGCGAGTGAGGAACCTCGAATTCATGGTCAATTCTCCCGAATCATCTTTTGTGAAATTGATAAAACCGCTGCGGATTGTCCACCAGCACCGCTTGCCGCGCCGCTGTTGACGGCGCGATCTCCAACAGCAAATCAGTGAGCGTGCCGTCATCCGGAATCGCATCCAAATTCGGATGCGGCCAATCGGTGCCCCAGACGCAACGGTCACCGAATTCGGCGACGAGTTTCTTCGCGCATGCTGCCGAGTCGGGCCACGGTGGCGGCAGCTTCGAGTTCCGCTCCGAGCCGCTCACCTTCATGTGGAATTTTGTGTCGCGCATGAGCTCCAGCACGGCGCGAAAATCTGCACCATCCACCCCCTGCGACGAATCGACGCGGCCTTGATGGTCAATCATTACCGGCACGGCAGAGCGTTTCAAAATCGGCCCGAGCTGATGCACCAACTCGCCGTGAAAATGAATCTGCAAATGCCAGCCGAGCGGCGCCAGGCGTTGCGACAGTGCGATCACGTCTTCCGGATTCGCTCCCTTGCCCAGATGCTGGATGAAGTTGAAGCGCACGCCACGAAAGCCTATTGAGTCGAGGCGTTTCAACTCGGCGTCGGACACATCGACCGGCGCGAGCGCGACGCCGAGGTAGTCGCCATTCTTCGCGGCCAATGCATCCTCGACCACGCGGTTGTCGAAACCGTGCGCGGTGGTTTGCACGATCACGCAGTGCTGGATGCCCAAGTGCGCGTGCAGCGCAAACAATTTTTCTTTCGGCGCGTCAGCCGGAATGAACGGTGCGCCGGGCGCGTAGGGAAACACCGCTGCCGGGCCGAACACATGCACGTGTGAGTCGCACGAGCCGGGCGGCAAGATGAATGAAGGTTGGTTGGGTGCGGCGAGGTAGGATGGCAGAGGCGCGGTCATGGGAGCTGATCAGTTGGTTGTTGGAGAAGCGGACGTTCGCAAATACAGCAGCGCCGCAGTGCGCGCGCGGATCGGCGTGTGCTGCACACCCTGCGGCGCAAAGTGAAAGCCGCCTTTTTGCACCACCCGGCCATCGATCTCCACTTCGCCATCGAGCACCAGACACTCTTCGTGGCTGCTGTGGCCGTGCGCCGGAATCACCGCGCCAGCTTTAAGCCGCAACAAAAACGCAAACGTGCCGGCTTGCTCAAACATCACTTTGCGCTCAATACCGGGCGCGAACGCCTGCCATGCTGCATCTGCTGCATCAATGGTGACGGTGCTGTTCAACACGATCAGCGCGGCGTGGTCGAGCACATGGGCGAGGATACGCGCACGCATACGCGGTTTTGGTTCCACCGGCGTCAATCCCAACAGCAGGGCGGCGTTGGTGTTGGCGTCGAGCGGGTCCAACGCGCGCGATGGAGGTTTGGTTTTCACGGTCATTCAAGCACCCCGCGCAGAGTTTGCAGCGCGCGCCGCAAATGGGTTTTGACGGTGCCAAGCGGCATCGTCAGATGGCTGGCAATTTCGCTGTGGGTCATGCCTTGAAAAAACGCCAGTGCGAGTAATTGCCGCTGCACGGGAGGCAAGGTGGCAATCGCCAAGTGCAAAGCGGTACCGCTTTGCAGCGCATCGAGCAGGCTTTGCGGATCGTCGTCATGCGCAAATACCGCCAGCGTTTCCGGTTCGGGATGCGCTTCGGCCGGATCGACCCGGCGCAATGCATCGAGGGCGCGCGAACGCGCGATCACCATCAGCCAGGCGAGCGGATGGCCACGCTCTTCGCTGTATTTCGCCGCCGTCTTCCACACTTGCAGATAGACGTCGCCGGTGATTTCTTCGGCCATCGCTTCAGAACGAGCGATGCGCAACGCCAGGCCGTAGACCCGGCCCGCGCTCTGCTCATACAAATCCGCCAACGCCTGTTGATCTTGCTTGACGATGCGCTCCACCAGCGCGATCAAGGGGGCGGCATCGGGCGGGGCAGGATAGGCAGACGCGCGCTGCGCGCGGGCGGCGGCGGGCATTTGCAGCGCTGGCACGGCGACCGGCGCGGCCATTTTTTTGGGCGCGCGGCTGGCTGGTTTGGACAGAGCTCGCATGCCGACGAGTGTAGCAAAGGGGCTGGCACTCCGAACCACTGCAACGCCGCTCCCCGTAGACATGAATTTCCCCTCTATCGGGCCGAGCCTGGCGATTTGATTTTGCCAACACAAATGTTGAAAGGCAGGTGACGCGGCAAGGCCACAGCTTGGATTTGCCAGTCAGGAAAATTTGCTGTGCAACGGAATATTTCTGTCGGTGAATTTGCTTGATATTGGTCAAGCCCTCGTGTATCTGGCTGCGGACACAATGGCGACGCCATTTCGGCGCACCACTTCAGGCAATCATTTAGGAGACAGCAAAATGAAAACAACCATTCGCGCAGTACTCGCCGCTGCTGCATTCGCAGTGTCGTTTGGCGCAGTCGCGCAAACCCCGCCGCCGTATGGCGAATCGATCGGTATTGACGCTGCGAAAAAAGCTGCGGCGGCTGCGATTGCCGAGTCGAAAAAGAACAACTGGATCATGGCGGTGTCGGTAGTCGACACTGGCGGCCACCTGGTGTACTTCGAGCGCCAGGACGGCACCCAGACCGGCAGCACCTGGGTGGCGACCGACAAAGCAAAGTCGGCGGCTGCATTCCGGCGTCCCACCAAGGCGTTTGAAGATTTAGTGGCCGGTGGCGGTGCGGGCTTGCGGATTCTCGGCCTTAGTGGCGCAGTGCCGATTGAAGGCGGTGTGCCGATTGTGGCCAACGGTAAAGTGATCGGCGCGATTGGCGCATCGGGCGGCACCGCGCTGCAAGACGGCGTGGTCGCTGGCGCGGGCATCAACGCGTTGAAGTAAGCGCAGCACGGCGATTGAC
>JAYVSR010000287.1:0-12058 GCA_043775155.1 Burkholderiales bacterium | reverse complement strand
ACACCCCGGCGCAGCGCCGACATCGCAAACAACACCCGGCCATCGGCTTTGACCAGCGCCCAGGCGCGGCGTTCGCGAATATAGAGCATCGCGAACACACCGAGCACCAGGAGCAGCGAGCCGAGATAGACAATATTCTGGCCCGGTGAGCGCGTCAACTGAAACACGCTGGCCTTGACTTCATCAAACCCGTTCAACTGCAAGTAGACCGGCGCGCCGTAAAAGAACGCGTCGGAGCTGGCGTTCAAACTGTCTTGCACAAAGCGCGCGGCGATCTCATCCATCTCACGGCGCGGCAAACCATCGCGCACGCGCGCCAGTTGCCAGGCTTCGAAGGCCGCGCCATTGAGCAAACGCACAAATACGTCAGCCGCTTTTTCGCGCTCCGGCTCCGGCACGGTCTTCTCGATAAATGCAGCAACCGCCTGAAACCCTTGTGTACCAAAGGTTTCCAGCGTACGCCGGGCCGATTCGTTCAGATTCGCCTGCAAGTTTTTCGACAGCCCTTGCTCGATCATGCGCTGCGCCAGAGCGGCGCTGGCCTTGGCCCGCAGATCGGTGTCGTTCAGCGCGGCGCGCAGGCGCATGAAGTCATCGAGCGATCCTTCTTTGTCAATCGGCAGACGCAAATAGCGGAACGCCTCGTCGGGCTTCTCGCGCATGCCAGCGAGCAGCACCTGGCGGCCTTCGAGCAGCACCGGAAGCATGTAGTTGTTGTACTCGCGCGCCTGGCCGGCGGCGTCGCGCAGTTTGTAGCTGTACGACGGGCCGACATTGCGCAGTTCTTTTTCCTTGCCCGGTGCCACGCCAGGCCCCAAGCCTTGCTTCAATTTCTCGGCAAAGCTCTCCACACTTGAGCGTGCCGCTCCGTCCTTCGCATTGTCTTTGCTGCCGTCACCGATCCGCTCAATGTTGAACAAGCGAAAGCCGGTGAACTCGACCGACAGCGCCTTCTCCTGCGCGGCTGACGGGTTGGCAGAGTCGGAGGCCGAGGCGTTGGCTGACGCGTTGCCAGAGGCCAGCGTAGTGCCACTGCCGATCTCGCCTTCCAGATCAAAGGTGTAGCTACGCGCTCCGCTCAAAGGGTGGCCCTTTAATTTCACCCGCGTGCCGCCGTCGTCAAAGCTCGATTGATACACCGCGATGCCTTGATGGATCAAGGGCTTGTTGACTTCGATCCGTGCTTCGATTTTTTTGCCACTGTCTTTTTCGGTGACGATCACGTCACTGGCGAACAGCTTGGGCTGTCCGGTCGGGTAGTGTTCGATGACGAAACGCTTGAGATCGAGCTTGAACGGCAGCTCCTGCAACAGCATGCCGTCGCCGTAGTTGAGCAGGGCGAAATCACGCGCGCCGCCTTCGGGGATCAACACATTGCCGCGAAAACTCGGGTTGCCGGCACCGAGCCGCGCCGATGGCGGCATGTCGGCGCTAGAGGCGACGTTCTTCACCGCCGCCTTGCCGCCAAACGCCATCTGCGCGCGCAGCAGTAAGTCACCGTCGAGCAGGCCGCCGATGCAAATGACGACGATGCCAACGTGGGCGAACACATAGCCGAGACGATTCGCGCTGCCCGCCTTCGCCGCCACCATGGTGCCGCTCTCGCCGGTGACGATTTTGGTGTTGAAGCCGTGTTGCTTGAACAAGGCGTCAACCTTGGCCGCACCGTCACCCTTGCCCGCACCGTCGCCCGCCAACCCAAAATTAAACTCCGCCCGGTGCGCAAACGCCGCAAACGATTGCTCGCGCATCTGCTCTTTAAACTGGCGCATTTGCGCGATCATCTTCGGCGTGTTGCGAATCACGCACAGACTGGTGGAGGTGACCAGAAACGCCAGGATCAACACGAACCACCAGGCGTTGTAGACCGCGTAGAGCGACAGCGTCTCGAACACGGCGAACCAGAACTGGCCGAACTGGTTCAGGTAATTGTTATACGGCTCGTTTTGCTTGAGGATGGTGCCGATCACCGACGCCAGCGCGAGGAAACTCAGCAAGCTGATGGCAAAGCGCATCGAACTCAACAACTCGACGGCTTGGCGCAGTGGTGGAGAACGCATCATGGATGGCGGATGAATCAGTTGAGGGCGCGCAAACAGCGAGAAAAATCAGGCATAAAACGGCAGGCAGTGGCGCCGATCAATGCGTCGAAAACGAAGAAGGGTGGCGCAATGCCACCCTTCTGACCACGTCCGGCGCGATTGGTTTAGTTTGACTGCTTCAACCCGGCGATGTAGTCGGCCACGGCGTCGATTTCTTTATCCGACAATTTGGCCGCAACGCCGCGCATCATGCCTTGTGGATCGTTCTGCCGCTCGCCGCCGCGGAACGCGATCAACTGTGCCTTGGTGTAGTCCGCCCACTGGCCCGCCACACGCGGATACTGCGCCGGTATGCCAGCACCAGCGGGGCCGTGGCAGCTCGCGCAAGCGGCGATGCCTTTGTCGGCGACACCACCGCGATAGATTTTCTCGCCCAGCTTGACGGTCGCGACGTTGCGCGCAGCGCCAGTAGCATTCGGCTTTTGCGTCGCGTAGTAGGCCGCGACATTGGCCATATCTTCTGCTGTCAAGGCCGTCGCAAAACCCATCATCACCGGGTTTTTGCGCGTCTTGTTTTCTTTGAAACTGGCCAGTTGTTTGGCTAGGTACTCCGGGTGCTGGCCGGCCAGCTTGGGGTTGGCCGCAGCCGCGCTATTTCCGTCGGCAGCGTGACAGGCGGCGCACGCTTGCGAGGCAATTTGCGCGCCGCGCGCCAGATCGGCTTTGGCAGCCGGTTTGTCAGCGGCGGCCACCATGCCGGAAGCCAAGGTCAGCGCGAGCGCAGCAGCAGAAGCGGCAGTGGAAAGAAGTGTTTTCATCAAGCGTTCCTCAACGAGAACTGAAACGTGCAACCGGTTCAGTTGTATTGCGGCATTGCGCCGTAACGCCAGCGCATCTCACCCTGGCACGGGCAGTAAACCAAACCTGATATTCTACCGTAAGTTCCCTCTGTATCACCTCTCATCCGGACGCCCTCCATGTCATTTCTGCACCGCGCCGGCTTCTTCACCACTGCGTCTACGCTGGACAACCTTGAGTTGTTTGAATCAGCCGGCGAAGTGGCGTTTGCCGGCCGCTCGAACGCCGGCAAATCGAGCGTCATCAACACGCTGGCGAACCAAAAGCGTCTGGCCTTTACCAGCAAAACGCCGGGCCGCACCCAGCAACTCAACTATTTTGGTCTGGGCGATGACAAGTACCTCGTCGATCTGCCCGGCTACGGCTACGCCAAAGTGCAAAAGTCCGAGCGCGCGCGCTGGGATCTTTTTTTGAGCGCCTATCTGTCGACCCGCGCACCACTGGCCGGGATGGTGCTGATCATGGATGCACGCCATCCGCTGACCGAGCTCGACGTGCAAATGCTCGACTGGTTCGCCGTCACTGAAAAGCCAGTGCATGTGTTGCTCACCAAGGCCGACAAACTGACACGCAACCAGCAAGGCTCCACCTTGCTCAAGACCCGCAGCACGCTGAACCAGCGCATCGGCACCAACACCGTGAGCCTGTTTTCGAGTCTGAAGAAGACCGGTATCGATGAGGCCGAACAGGTGCTGTCACGCTGGTTCGATATTCCGTTGCCGGAGAAAAAAACGAGTGCTTTAACGCGTGCGTCTGGCGCGAAGGCGCCGGCATACAAAGCGGCTACAACCAAAACGGCTGCACCCAAGGCGCTGCAACCAAAAACCTGAGCACAGGCATAGGCACAAAAAAATAGACCGCAAAGAAAGGGGATTTCTTCACGGCCTAACGCCTTAGAATGTAAGGCCCCGCTCAGGGAGGAGAAGCGGGGAGCGCTAGAAGCGCCCATGCTTACGATAATCTCTTCGCGCCAAAGTTTCAAGCGTTTGTGCAGAGTGAAAAACCCGCTGCGTCGCGTGGATTTGCCGCCGCACACTTAAGGTTATTTATCAGAAAGTTTTCATCAAGCCATGAAAGTCTTAGGAAAATTCCCCGAGCGGCGCATGCGCCGCAACCGCCAGACCGAATTTTCGCGCCGCCTGGTGCAAGAAAATATTCTCACCACCAATGATTTGATCTACCCGGTGTTCGTGTTGGACGAGCGCGATGTCGGTGCGGGGGTGACGCAGGCCGTGCCGTCGATGCCCGGTGTGTCGCGCTACACGCTAGACAAATTGCTTGCCGTCGCTGAAGAAACCGTGAAGCTCGGCGTGCCGTGCATGGCGTTGTTCCCGGTGATCGATCAGAAGAAAAAAACCCCGGATGGCAGTGAGGCGATGAACCCGGATGGCCTAGTGCCGCGCGTCGTCGCGGCACTGAAGAAAAATTTCCCCGAGTTGGGCGTGTTGTGCGATGTCGCGCTCGACCCCTACACCAGCCACGGCCAGGACGGCGTGCTTGATGACGCGGGCTACATCAAGAACGACGAGACCATCGCGATCCTCGTCAAACAAGCAGTGGCGCAAGCAAATGCCGGCGTCGACATCGTCGCGCCATCGGACATGATGGACGGGCGCATCGGCGCGATTCGCCGCGCGCTCGATGCCGGCGACCATCCGCTCACCCAGATCATGGCCTACTCGGCGAAATTCGCATCGGCGTTTTACGGCCCGTTCCGCGATGCGGTAGGCTCGGCGAAAAATCTCGGCAAGTCGAACAAAAAAACTTACCAGATGGACCCCGGCAACAGCGACGAAGCGCTGTGGGAAGTAGGCCTCGATCTCGAAGAAGGCGCCGACATGGTGATGGTCAAGCCCGGCATGCCCTACCTCGACATTTTGCGCCGAGTGAAGGACGAGTTCGGCGCGCCAACCTTCGTCTATCAAGTCAGCGGCGAGTACGCGATGCTCAAAGCCGCCGCGCAAAATGGCTGGCTCGACGGCGATGCCGTGATGATGGAGTCCCTGCTGGCGTTCAAGCGCGCCGGCGCGGATGGCATCCTGACTTACTTTGCGCTCGATGCGGCGCGCAAGTTGCGCGCGGGCTAACGAATCGGCGAACAGCGCAGGCTTAGCAGCGGACGAACGAACGATCAGGCAAACACGCGGACCGGCCCGGACAAACACAATTCCCAGACACCAAGCATGCAACTCTTCCTGATCGAAAAAGACAAGCTAATCACGCGCGTCGACGGCATCGAGCGTCTGCCGGAACACGGCTGGCTGTGGATCGACGCTACGGTGCAGGAGCCGGGCGACCCGTGGCGCGATCTAGCGGAGCAGCTCACCGGCATCCGCGTGTTTGATGCGCATATGACCGACGTGGCGAACGAATTTCACCCGTCTTATTTCGACAACACCAGCGACTACGAAATGGTGATTTTTCGTGGCCTGTCTGCGCAGATCGAAATCTCCGACGACCACTCGATACGCGTCGCGCCCGGCGCGGAGACACACCACAGCCCGATCAACACGCAGCCCTATCGGATCAAAAGCGCGCCGATTATTTTTTTGCTGTTTGAACGCCTGTTGATCACGGTACGCCCTGAAGAAGCGCCGGCCATCGGCGCCGTGCGCACCCGGCTAATGAGCAATGCATCGCGCATCCCTGCCACGCCAGTCGAGCTCACTTACCGCGTGCTCAACGCGATGGTTGATCGCTACCTCGAACTGCGCCAGCCGCTCACTGACAAACTGGACCGCTGGCAACGCAATTTGCTCGATCCGCGCCGCCCGTTCGACGACTGGCACGCGTTGCTCGAACAGCGGATCGAAATCCGCAAGCTCGAACATCTGTGCGAAGAGCAGCGTGACGCGATTCAAGAATGGCGCGACCATCATCTGGAAGAATTGTCGGACGCGATGAACGTGCGTCTGTCCGACTTGCTCGAACACATCGCGCGCGTGCTGAACCACGCGCAGCGGTTGGAGCAGACCGCCGAGTCTGCCGTGCAACTGCATTTCTCGGCGACGGCAAATCGCACCAATCAGATCATGCGTACCCTCACGGTGATCACCGCGATCTTCATGCCGCTGACTTTGATCACCGGGATTTTCGGGATGAACTTCAAAGAGATGCCCGGCCTCGACTGGCACTGGGGCTTCTGGGTCACGCTCGGCGGCATGGGACTGGTGGCGGCATTGCTGCTGCTGTTCTTCCGCTACAAGCAGTACACCAGCGGCCGCGTGACCAATAGCGGCGCGCGGCACTAGACGCCCGCAGCTATTGGGCGTTACGCCGGCGTAACGCTGGCGTAACGCGGGCGTAGCCAGGCCGTACGGGCAGCGCGGCGGCTTCGCGTATCATCTTTGCAAGCGCCGGAATTTTCCGGCGCTGCGGCGTTATGGGTAGCCAACTCAACATCACGCTTCGGGTATGGCGCTTTGAACATCCGTGAGCGATGCTGTTGCGTATCCGCTTTGCGGGTCTTTTTTGGCGACCCGCCGCACACTCGTAGTTCAATCCCTTCTGGAGAAAATCATGTTTTTGATGAATCGACTGGTCGGCAAAGGCACCGTGGCACTTAGCATCATGCTGAGCGCCGCCACTGTCTCTGCGCAGACCCTGAAAGTGTCCGCCATCCCCGACGAGGCGCCGACTGAGCTGGCTCGCAAGTTCAAGCCCTTGGGCGACTACCTCGAAAAAGAAACCGGCCTGAAGGTCGAGTACACCCCGGTGACCGACTACGCAGCCGTGGTCGAAGGCCTCGCCACCAACAAGATCGACATGGCCTGGCTCGGCGGCTTTACCTTCGTGCAGGCGAAGATCCGCACCAACGGCGGCGCCATCCCGATCGTGCAACGCGCTGAAGACGCCGTCTTCACCAGCAAGTTCATCGTGCCGGCCGACAGCCCGGTCAAATCACTCGCCGAACTCAAAGGCAAGACGATGGCCTTCGGCTCGCCGTCTTCCACCTCCGGCCATTTGATGCCACGCTTTTTTCTGATGAAAGCCGGTGTCGATGCCGGCAAAGATTTCAAGAACGTCGCCTTCTCCGGCGCGCACGACGCGACCGTCGCCTTCGTCGCAGGCGGCAAAGCCGAAGCCGGTGTGCTCAACGCCTCGGTGATGGATAAGTTGCTCGAAACCAAAAACCCGAACGCGCTCAAAGTCAAAGTGATCGCCACCACGCCGCCTTACTTCGACTACAACTGGTCCGTGCGGCCCGGCCTGGACGCAGCGTTGACCAAGAAGCTGACCGAGGCTTTCCTCAAGCTCGACCCAAACAACGCCGCGCACAAAGAGATCATGGGCTTGCAACGCGCGTCGAAGTTCATCGCCACCAATACGTCGAACTACGACGGCATTGAGCAGGCCGGCAAATCGGCCGGGTTGATCAAGTAGTTCCTCTCGCGCAGTCCAAATTCTCTCCGGCCTGCGTGCCGGAGAGGCTTGTCCACCAACGGTTTCAGCCATCGAGCCAGCTAAAACCGTTGGTGGACAAGCGTTTCAGAGCATCAACCAGTTTCAATTTCGCGCCACCACCTCAGCCTGCATCCGCGCAATATGAGCTTCCACCTCGATCATCTCGGCTTGGTGCATCCGAACGGCCAGCGTGCGCTGCGCAGCGTGTCGCTCACGGCCGCGGCGGGCGAGAAGATCGCCGTCATCGGACCGTCGGGCGCGGGCAAGACCTCGCTGCTGCGTCTGATCGCGGCGTCTGCACGCCCGACCGAGGGCCGGGTGCAGTCGCTCGGTGTCGCGCCCTGGAGCACCGGCGCGCGCGAACTCAAGGCGCTGCGTACGCGCATCGGTGTGATTCATCAGGCACCGCCGATTCCGCCACGTTTGCGTGTGGTCACGGCGATTCTTGCGGGACGTCTCGGTCAATGGCCGTTGTGGAAATCACTGGTCTCGCTGCTCTATCCGGCCGACATTGCCGGCGCGCGCGCAGCGTTGGCAAAGCTCGATCTTGCCGATCGTTTGTTTGAGCGCTGTGATCGTCTCTCGGGTGGACAGCTGCAACGCGTCGGTCTGGCGCGCGTGCTGTATCAACAACCCGATCTGGTACTCGCTGATGAGCCGGTGTCGGCGATGGACCCGGCGCTGGCCGATCACGCGATCAGCCAGCTGATCGCAGACGCAGACGCGCGCGGCGCGACGCTGGTGGCATCGCTGCACGCGGTGGATCTCGCGCTCAAATGGTTCCCGCGCGTCGTCGGCATCAAGGCTGGTGAAGTCGCGTTTGATCTGCCGCCCGCCGATGTGAGCGACGATTTGTTGCGCGATTTGTATTCGTCCGAGGGCAGCATTTTGCCGACGCAAGGCAATGATCCGCTGGTGCATGCGTTGCAGTCGCGCGATGCGGCGGTGACGCCGAACGTGGTTGAACTCAAGCGGCCGCTTTGTTCGTGAGTGATCTCTTGGCGCTGTTTGCAGTTACACAAGCGCTGGGCATCGCGTCCTGCGCCGCCACCGCACGCATCGCATGAACGCCGCGCTTGCCGCCGCACCCGTCCTCGCGCCCGAGCGCGACCCACACGCGCGCAAACGCGCGACGCAATGGCTGATTGGCATCATCGTGTTGTGGCCGCTGCTCGTGCTGTCCGAGTTCAAACCGCTCTCGTTGTTTGATCCGAAAAATTTATCAACCATCGGCAATTTCCTCGGTGGCTTTTTACCGCCAGAGACGTCGCACGAATTTTTAGGCTTTGTCGCCAAGGCCACCATCGAAACCCTGGCGATGGCCACGGCCGGCATGGCGTTCGCCTTCGTCATCGCCGCGCCGCTGGCGTTCGTGATGACGCACAGCCTGTCGATCTCGCGCATCGGCCCCGGGCCCGGGCGCTGGCGCGGCGAGACGGTGCGCGGCGGCGCGCGGCTCACACTCACACTGCTGCGCGCGATACCCGAAATCGTCTGGGCGCTGATGTTCGTGCGCGCGGTCGGTCTCGGCCCTTCAGCCGGCGTGCTCGCCATCGCCATCACCTACGGCGGCATGCTCGGCAAGGTGTACGCCGAAATTTTGGAGTCGAGCGACACGCGCAATGCACGCGCGCTGCTCGAAGCGGGCAGCGGGCGCATCGCTGCGCTGTGCTACGGCCTGCTGCCGGATGCGGCGCAAGAGTTGGCTTCCTACACCGTCTATCGCTGGGAATGCGCGGTACGCGCCTCAGTGGTGATGGGCTTCGTCGGCGCTGGCGGGCTCGGGCAGTTGATGGACACCTCGATGAAGATGCTCAATGGCGGCGAAGCCGCGACGATTCTGATCGTGTTCTTGTTGCTGGTGCTGCTGGCCGATTCGATCAGTGCGTTCTTTCGCAGGGTACTGGCGTGAGTGACGGTTTGCACGAGACTGGGCATGTCAAGCCGCGCGTCGGGTCTCACGTCGAGGCACGCGTTAAATCGTCCATCGAAGCGCGCACCGCCGGTGCGGCGCAGGCCGCCGGTTTTTGCCTCGCCTGCTGGGCCACGTCCGGCATTCTCGTACTCGCGATTTGGGCCAGCTTCGCGTATCTGAAAATCGACTTCGGCGGGCTGGTGACGGCGGAATCGCGTGGCTACATGTGGAAGTTTTTTATCTCGTTTTTCCCGCCTAATGTATCCGCTGATTTTCTCGCCAAAACGCTTCAAGGCACGCTGGAGACGCTCGCAATCTCGTCGATTGGCACCCTGCTCGCCGCACTCTTCGGCCTCTTGTTCGCACTACCCGCGAGCGGGCGCTATGGCGCGGCCCTGCAGCAACTCACCCGCTTCGTTCTCAACGTTTTGCGCAGCGTGCCCGAGCTGGTGTGGGCCGCGGTGATGGTGCTCGCCGCCGGCCTCGGCCCCTTCGCCGGCACGCTCGCACTCGCCCTGCACACCACCGGCGTGCTCGGCCGCCTGTTCGCCGAAACCCTGGAGAATGCCCCGCCCGCGCCGGAAACCGCGTTGCTCGAATCCGGCGCCAGCTCGGCCACGGCATTCGTCTACGGCACCCTGCCCGGCGTGATGGCGCAATTGGTCGCGTACTCGATGTACCGCTGGGAGATGAACATCCGCATGGCCACCATCCTCGGCTTCGTCGGTGCTGGTGGCTTGGGCCAGCTTTTATATTTTCATTTGTCGATCTTCCAGCAGGCTGAGGCGTCCACCGTGATGATCGCGATGCTGGTGCTGGTGATTCTGGTCGATACCGTGTCGGCGTTGTTCCGGCGCGGGTTTGTGCGGGCTGGGGCGTAGGCTCGCTGAATCAGATCACAGCAACTGAATACGCTGAAGATCGATACCCCAAACGGTTTCGGGCCAATTACGATTTCAACGCACGCTCTAGCGTAGCAAGAAACTTATCTGGCGCTTCGAAGCCGATCACGCGCAGACTTGGGATTTCATTTCCGGCGCGGTCGAAGAACACGATGCCGGGCGGGCCGATGAGTTTGTAGCGTTTGAGCAAGAGCTTGTCGTTGAGCGTGTTCTTGGTGACGTCTGCTTGCAGCGCGGCGAATTGCGCGAGTTTGGTTTTGACGCGCGGGTCGGACAGCGTGACTTTTTCCATTTGCTTGCAGGGTGCACACCAGTCGGCGTAGAAGTCGAGCAGCGTGATGCGGCCTGCGCTCTTGATGTGTGATTCGACTTCTGCGACCGTGGCGACGCGTGTGAAGCCGCCGTGTACCGATGCCGTTTTCGTTGATGTCGCAGCTGCTACTGGCGCTGCCGCGCTCTTGGCAAAGGCCGATGGTGCAGCGAATGGGCGCGATGCCGACGACTGTGCGGACGATGATGGCGATGATGCGGACGCTGCCGCCGCCGCTGCCAGCGCGCTTGCGGGCGTGTCGCTTGACGGCAGTACCGACGCACTCGTTGCAGTGATCGCGATCTTTTGCATCTGCGGCGGATAGCACACGCCTGCGTCGGCGCAGCCTTGCGAGGTGGCCGCGAGAGTGGCTTGGCTGCTGAGCGCTGCGCCGTTCGCACTGGTTACTGGCACGAGCAGAGTCACCGTGCCGCGATGTGTCTCCAGCGTTTTGTTGAAGGTCTGGTCGAATTTGTTTTTGCCGCGCGGGATTGCGGGCTTGCCGGTCTTGGCACCTTCGGTCTGGAAGCGAAAACGGTCACGGTACATGTAGTAGCCGGGCGCGATGTCGTAGGTGAGCTCGGCAGTTTTTTCGTCCTTCATGCGGACGCTGAGCTTGAAGGCGGTGTCGGGGTCGAGTAATTCGGGCTCTGCGGCTTTCGCTCGCATGATTCCGCTGGCGGGCTGCGCCGTGTTGGCGGGCTGCGCCGTGTTGGCGGGCTGCGCCGTGTTGGCGGGCTGCGCCCAGGCACTCTGCGCGGTCACAAACAGCATAAAACAAAACAGTCGCAACATGATCACTCTTTCGTTCAAACGTTGATGGGCGTGGCAGTCTCAGTGCGCACCCAGTCGAGATACGCGGGTAGTCCGCTCTCGACCGGCAGCACGATGATCTCCGGCACTTCATATACGTGCATCGCCCGGATAGCGGCTTCAACTTCGGCGTAACGCGCGCGGGTGGTTTTGATCAGTAGTGGCACTTCGCGCGCCGTCTCGACCTTGCCCTGCCAGCGGTACACCGACGTGCAAGCGCCTAGAATATTGACGCAGGCGGCGAGCTTTTGTTCCACCAATGCCGCCCCCATCTTGTGTGCCAACGCCTCGTCAAGGGCGTTGGTCAAGACCACAATTACGTCGCTCATCAGGACACCTCATGCCGTCGCTGCCGTCTTCATTTTTGCCGCACTTGCTGCGTTTTCTGCCATTGATTGTACTGACCCTCCCAGTGGCGGAATTGCTGCTGGGCCTGACTTTATACCGCCGCTATGGGGAAGGATTTTTGCTCTGGCTCGCGGTGGCCGGGCTGGCCGGGGTATGGCTGATTGTGCGCGCGAAGGAGTCGTTTCGTGCGGCGTTACGCGGATTGAGTGGCGGCGACTTACGCAACATGTCTTCCTCATTATGGAGTCTGCTCTCAGTCGCGCGGGCATTTTTTGCGGGTCTTTTGTTGCTGGTACCGGGCGTGCTCACAGACCTGCTGGCACTGGTGATTGTGTTGCTGCCGGGAAGGGTGATTGCGCCGGCGACTTTTAATGCGGCGCGCGAGGCGGCGAACGATGGCGTGATCGAGGGAGAGTTCCACGAGGTGAAGGACGAGACGCCGAAATTACGTTAATGCCATCGGCCT
>JAYVSR010000286.1:0-10720 GCA_043775155.1 Burkholderiales bacterium | reverse complement strand
TTCAATCGTGATGCCGAGGCCAAGCGCGTTCGCAATCGCAATCGCCTCGCGCATCATGGCGGCGAAAAGCTCACACATGTACGCATCGCGCAGCATCAGTGCCGTGTTGGTGCCGGTCAACACTGACACCGGATTAAAACAAACGTTACCGAGCAGCTTCATCCAAAATTCGCGCCGGATGTTGTCCGAGGCAGAAGCCTCGAAACCCGCTCCCACCAACGCTTTCACGAGATTGTCCACGCGTGCCGAGGGTTGGTGACTGAGTTGAGTTGATGGTTCACCCAGCACCACGCGCATGCCAGAATTCCAGCGCACCACACCCGGCTGCGGCACATTCGCAGCCACGTAAACCACGCCGCCGATCACGCGCGCCGGCGCAATCGCCCGTGCAATACGGCCATCGGCATCGCACGATTGCAGCGCCGCGCCTTCGAGCGCGCCGCCCCAGTTCTGAAAAAACCACCACGGCACGCCATTCATCGCGGTGACGACGGCGGTGTCTTCTTTCAACAAAGGCGCGATACCTTCGACGGCGGCTGGCAGTGTGTGACTCTTCAACGCGATGATCACCGAATCCTGCGGGCCGAGATCGGCAGCGTTGCTGCTGGCCGGCACGCGCACTGTGTGCCGCTCATCACCGCACAACAGCGTAAGGCCATCGGCGCGAATCGCATCCAGATGCGCGCCGCGCGCGATCAGGCTTACTTCATGGCCGGAGAGAGCTAGGCGCGCGCCGAGTGTGCCGCCGATGGCGCCGGCACCGTAGATGCAGATTTTCATTTCAGTGCAGTCTCGATCAGCCAGATTTTCCGTGCTTGTCCTGTGGCAAGGTCGCTATTGCACACAACTCCATTTTGCAGCAATTTCATTTCGGATGCCCACCTTAAAAATCTCGCTTGAATCGATCTGAGTTCGCCCAGCTTCAGCTTCTTCATCACTCTTGACAAGCGCTGAATCTCGGGAAAAAGCTCAATCTGGCAACACGAAGTATGATGACATCTATTGAGAATTTGTCCAAAAACTTTTCTGCATTCAGAGGGGGAGTTGAATGATTTCGATTGTTGGAAAGAAATCAAAGGGCGTTGGCGCGGCTTCCCGGACGCTACCGCTCCAGTTCCCGCTGTTCGGTCGTTCCTTTCCTGAAGTGGCAGATTGCTATCCGGCCACCATCAACCTGAAACTCGCCCAACCGCTGCTGGTGCTATCTCCGGATCACCGCACTACGCCGATTTATTGGGATCCTCGTAAACCGTACGAGTCAGAGACGATTGAATTTCTCCGCGTCGGACTTGAGGCTCCTGCTGGTTCCTCGCCAGTCGCGGCTTGGTTGTATATCGCGCATAACTCCCTGCACAGAAGGTCGATGGACATGCACGAAGTGATTGCGAGGCGGCTCGACCTCGCCGGCGTCGAGGATTGCCGAATCACGATCGACCGTCCAACGCACCAACTCGGCTACTCCAAGTATCCGCTCGTTGTCGTCTAATAGGAACCTGAAGCGCACTCGAAACGAATCGCGCAGCAAGAAATCGATCTATGAAACCAGGAATCGGGGTTCTAGCCTACAGCAGGCCTGACTCGTTGCGACGATGCCTTGACTCGTTATTCGACAACCTACGTGCGCAGGTTCCGGTAGCGGTCAGCTTTGATCGCTGGAACGCGGAGATGGAGGTGATTGCACGCAGCTATCCCGTCACGGCTATTACAGGGACGAAGCCCGGTGTTCCGTTTGCGAACAACCGGCTGATGAAACACTTCTTTGATCATGACGCTGTCTTTCTGGTACAGGATGACGTCCGCTTCCTCCGTCCAGATTGGCTGGAACGTTATTGCGAAGCCCTGGCGACCGTCCCCTACTTGGCGTTTTACGATGCCTTCTATCCGGAGGATCACAATCGGCCTCGGCATTTTCATGTGAACTACCGTGAGCGACGCGTGCTCACAGTGCGCGACGGCGCGCGCCTCTGGCTCAGCCACAAGTCGCCCCAAGGAGCGTTCCAAGCCATCGGTAGGCGTTGTATCGAGAGAGTGGGGTATTTTGACGAAGAGTTCGGACAATACGGCTGCGAACACAACGACTACTGGCGGCGCACCTGCAATGCAGGATTTGCCGCTCATGACCGTTTCTACGACGTAGCGGACAGCTCGGAACTCCTGAAGATAGACTGGAACCAGCCGTGCTCTTTGTCGCAAACAGAGCGAACCGCCGCGTACGCTGAGTCCGAGCGCAGACGCAAAGCTCTTTTTGAATTGGAGACTGTGGGATTCCACAGAGTCAACGTCCCCGCGCCCACCGATGGCGTTCGGATCGTGCGCAATACGCCTCCAGTCGCGATGGACGATATCCCACTGCCACGGCGCGGGCCTGCATTTGACTACTGGCCGTATCCGCACCGATTACCCGTATTGGCATACCACGCGATCGCCGACGCTCCGGGAGATCGCTATGCGGTGCCGCGGGCGCTGCTTGAGCGGCAACTTAGATTGCTTCGCCAACATTTCCGGTTCATCACGGCCTCCCAGGCCAGTACGATTCATTTGTCAGGCACCGAGTTTGCGAAGGGTGTTGCTGTGCTCAGTTTCGACGATGCCTACACGGACATCATGGATGTTGCACCCTTGCTCTCAGAATTGGAGATCAACGCGACGATCTTCGCTCCGACGAAGTGGGTGGGGTTGCCCAACGACTGGGACTGTGGCGCTTTCACATCAAGACGACACTTAGGATGGGCCGAGTTACGCGAGCTGGCTCAGCAAGGGCATGAGATCGGCAGCCATTCTGTCAGTCACGTGCGATTCAGCCGATTGGAGCATGCAGCGGCAGTCCAGGAAATGACGGATAGCAAAAATGTCCTGGAGGACAGGTTGGGCCAGGCTGTTCATTCCATCGCCTATCCGTTTGGAAGCATCTCTTCAGCGCTTGCGGCTGAGGCCGCTCGCTCGTATCGCGTCGGCTTCGCGACGATTTACGGCACAGCCGATTGGACGGAAAATCCGCACATGATCAACCGGATCGTTGTCGGGCCGGACGACGAAGCTCATGGGCTAGTGACGCGCATTGAGGACTACATGATGCGCGCGCCCGCTGAGGAACCGGTCGCGTGGACCAGTTGGCCCTCCCAAGCGCCACGAGCGCAACGCGGCGAGAGAAGCGCGTTCTGATCCCGATGCGAGCCCAATGGCAGCAAACGCCCTGATCGTCAACTTTGCCGGCCTGGGTGATGGGTTCATCGAGGTGCCCTTCCTAAGGAATATGCAGGGCGCGGACCCACAAGCCCGCTTCTTTCACACCGGTGGGCTACTGTTTGACGACGCAGAACTCATGCGTGCGCTGAAGCTGCACAGTTGCGCTGGCGTCGTGTCGGCTATATGGAGACGGTTTGCGCCGGAGCATTGGGGCGACATCGAGGCCTTCGTAGAGGAACAAGCCGTCACGCGCATTGTCAACCTCAGGAATCTTGGCCCGCAGTTCGACCCGAGTTACTTCGACTTCAAACGTCGAATGCATGACCGGCTTGAGTTTGTCAACTTTCCATTCGACGGAGCGGGCGCAGACACTCGAAACATCCGGGAGGATATTGACGATCTGCTGCGGTGCGCAGGTTTGCTAGAAGGGCGTGTGGATCGTGGCGTTCTGCGCAACCTTGTCCTGGGTACGAGGTCGTGTTCAGTCCGCGAGAGCATCGGTATCAACATTCACGCAGGCAGTCCATTCAAACGTTGGCCATTCGACAAGTGGAAGACGCTATGCCTCGGGCTAATCGACATTGAGCCGCTCAAGATATTTTATGGACATGGAGAGGACGAGTGCGCGTTCGCGCTGCAGTTACGTGACGAACTCGCAGCAGAACAACCGGACAGGGTGCGCTTAGTTGGCGGGCGTGGCATCCTCGACATGTTGCGCGAGATCGCGACGATGCGATGCGTGGTTTCGGTGGACAGTTGGGCACCCCACGCGGCCGGAGCCTTGAGCACACCGTGCGTTGCCCTTCACATCGTCACCTCAGGCCGAACTTGGGGTGCAGAAAGCGGTCTAGCAAGGGTGAAAGAGAGTCCATACCTGCGCAAATGCAGTCGCTTTTCGGCACCATTGGGCGTCTGTCTGGATCAGTACTCCGGCTGCCAGATGGTCCGTAAGTTCGGGGACGGCATCGCCGTCAAGGAAGTGCTCGCGCTCGTCCTCAATACAATCGAATACTGATTTATCACAAGGAGAAACCTTGAACAAGAGTACCTATCGGGACAAAGACTTTCTAGTCACGAATTGCGGCGTGATCTTCGAGGTCATTGGGTATTCCCATGGCGAGAGCAGCGTCACGGCTTTTCCGCGTTATATACCCTTTGAGGTCGTTCCCATCCGGCAGTGGGGTCATACGTGGCGGATGCTTGGAGGGGACTACTCCCGATTCGACATTAGGGTCACGACGACGCAAGAGATTCGTGACATCTACGCGCGCTTCCTCGATGCCTTCCCTCAATTCTTGAGCGGGTATGACGAGGTGCTGGGCTTCGTCCAGGTTCCGCACGCGGTGATTCGGGATCATGTCCGACCGTCCGCCAGTCTGGCGCGGCTTCGAGCGGTCGCGTCACCTGATCCCTTACAAGCCGCTGCACGCAAGCTGGCCGATGAATGCGGGCGGATTGGCATACCCGATGAACGGATCGGAGTGTCTTACTCGCTGATGTTCGACGGCCATACTGTCGGTTTCTCCGACGTAGACTTTGTTGTTTTCGACGCGGAACCGTACCGCCGTGTACTGGAGCACCTGACGGCCAAGCAACCGCCGATGGTCCAGTATCCTTCGGTGGAAGACTGGGCGAAACGCTATGAGGGGTACGGCATCCGAGACATGCCGCTCAGCCCGACGGTCTACGCTCACCACAAGATTCGCAGAGCAGAGGAGGGGTTCATTGATGGTCATAAGCTATCGATCTTCGCAGTGCGGCTCAATGATGCGCAAAAAGCTGTGCAACAACCGTGCATACGCATAGGACCTTTGAGAATTCGCGGACGCGTCATCGACGCAAGCCAGGCCGTGTTTCGGCCCAGCATCTACTTGGTAGAAGTCGATGACACGATCCCGGATGTGTACCCGTCCGGATCACACGTGACGATCGTCAACTACCGACGAGAGTATGTGTCCCAAGCGAGACATGGCGAGCGGATCGATGCCTACGGGCTTGCCGGTCGAGGTCGGGACGGTGAAACAGTGCTGGAGCTCGGCAGTTTGGAGTTGCGAGGAGAAGATTTTCTGGTGGTGGAAGGCTTGGGGTCGCAATCCGAGAGTTGCGGATGAGGACATCGTCGCGCCGCCCCGATTCGGCACGAAGAACGTAGCGCTCTCGAAGCGCAGCGGCGGTACGTCAGCACCAAACGTCTTCATTCTCAGCCACGCTCAGCATTTGCTGAACAAAATTCTGAGACTGTACGTATGACATGGTGCTCGCCACGCATAGCAACATCACCTCACGACAGTTTCAAGAGGTCCTTCTCTGTTCATCCCTATGCCCGCCTCGAACCCGCCGGCGAAACTGGCACCTTGTCAAGCCGCCCGCTCAAACTGCCGCACCGGAGCCTTCTTCGGTGGCCCCGACGGATTGACGACCCCATTCCCCGCCACCGTCTCCGCCGTGTACTCGCCCGTCACGCCCACTGGCACATCGCCTTCAACCGTGACGCGTTCCATCTTGCGCTTCTGCGGGTAGTAGTCGTGCGGTGCGTAATGTTGCAACGAGCGGTTGTCCCACAGCACGACCATGTCGGGCCGCCACTTGACGCGCAACTGATACTCCGGCACTTGCGCCTGCGCGTAGAGGAACTGCAACAGCGCGTCGCTTTCGTCCTGCTTGACACCGCGAATCCGCGTGCAAAATTGCGGGTTGACGTAGAGCGTGCGCCGCCCGCTGACCGGATGCACGCGCACCACCGGGTGCCAGGGGTTGGGGAAGTCGTCCTCCAGCTTGCGCAGTTGCGCGCGCTGTGCGGCATTGCCGTCGAACAAATTGCGCCAGGGTTTGAAGTCATGCTGCGCCTCCAGCCCGTGGATGTGGCGCTTCATCCGCTCGGACAAGCCGCGATACGCCGCCGTCATGCTGGAGAAACAAGTGTCGCCGCCGTGCGTGGGGATGATGCGGCTACGCAGGATGGTGACGATGGGCGGGTTCGGCTTGTAGGTCTCATCCGCATGCCAAATGTCGGTGCGCGCGGCGGGGTGCTCGGCGTCGTAGTCGAGCACGATCACTTCGGGCTTGTCCGGCAGGTTGGGGGCGAAAGGGTGAATCGTGAGCGGGCCGAAGCGGTTGCCGAATTGCGTCTGGTCTTCAAGCGTCATGCGCGCTTGATCGGGGATGACCAGCACTTCGTATTGCACCAGCGCGTCGTGGATGATGTTGAACGCGGCATCGTCGAGGCACGAGAGATCCGCGCCGCGCAGCTCTGCGCCGATGAAACCGCCAAGTGGAATAACTTCGGGAATGACTTCGATGCTCATATTGATTTCCTGTGCGTGTACCGCAATTGCATATACCGAATGTGGGTGTCCCGGATTTGTGTGTCGCGCATTTGCGGCCGGCTAGCTCAATGGGTGCGGCTCGGTACGTCAATCAACCTTCGCACCAGAGACGCGCACCGCCTCGGCCCAGCGCGGCATTTCGCTTTTCACAAACGCTGAAAATTCAGCCGGTGACATTGGTGGCCACGGCTCCATGCCGAACTTGACCAGTTGCTCCTTGAACTCTGCCGTGTTCTGAAACTTTTGCAATTCCGCCGAGAGGCGCGCGATGATCGCGGGCGGCGTCGCGGCCGGTGCCGACACACCCTGCCAGGCCTGCCAGTCGAAGCCCGCCACCACTTGACCCACTGGCGCTACCGAAGAAATCAAAGTGTTCTGCTTTGCCGCCGAAGTGCCGTAGGCCTGCACCTTGCCCGCTTGAATGTTCGGCACGGCGGCAGTGGCGTCGGCGAACATGATCTGGATTTTTCCGGGGATCAAATCGACCAGTGCGGCACCGGTGGTCTTGTAGGGGATGTGCTGAATGTCGAGACCGGCGCGCTGCTTCAAATCTTCCATAAAGAGTTGATGCGCGCTGCCGTTGCCGACCGAGGCGTAGTTGAATTTGCCGGGGTTCGCTTTGATGAGGTCGATCATCTCGCGCAAGTTCTTCGCCGGGAAACTGTTCGACCCAATGAGAAAAAAATTCACTGTGCCGAGCAAAGACACCGGCTGAAAATCGCGCAGCGGGTCGATCGGCGATGGTTTGTACAGCGCTGGCGAAATGCCGAAGGTGGAACTGGTCGAGATGAGCAAGGTGTGGCCGTCGGCCGGTGCCTTGGCCACGATCTCGGCGCCGAGCAGCGTGCCGGCGCCGGGCTTGTTGTCGATCACCACTGCTTGATTCAGCGCTTTACCGAGGCGCTCGCCGACGGCACGCCCGAGCAGATCGGTGAGCGCGCCGGGGCCGAACGGCACCAGCAGGCGAATCGGACGATTTGGAAAATTCTCCTGACCATAGGCCGGAAAGCCTTGGGGCGCAAGGGTCGCAGCCGCCAAGGCGCCAAGAATGGCTCTGCGTGCGGGTTTCATGGCATCTCTTTAAATGATTTACTGCTTGTACGACGCATCGGTACGATCAAGCAGCCGCAACATGGCCGGCCAATGCTTGATGCGCGACTCACGATGTGGCCGCGCAAACTGCTGCGCCACGCGCTCGGCCACCGCCGGTGCGCACTCGAGCAACTCGGCCCCACCTGCCATCGCCGCGATCTGCGCCTGACAGGCGCGCTCGAGGTAATACATGTTGTCCCACGCATCGGGCACATCGGTGCCGCAGGTGAGCAAGCCGTGGTTGCGCAGAATCATTGCGAACTTGTCGCCGAGATTGGCTTGCAGGCGCTGCTGCTCATCCATGTCGAGCGCCA
The DNA here is from genome assembly GCA_043775155.1 of Burkholderiales bacterium. GTDB lineage: Bacteria > Pseudomonadota > Gammaproteobacteria > Burkholderiales > JAEUOS01 > CANJDH01. The sequence continues at coordinate 2,802 of JAYVSR010000286.1, read as the reverse complement.
CGCCTTCGTAGTCGTGATACGCCAAGCGATTGTGAAAGCGCATCGAGTGCTGCGAGATGTCGAGGAGACCGCGCTTTTGCGCTGACACTGCGACGCCCGCTCCCGTGTGCGTATGCATCACGCACTGCGCATCGTGCCGCACTTTGTGAATCGCGCTGTGGATCACGAAGCCGGCCGGGTTGATGCCCATGCCAAGCGGGTCGTCGATGATGTTGCCGTCGATATCGACTTTGACCAGCGCCGACGCGGTCATTTCGTCGAACATCAGGCCGTAGGCGTTGATCAAAAAGTGATGCTCCGGGCCGGGTACGCGCGCGGAGATGTGGGTGTAGATCAGGTCGGTCATGCGGAAGTGCGCGACCAGACGGTAAGCGGCGGCGAGGCTGACGCGGGTTTGCCATTCGGCTTCAGATACACGTGATTTAACTGGCCCTTTGATGTCTTTCAACTGCGCGCTCATAGCGACTCCCGTAAGAATGAAAACTGGGTAACATTATCAACCAAGTCGCCGCCTCAACCAAGTTGCTGCGCGCAGATAACGAGCACCTGCGACGCCTCTGGACATACCCCGTGACCCTGCCCAACTCTTACCACCCCAACGACGACGCCACCCAACCGGCGCTGGTGATCCCCGGTTATCGCGAGACGTTCGTGCGCGTGCCGATGAACCCATTGTTCAAACGGCCGATGACCCTGACCGAGATCACCGGGCCTACCAAGCTCATACAAAAACTGCAAGTCGGGCACAACCCGCGCGACAACAATCTCGCGCAACCCTTCGCCGACAAACCGCGTGCTGCCGGGCAGTTGATTCAAGTGGGCGGTCGCGTGCAGGACGAAGACGGCCAACCGGTCAAACAAACCATCATCGAGATTTGGCACGCCAACGCCAGCGGCCGCTACCTGCACCCGATGGATGCGAACAGCCCGAATCCGCTGGATGACAACTTCGTCGGCTCCGGGCGTGTGCTGACCGATGATGCCGGCCGCTACACATTTCTCACCATCAAACCTGCCGCCTACCCCTACCCGAATCACCCCGAGCGCTGGTGGCGTCCGCCGCATATTCACTTGTCGATTTTCGGCGATGGCTTCATGAGCCGGCTGGTGACACAAATGTTTTTTCCCGGTGATCCGTTCAATGACATTGATTTGATTCTCAACGCCGTGCCTGACCCAAAGGGCCGCGCGCGCTTGATCGCGCGGCAGGTGGCGATGGACGCGATGCCAATGCTCAACATCGTCGGTTACGAGCACGATATCGTGCTGCGCGGCACTCGGCAGACGCCGTTCGGGATGTGATGATGAGTGAGACACCCATCCCCACGGCCAGCGGCACCGTCGGCCCCTATTTCCCGCCGCGCTTCTTCGGCTCCCACGACAACGACCTAACGGTTGTCGAACCCGGCGCACCTGCCGCGCAAGGCGAGCGCATTCACATCAGCGGCCACGTCTACGAAGCCAATCGGGTGCCGCGTTTCAACACCATCATCGAACTCTGGCAGGCCGATGCAGGCGGGCGCTTCGCTCACCCGAACGATCCGCGCCACGCCCAGGCAGACCCGCATTTCATCGGCTGGGGCCGCACCTGGACCGACCAGGATGGCCGCTTTGAATTCGTCACCGTCAAGCCCGGGGCGTATCTCGACCCGGTAAGCAAGCAGCCGCGCGCGCCGCACATCAATCTATCGTTCACCGGTTCGGGCTTGATGCGGCGGCTGGTGACCACAATTTATTTTCCGGGTGAGGTGAGTAACGACTCTGACCCAGTGTTGGCGGTGATTGGCGACGCCGCGCTGCGTTCCCGGCTAATGTTGAAACCGGCGGAAAGTCCAAACACTTCTGCCAGCGTCGCGAGCTACGGAATTGATTTTGTGTTGCAGGGCGAGGGCGAGACACCATTTTTTGTTGATTGAATCGCCATCGTTGAAGCGATGCCGGCTTTTGTTTCCCGCGGTTTTCCCGCGCGCGAACACTAGACTTCGAGCACGTGTACAAAGCGCTGATTGCCCGGCAACCGGTAGACCGTGAAGTCGCGCACATCGACGGTCGCGATCCGGTGAATTTTCAGTTGGGTTGCGAGATAGACCAGACTCGCATCGCAAAAGTCCATTGGCAGATCGTCGTAACGATCCATCAGTTGCCATAGCGCAGATACCGCCTCTGCCGGCGGCGATTCGACCTGCAGAAAGCCAAGCGCCTGTGCCTTCGCAGCCCACGAGAAAAACGCTTTTTGCCGGGCCAACGCAAGCATCGCTGACACCTCTGTAAACACCGCCCAAGCCGTGATCGTGATCCCCCCGAAACCGGCAAAATATTTCTTGCGGCGGGCGTGATGGTGGTCTTTGGGATCGAACAGGCCGATGAAGTAGCCGCTATCGGCAAGAATTTTCTGTGCCGCCATGTCACGCCGCCTTGCGGCGTGCGGATTTGACCTTGAGCGCCTGCGCCGCACGCACCGAGCGCGCCGCTTGCTTCTTTTGCATCGCCTGCCGGAACGCCAATTTGTGCGGTCGCACCTCCCTGACCCCACCTTCGGCCACGGTGGCCAGATTTGATGCGCTCTCTTGCATCACATCAAGATAGATCTGATACGCATTGGGTTGCGCGTGCTCGGCCAGGAACGTTTCGATGCTGCGCACGATCACGGCTGACTTGCTCAGCCCCCGGCGCACGCTGTATTCGGCAATTTGCTGCTCCACCCTTACTGACCAGTGCACCAAATAGTGCGTAGTGCGTTAAAGGAGGCATGAGAACAAAGACTGATGCGAGGAAGTTGGATGGTGCTACGCAAGGCCACCT
>JAYVSR010000285.1:0-5355 GCA_043775155.1 Burkholderiales bacterium | reverse complement strand
TTGTTTGGCCGCATCGAGCGGCAGCAGCGCACGCGCGTGGCCCATGTCGAGTTCGCCGGCGTGCAGCATGTCCTGCACCGGTTTCGGCAACTGCAACAGGCGCAGCAGATTGGTGGCGGCGCTGCGCGAGCGGCCCACCGCTTGCGCGGCTTTTTCGTGCGTCATGTGAAATTCATCGACCAGTCGCTTGATGCCCTGCGCTTCTTCGAGCGCATTGAGGTCTTCGCGCTGGATGTTTTCGATCAGTGCGATCGCCAGGGCAGATTCGTCCGGCACGTCGCGCAGCGCGACCGGGACTTCTTTCAGACCGGCGATTTGCGCGGCGCGAAAGCGCCGTTCGCCGGCGAGGATCTCGTACTTGTCGGTGCCAACCCTGCGTACCAGGATCGGCTGGATGATGCCCTGTGCCTTGATCGATTCGGCCAATTCGGCAAGCGAGGCCTGGTCCATCCGCGTGCGCGGCTGGTATTTGCCGGGCTGCAATTTTGCGAGCGGCAATGAGGTCAGCGCATCACTGGTCGCGGCGCGATCCGACTCGGCATTGCCCGCAAGGAGGGCATCGAGGCCGCGGCCCAGGCCGCGTGGTTTGGTTTTGGTGGTCATGAATAGTGTTGGGGACAGAGCTTTCGTGCAGCGCTTTAGTACCACTTGCGGCTGCGTCTCAAGGTCTGTCCCGCAATCCTTTAATAGGTCTTTACTCGTTCAATCATCTCGGCGGCGAACTGCAAATACGCCTGCGCGCCCTTGGAGGCCTGGTCGAACGTCACGCCCGGCTGTCCGTACGAAGGCGCTTCGGCCAGGCGGATGTTGCGTGGAATGATCGCCTTGAATACCTTGTCGCCAAAGTGTTCTTCGAGTTGCGCCGACACCTGCAACGAGAGCGTCGCACGCGGATCGAACATCACGCGCAACAGGCCGATAATTTTCAGATCCTTGTTCAGGTTGGCGTGCACCTTCTTGATGGTGTTGACCAGATCGGTGAGGCCTTCGAGCGCGAAATATTCGCACTGCATCGGGATGATCACGCCGTGCGCGGCGCACAGGCCGTTGAGGGTGAGCATCGACAGCGAGGGCGGGCAATCGATCAGGATGAAATCGTATTCGTTGCCGACCAGGGCCAGCGCGCTCTTGAGCCGGGTCTCGCGGCGCTCTTCATCGACCAACTCCACTTCGGCGCCAGCCAGTTCGCGATTCGCAGGCAGCACGTGATAGCCATGTTCCGTGACGTGGCGTGCGGACAGCACGTCCGCTGTTTCGAGCAACACCTGATAAACCGATTGCGCGAGCTTGCGCTTGTCCACGCCCGAGCCCATCGTCGCATTGCCCTGCGGGTCGAGATCCACCAGCAACGTACGCTGGCCCTGCGCTGCGAGCGCCGCCGCCAGATTGACGGTGGTGGTGGTTTTGCCGACACCGCCCTTCTGATTGGCGACGGCGAAAATGTGAGCCAAAGCGTGTCCCCTCTTTTTTTGTGTTGCTGTTTTTGTTGCGCTTGATTGGCGCTTGTCTTCTACGTTCGTCCGGCGCGCCTCAAGCGCGCTTCAACATCACCAGATGCCGCTCGGCATCCAGCCCCGGCACCTTGAGCGGAACTACCTGGTCGAGCCTGCACTCGGGCGGCAACTGGGCAATCTCCTCGTGCGGATGCACGCCCTTCATCGCCAGCCACACCGCGCCGGGCGCGGCCTGTGTGGCGGTGAGATGAAAAAATTCGTACAGGTCGGAGAACGCGCGCGAAACGATTTGCGAAAACTTCGACGGTGGTTCCCAGGCTTCGACGCGCTCGCCACAGATGTCAAGATTCACGAGTTTCAGTTCGGCCTTGGCCTGGCGCAAAAACGCGGCTTTCTTGTGGTTTGAATCGAGCGCGGTGACTTTGAGAGCGGGTTGCGCCGCTTCCGCCCAAATGGCAACCGGGATCGAGGGCAATCCGCCGCCTGCGCCGACATCAAGCAGATTGCCCGGCTTCAAATAGCGCACGATCGCGAGCGAGTCGAGCAGATGCGCGGCGATCATCGCCTCAGGGTCGCGGATCGCGGTGAGGTTATAGGTGCTGTTCCACTTGACCAGCAGGTCCACATACGCGAGTAGCTTGTCGCGCGCCTCGCATGGGAGCGCGAGACCGAGTGCGTCGAGGCCGCTTTCAAGAACGGATGCGAGGGCGTGGGGTTGAACGACAACTGCGGTGCTCATGCGGCGATTCCTGTCGGGTTTGCTGCGGTCGGGTGTTCCGCGCGCAGCAGCGAATGTTTTTTCATGTACACGGTGAGGAGTGCAATCGTGGCCGGCGTAATGCCTTGGATGCGCGCCGCCTGGCCAAGCGTTTCCGGACGCTGCTGCGCGAGTTTTGACTGCGCTTCGCGTGTCAGACCGCGCACGGCGGCGTAGTCGAGATCAGCCGGCAGGCGGGTGCCCTCCTGTCCCGCCTGACGTTCGACTTCTTCGGCTTGCCGATGAATATAGCCCTGGTACTTGGCGCGGATTTCCACCTGGCCGATGACTTGCGCGGCAATGTCGGCATCAAATTGGCCCGGGCCGATGGACGCAGCTGCGGGCACACCGAACATCATGCCGGTAACGCCGACGTAGTCCACCGCCGGACGCTTGAGGAGGTCGAGCAGGCTGTACTCGCGTTCAATGGTGACGCCCAAGACCCGCTCCGACTCTTGCTTTTGAAGGATGTGAGGGTTTACCCACATAGACTTCAAGCGATCTTCTTCGGCGGCGACCGCATCACGTTTGCGGCAGAAAAAATCCCAGCGCGCATCGTCCACACAGCCCAAGCTCCGGCCGATTTGGGTCAGTCGCGCATCGGCATTGTCCTCGCGCAACGAGAGGCGGTATTCGGCACGGCTGGTGAACATGCGATAGGGTTCGGCGACGCCGCGCGTGACCAGGTCGTCCACCAGTACACCCAGATAAGCCTGATCGCGGCGCGGGCACCAGGCGTCGCGGCCCTGGATTTGCAGCGCGGCGTTAAGACCCGCGAGCAGACCTTGCGCGGCCGCTTCTTCGTAGCCTGTGGTGCCGTTGATCTGGCCGGCGAAAAACAGGCCGTCGATGGTCTTGGTTTCGAGCGAACTCTTGAGACCGCGCGGATCATAAAAGTCGTACTCTATGGCGTAGCCGGGGCGCAGGATCTGCGCTTTTTCGCAGCCTTTCATCGAGCGCACCAACGCCAGCTGCACATCGAACGGCAGGCTGGTCGAGATGCCGTTGGGGTAGATCTCGTTGGTCGTCAGGCCTTCTGGTTCGAGGAAAATCTGGTGGCTGGTCTTGTCGGCAAATCGATGAATCTTGTCCTCGATGCTCGGGCAGTAGCGCGGCCCGACCCCTTCGATCACACCGGTGAACATCGGCGAACGATCCAGCCCGCCACGAATGATGTCGTGGGTTTGCTGATTGGTATGCGTGACCCAGCACGGCAGTTGCGCCGGGTGCATGTCGGAGCGACCGAGAAAAGAGAACACCGGCACCGGCGTGTCGCCCGGCTGCTGCGCCAGCGCGGCCAGATCAATGGTCTTGCCGTCGAGGCGCGGCGGCGTGCCGGTCTTCAGGCGGCCTTGCGGCAGTTTTAATTCTTTCAGGCGCGCACCGAGGGATTTGGCCGGCGGATCGCCCGCGCGCCCCGCTTCGTAGTGTTCAAGCCCGACGTGGATCAGGCCCGACAGGAATGTTCCGGCGGTCAGCACCACCGTCCGACCTTTGAACGCGATGCCCAATTGGGTCACCGCGCCGGTCACGCGCTCGCGACCGTCCATAGTTTCGACCAGAAGATCATCGCAGGCTTGTTGAAACAAGGTGAGATTCGGCTGGCTTTCCAGGCGCGAGCGGATCGCCTGCTTGTACAGAAGACGGTCGGCCTGCGCCCGCGTCGCCCGCACCGCCGGGCCCTTGCTCGAATTGAGGATGCGGAACTGGATCCCGGCTTCGTCGGTGGCCAGCGCCATCGCGCCACCCAGAGCATCGACTTCCTTCACCAGATGCCCCTTGCCGATGCCGCCGATCGAAGGATTGCAACTCATCGCGCCCAGAGTTTCCAGATTGTGCGTGAGCAACAAGGTCTTCGCGCCCATGCGCGCCGCGACCAAAGCGGCCTCGGTGCCGGCATGGCCGCCACCGATGACGATGACGTCAAACTGCTCTGGGTGAGTGTAGGAAATCGCGACGGGCATAGCTAAACGAGCACCTCCATAAAGAGACTGCGGGTGCTGAAAACTCCGGGTTTTCGGGAGGGTGATTATAGCCCGCAGGCTTGTTTCACGTGAAACAACGTCATTCCCGGGGGTCCACCAAGAACAAAATCGAACCGCAAAATAACTGAACAATACGGATCACTGCGCGCCGATCCCCGCCCCACCGTTCTTCATGTTGATACGCTGCTTGGTATCGACCACTTTGCCGTTTTGGATCGCCAGCACCTGTAACTGCTTTTCTTCCTTGTTCTGCACCAGCATGATCTTGCTGTCGGGGGTGAAAGCGATGCCCTGCGTCCACACGCCAGTCGAGACTTCCGAGCTGTAGGCCAGCTTTTTGCCCGCGACGCGATACAAGCGCAACACGCCAAACGCGTTGTAAAACGGTGAGGCGATCGGCTTGTTGCTGCCGTTCATCACCGTCACCGCGACCCAATTACCGTCTGGACTCATGGCGATGCCCTCGGGTGTCTGACCCACGCTGATGGTATCGACCACGCGCGGCGGGTTGAGCGACATATCGATCAAGCTCACCGTGTCAGCGTCGCCCTGGCCGATGCCGATATTGGCCACCACTGCGACATTACCCTTGCTGGAAATCTGCACGCCGTAGGGCCGCAGGCCCGAATAAATGTCGCGCTTGGTGTAGGTCACGCCGGTCTGTTCGATGGCCAGGAGCGACGTTCGGCTGTCGCCGTCACGCGTCACCAGCGCGACGCGCCCGCCGGGGCTGATCGAAACACCGGATGGCCCCGATTTTTCATTACCGAAGTCGATCTTGCCAAGCGAAGTCAAAGTCTTGCCGTCAATGGCGAAGACCGACACCGTGCCCTCTTCCCGGTTCGCCACCAGCGCCAGATTGCCTTTGGGCGAGATCGCAACCCCGGCCGGACCTTTGCCGGTTTCGACCGTGGCGATCACCGCCGGCGGGTTCAGCGTGAGATCAATCACCGACATGCGGTTGTCCGGCACCTGCTTGGGCGGGTCGGAATTGTCCAGTTTCATGTTGGCAGTAACGAGCGCGATGCTGCCATCCGGGGTTACCGCTGCCGAAGTCGGCGGGCCGACGATCGAAGTGGGCGCTTCAATTTCGTACAACAGCTTGGGCGGCTTGGCTTTCAGGTCGATGATCGCGACGGTGTCCGGGTTGTTCGGCACA
>JAYVSR010000284.1:0-4624 GCA_043775155.1 Burkholderiales bacterium | reverse complement strand
TATCTGGTTGATGTCGGCTGGAAGCTGTTGGGTGCAATCATCCTCTGGGTGGTGGGCGGCTGGGTGATCAATCTGGTGGGCCGCCTGTCGCGCGACGGCATGACCGCGCGCAAGGTCGATCCGACCCTCATCAAATACGGCGACTCGTCGATCAAGATCGTGCTGCGCATCGTGCTGGTGCTGGCGATCCTCTCGGTGTTCGGGATTCAGACCACATCGTTCGCGGCACTGATGGCGGCGGCGGGTATCGCGATTGGCGCAGCGTGGTCGGGGCTGTTGTCCAATTTTGCGGCCGGCGCATTCCTCATCGTGTTGCGCCCGTTCAAGGTGGGCGACATGATCACCGCCGGCGGCGTCACCGGCGACGTGATCGAGATCGGCATTTTTGTCACCACCCTCAACACGGTGGACAACCTGCGCGTGACGGTCGGCAACGGCAAACTTCTCGCCGACAACATCGTTAACTACACGCACAACCCGTATCGCCGTGTCGATATGAAATGCCAGATCGCCAATGGCGTGGATCCGCGTGATGCGATTGCGCGGCTCTCTGCCCGCATCGCAAAAATCGCCAACGTGATCGCCGCGCCTGCGCCGCAGGTCGAGATCATCGAGTTCAACGCGGCGGGCACGCTGATCGGCGTGCGGCCGTTCTGCAATAACAACGATTACTGGCAGGTGTTCTTCGACACCAACCAGGCGATTGTCGAAGTCTGCGGCGCGGCTGGCTGGCCGGTGCCGGCGCCGCATCAGGTGATCCACACCAGGGCGGCGTGACTCCGATAAGAACCGCTCCCACCAAGGGTTTCGTGAGTTTTTTCCTCTGCCAGCCAAAATGAAAGTCGCGATCATCGGCGGCGGCACGGCAGGCGCGGCTGCCGCGTTGTTCCTCGCGCGCGACGGTCATGCGGTCACGCTGTTCGAGCGCGTGGCTGATCCGCAGCCGGTTGGCGCGGGGCTGTTGCTGCAACCGGCAGGTTTGGACGTGATGGCCGGTCTCGGTTTGCAGGATGCCGTGCTGGCGAAGGGCGCGCGCATCGGCGAGCTGTACGGCACCATCCCCGGCGGGCGCGCGGTGATCGATATTGCGTATGAGAAATGGCGCAGCGGCGCGTTCGGTTTGGGGCTGCATCGCGGTGTGTTGTTTGATGCACTGTGGCAGCCGTTGCGTGCGGCGGGCGTCGATGTGCGCAGTGGTGTGGATGTCGATGGGATCGCGCAGACTGCGGAGCAGGTGCAGGTGCGCGCACCCCGCCACGGTAGCCACAGCGGCACCAGCCTCGGCCTCGGCAGCTTCGATCTGCTCGTCCTCGCTGACGGCACCCGCTCAGCCCTGCGCGCACAGACCGGCATCAAGCATCGCGCCACGCCCTACCCCTGGGGGGCGCTGTGGGCGATTCTGCCCGACCCGCAAGAGGAATATCGCGGCGTGTTGCGCCAGTGGTATCGCGGCGCACATCAAATGCTCGGCGTGATGCCGACCGGCTCTGGGCCTGAAAGTAACGCGCCGGTGGTGAGCTTGTTCTGGAGCCTGCGTGCCGATCGGCTCGACGCCTGGCACGCGCGCGGCTTGGCCGAATGGAAGAAGGAAGCCGCAGCGCTGGCCCCCGAGGTGCGTGGCCTGCTCGCGCGCATCGGCGACCCGGCCCAACTCACCTATGCGAACTACGCCGATGTCGTGATGCCGCGCTGGCACGCCGGCCGCGTTGTGGTGATCGGCGACGCCGCGCATTCGATGAGTCCGCAATTGGGGCAGGGCGCGAATCTGGCCTTGCAGGATGCGCAGGTGCTGGCGGCGGCGCTGCGTGATGCCAATTCCGGAGGGCAGGCGGTGCCCGCAGCGCTGGAACGCTACTCCGCCCGGCGCCGCGCTCACTTGCGTTACTACCAATTCGCCAGCCGCTGGCTGACGCCGGCGTTTCAATCCGATGGCCGCATCGTCCCGGCGCTGCGCGACCTGCTCTCCAGGCCCATGTCCAAACTGCCGTATCTGTCATCCCACATGCTCGATACCCTGGTTGGCGTGAAAGCCGGACTGTTGTTTGGGCGCATCGCAAGCCTTGAATCGCCCCCTGCACAGGCATAAAATGATCTTCCATTCCAGATGGTCGGAGCCTGCAATGTCCGGACACATCCGCTTCGCCTTGTTACTCAATGTTGCCGCCGCGCTCGCAGCCGGGCTCGCTGCGCCGCAGGCGTTTGCCCAGCAAGCGCAGACTTATGGCGGCAGTGGCCTGAACTTTCCGCCTGTTGCTCCCGCTGCTGCGAATGCTAAACAAAAAGCGCCGCCCCTGACCCTCTCGTCTGGAGCCGGCGACAAGCGCCTGAACGAATGGAAAGTCTACGGCCGCTACCAGTTCACCGAGACCTGGGGGGCCGAACTCAACTACTCCGACTGGGGCAAGCGCGCGACGCCGGGTGCCGCCTCAGCCATCGGTGCCGCCTCAGCCATCGGCACCGCACCAGACCCCGCGCTACGCGGCTCACAAGTCAACCTCGCCGCCACCGGCACGCTGCCAATCACGCAAGGCTTGTCGCTCTACGGCAAGCTCGGCTATGGCCGCAATGAAGTCACCGGCTCGCCTTATTGCCTCTCCGCCGCCTGCGGCCCGCTCGCCGGCAGCCGCAGCGAGGGCGCACGCGCCGGGGTGGGCTTGCGCTACTCGTTCAGCGACAACTGGGGCTTACGCGTCGATTATGAAAACGTCAATTCGCTGAGCACACTGAACGCAGCACCAGCCAAGGGTGATAGCTGGTCGGCGCGGATTAAGTACACGTTTTAGCGCTCAATGAAAAAAGCCTGAAACCGTTGTGCCACAACGGTTTCAGGCTTTTTATGCTTTAAGGGTGTGGCGCTACAACACGTAGCGCGCCAAATCCTCAGACTGCGCCAGCTCGGCCAGCCGCCCGTCCACATACGCGGCGTCGATCCGCACGCCAGCACTATGCTTGGCGGCGTCGAAGGTCACTTCTTCGAGCAGCTTTTCCATCACCGTATAGAGCCGCCGCGCGCCGATGTTTTCGGTCTTTTCGTTCACCGCAAACGCGATCTCGGCAAGACGGCGAATCCCTTCCGGCGTGAACTCCAGCTTGACTTGTTCGGTACCGAGCAGCGCCTCGTATTGCTTGGTGAGTGACGCATCGGTGGCGACGAGGATTTTTTCGAAGTCATCGACTGCGAGTGAATCGAGTTCGACGCGAATCGGGAAGCGCCCCTGCAACTCGGGAATCAGATCGGATGGTTTGGAAAAATGAAACGCGCCCGAGCCGATGAACAGCACGTGATCGGTCTTGATCATGCCGTACTTGGTCGTCACTGTCGTGCCCTCGACCAGCGGCAACAAATCGCGCTGCACGCCCTGGCGTGACACGTCGGCGCCCTGGCTTTCGCTGCGGCTGGCGATCTTGTCGATCTCGTCGATGAAGACGATGCCGTTTTGCTCGACGCTATGAATCGCCTGGGTTTTGAGATCGTCGTCGTTGATTAATTTCGCCGCTTCTTCATCGGCGAGCAGTTTCAACGCGTCTTTGATCTTGAGCTTCTTCGATTTTTTGCGCGTCGAACCGAGGTTCTGAAACATCCCCTGAATCTGCTGCGTCAACTCCTCCATGCCGGGCGGCGCAAGCACTTCCATTTGCGCGGCGGGCAGTGCGACTTCGATCTCGATCTCTTTGTCGTTAAGCTCGCCCTCGCGCAATTTTTTGCGAAATTTCTGCCGCGTGGCGTTTTCTGCTTCACCGTCGCTTGAGCTGCCCGAGGCCAGACCGAAATCGCGCACTGGCGGCACCAGGATGTCGAGGACGCGCTCTTCAGCCGCATCCTCAGCCACAAGCCGCACTTTTTTCATCGCGCTCTCACGCGTCTGCTTGACCGCGACTTCAGCGAGGTCGCGAATGATCGTATCGACGTCGCGCCCAACGTAACCCACCTCGGTGAACTTGGTCGCTTCGACCTTGATGAATGGGGCATCGGCGAGACGCGCAAGACGCCGCGCGATCTCGGTTTTGCCGACCCCGGTGGGGCCGATCATCAAAATGTTTTTTGGCGTGATCTCCGAGCGCAACGGCTCGGCGACATTGCCGCGCCGCCAGCGGTTGCGCAGCGCGATGGCGACGGCACGTTTGGCGCGGGTCTGGCCGACGATATGTTTGTCCAACTCGTGGACGATTTCTTGCGGGGTCATATTGGACATGCGGATGCGCGGCTCAATCGAGTGTTTCGATGGTGTGATGTTGATTGGTGTAGATGCAGATGTCGCCGGCGATTTCCAGCGCTTTTTTTACGATGTCGCGCGGTGCGAACTCGGTGTTGTCGAGCAATGCCTTGGCAGCCGCTTGGGCATACGCGCCGCCCGAGCCAATTGCGACCAGGCCGCTCTCGGGTTCGAGCACGTCGCCATTGCCGGTGATGATCAAGGAATGCTCGCGATCGGCAACGGCGAGCATCGCTTCGAGACGGCGCAGGATGCGGTCGGTGCGCCAGTCTTTCGCCAGTTCAACGGCAGAGCGCAGCAGATTGCCTTGGTGCTTTTCAAGCTTGGCTTCGAAGCGCTCAAACAACGTGAACGCATCCGCTGTGCCACCTGCGAAACCAGCCAGAATTTTTTCGTGATACAGGCGCCGC
>JAYVSR010000283.1:0-4277 GCA_043775155.1 Burkholderiales bacterium | reverse complement strand
GCTAGATCTGGCCGATGACTAATTGGAACACGGGCGCAGGGCGCGAAAGCCGGGCGCTGCCGACGTAACTCTACGTTGGCGATAAGTATCTCAATCATTAGGGAGAGCGTTTTGAAGCTGCAAAACTTAGCACTCTTGGCTGGAACACTTCTAACTGCATGCTCGGTTCCGGATCAAGGCTTTCATTTAACTAGTGAAACAATCAAGCAGTACTCAATGCTCACGGATCAACAGGTCCTCAACGGCTTTGGGTGCGTTGGTAAAAATCTATCCCCGCACCTCAAATGGACCGCAGGTCCCAAGGACACAAAGAGCTATGCTGTTACAGTTTACGATCCAGATGCCCCAACGGGATCCGGGTGGTGGCATTGGGTCGTCTACAACATCCCCGCCAGCGTAACAGAATTAGCCGTTGGCGCAGGAGATGCAAACGGGAAGCGACTCCCACAGGGCGCTGTTCAAGGGCGCACGGATTTTGGTACACATGAGTTTGGTGGCGCTTGCCCCCCGGAAGGTGGGAGGACACATCGTTATATTTTCACGGTGTTCGCTTTGAAAACAGAAAAAATTGACGTTCCTACAGATGCAAGCGCAGCCCTGATCGGTTTCATGTTGAACGCAAACACTCTTGACGTGGCTAGTCTCACCGCTAAACATAGTCGCTAAACAATAGATAAGGTACTACCCAATTATTTACAAAGGTAGTCGTCTCTGCGGGCAACTCTCGGTCTAAGCCGAAGGTAAGCGTAAAAAGGTGAACACTTCTGCGGTCGACCTAGGGGTGCGGACAGTGGGTCAATATTCGGTAGGCGGTAACATTTGAGGAGCTTAAGCATCTGTGTCTAGTGCATCGGCTGGATCATCTAGCCACGGCATCCCGAGAACGGGCTTTTCGTCGCCTCGACCTACAAATCTAGAGAATTGCTCGCATGGTTTACCGTCTGCCTTGTCTATGCTCGCGGCCGGGTCACTTAATTGAATTCTCCGAATTGCATAATCACTAGTAGGTTGAACACGGTAGGGATTTATTCGCGCGATGAATTCGTTCACTGCTGTCTACGCGATTTGCATATTCACCGAGACGACTGCGGGTTGGTCGACCCGAACGTTATTGATGCAATTCTCGCCTTGCTTGCGCAACTCTTCAAATCTAGTGGCATTTGTTCGTCGAGTAAACGCAGCGGTAAGATCATCAGATGAATAGACTCCACGACTAAATAAACTTGACCCACCAGGTTGCAGCATGCGGGCGGCGCCGGAAACGTGTGTCACGTTATCCGCGCCGTCCGCATCTATGCGCACACCCGTGTCGATATATGGGATCAAGTAGTACGAGGCGCTTTTTGCTGAGTAGATACCTACCATCAACGAAATCTACACATCCGAAGATCACATCACAACTTGCTATATCCCGTTTGACATTGGCGTCAACAATATCCTTTGCATGCGCTTTGACCGTTGTCTCCAAACATCATTAAGTAATGAGCGGCGATTCGAAGCGTTACTTGGAGGCTCGGCTGAGGATCAGCAGATGAAACTTCAACAATTCAATAGCCACTACGTGTCGTTGAAACCGCTTCGGCTACGTAGTTGAAACATCTGCCACCGCTTTGGAAATTTGTCGAGACGAGATTTGCGTGGCCGCTGATGCGTTACTTCGAGTAGCAACGCGCGGCCGTCTTGGAGTTTCCTGCAGATTCGCGTCCAGCGTTGCGGGCACCCGCGCCTCGATCCGTTCGCCAAATTCGAGTAACCACCACCTCAGCAGTTGATGTGTAATCTGGACGCGGACGGCTAGGCCTGATTGACTACGTTCGCAAACTGCGTATCGCCTAGAAACCAATTCTCGCGGCTAGTCGGCTCTGACGTGCTTGAATCGCGACGGTCAAGTCTTCTTCTGCAATTTTTGTTCGTCGATTTAGCAGAGCATAGGCGAGCGCCTCCCGGAGCACACTTTGCAATGCTCTCGGCGACAGCGAAGAAGCTCGCTCAATGACATCTGTTTGAAGTTCTCGGTCACATTCAACATGCATTTCCTCCGCAACGTTTGATAAGACTTTCAGCACAAAGCTCTGTGCGTGCTCCTTCGGGATCGGACCAACATCGAACGTTCGGAAGCGACTTAGCAACGGGGCAGGAATGCAAGATTTATCGTTTGACGTTGCAATCCAATAGATACGGCTTGCGTCGATCGTAACGTCCGGAATACTTTGGTCATGAAAGCTCGTAGATGTCGATCGCTCGAGCAACGCTAAAAGAGCCGTGTCAGGGTTGTATCGGTGGTCATTCTGCGTTTTGTCTAATTCATCCAACAGAAGCACGGGGTTTGCAAAATCGCTTTCAGTAAGCACTTTAAACACGCCACCCATTTTCGCGTTCGACCACATCGCATCTGAACCCACTAACTCACCACTGGTCTGCATGCTGCCAAGGTCATGCCTTCTAAATGGAACGCCTAACAGCTCCGCAATCGATTGGCAAAAGAATGACTTGCCAACACCCGGCGGCCCGTCAATCAGGATCGGATCAAAACTCGCGACCGCGAAATTGGGCGACTCGATGGGCGCCGAAAGCGCTAAATTGAACATCGCACGTAGGTAATGAATCACCTCGCAGAAATTTGGAAATTGCTCCTCTAGCGAGCTGAGTTCCGCTTGCCAGCTAACCGGGAGTTGACCGAGGCGACGATATTCGCCCTTCGCAGCAAGCGTCCTACAAAGCGCTTCCGCTCGTAGTTTGTCTCCCGGTTCGCATGACCGCGAACCTTCATTTTCCGCAGCATAGAGCGCCTCAACGTCTTGTCGAGACAGAATCTTCACTAAAGGAAGGGCCTTGCTTTTTGGATCAAATTTTTGTTTCCACGCAAGCGGCTCACTGCGTGGCTTTTTGTCCGCCACTTTTTTGGCGACCGCAATGCGCGCATTAGCCTCTTGAATCCGTTGTAGCTCCATTTGCTCTTCACAACTGCTTCGATGTTCGCTCAAAGAGGCGACCAAGGATGTGGGTAGTTGGAAGTGTCGCAACGAGAAATCGCCCGTCCATAAAGGTTGTTCGATCGTCTTGTCGCTTCCACTTGGAGCTTTGCTGGTTGGGTGCATGTTTGTGCTCGTGAATGCTGAGGATATGGTGCTGGAATTAATTTGGGGACTTCAAACGTGCGAGCGCTTTAATAATCGCCGCCCGCATTTCCCAGACCTCAATGGAATGGCCATCGGGTCCAGGCTTAATGCCAAGGCGGCCCTTTTTGAATAACGCTTCGCACATATGTACGTTCGGCCGCTTGCGGACGAGATAGGGCTGAAGCCGCCGCATCACTTCAAGCGCATGGCGGTTTGAATACGTCAGATAGAACATCGGTCGGTTGAATTGAACAGTTTTAGACGCAGGCCTGATCTGGCCGTGCACTTGCAGAATTTCCTGGAAGCGCACCAATGTTGGTAGGTGGTTTTGGTTAATGGAAACTTTCAGAATTGCTGATGGGTTCCGGGCTTGGCCTTGGCTTGGCCTGGCCCAGTAGGCACCAATGTAGGCTTCGCCGTCGGCAAGACCCGCCGCCCACGCGAGGTCAGTTTTTGATTTCCCCTGCCACGGCGCATAGACCTTCGGCGCGGTTCCGCCATAGAGTTTCTGCATCAGTTCCGTGTGCTTCGGAAATTGAATGGTCTTAGTCGAACCATCACGCACACGAGGTCCGCGACACTTACTTGACGTAACACCGGCCTGCCGCAGGCGCTCTTGAACGGAGGTTTGAAAATCGCTTCTTGCCGTTTTTTTCTTGATTGCACTCATGTTTTTTCTCTTTCGATTTATCTCTTGCTTGATTGAATTTGGACTAACAAATAATTGGATTGGGCATTTCGGTAGCCCTCGCCATCATTGGGGCCATGCGATGCCATGGGCCACAACGTTCTTGGGCTGGTTTGGAAATTTGCGGTCATCGTTTGGAGCCTTTTCGGACGACAGCCGTTGCTGGCTTGCGTGAGATCGCCCCACCCTCGCCTTTCACATCGCTTGCGTTGCTGTCGTTTGCGGCCACTACAGCAGTGGCGACTGAGGTTTCTTCATCATTGGCAGCACCCGGATCAAACAGCGGGCTGATCATCTTCTCTAGCGCTGAACCATCGCGGCGGGTCAAATTGGGAACAAAGCGCGAATAGACGGTGAACAACATCTCGGTGTTGGCGTGTCCCATCTGGCGTGCGATCCATTCCGGGTTCTCGCCCGCAGCGAGCCACATGGTTGCCGCTGTATGGCGCGTTTGATATGGTCGCCGTGCT
>JAYVSR010000282.1:0-9444 GCA_043775155.1 Burkholderiales bacterium | reverse complement strand
CCGGCGTTTGGCTGAAACCCTTGTCCCCCAACGGTTTCCGGGCATTTATTCGGGCCAGTACAATGCCAGCATGAGCACACCCATTCGCTATCGCATCGTTTGCGCTAACCCGCGCGCGCATCTTTTCCATGTCACGCTGACTGTCGCTGAGCCATATCCTGCAGGCTGCAGCGTGTCTTTGCCCGCATGGATTCCGGGCAGTTACATGATCCGCGAATTTGCGCGGCACATCGTGCGCATCAGCGCGCGTGCCGGGCGGCGGCCCGTTGCGTTGACGAAGATCGACAAGCACACGTGGCAGGCAGCGCCATGCAAGGGTGTGCTGACGATTGAGTATGAAGTCTATGCGTGGGACTTGTCGGTGCGGGCGGCGCATCTCGATGAGTCGCATGGATTCTTTAACGGCACCAGTGTGTTTTTGTGCGTGCAGGGTCGCGAGGCATCGCGGCATGAGGTGGAGATTGTGCGGCCTCGTGGGCGGGGCTTTGCGCGCTGGCGGGTGGCTACTTCGCTCGCTTGCGCCCACGGTACGCAGCCGCTTTCGTTCGGCCACTACGCGGCGGCGAACTACGATGAGTTGATTGATCATCCGGTTGAGATGGGTGATTTCACGCTCGCCACCTTCTCTGCTTGCGGCGTGCCGCATCAGGTGGTGATTACCGGGCAGCACGATTGCGACACGGTGCGCTTGACTGCTGACCTCACCAAAATCTGTGAAGCGCAGATTCGGCTATTTCATGGCACGCGCGCCGGTGTGCATTCCACTGCGCGCGAGGTGCCGTTTGATCGCTATGTGTTTTTGGTGCTGGCGGTGGGCGATGGTTACGGCGGGCTGGAGCATCGCGCATCGACGGCGTTGATCTGTTCGCGCAATGATCTTCCCTACTTGGGGATGCATGGCACCACTGAGGGCTATCGCACCTTTCTCGGCTTGTGCAGCCACGAGTATTTTCACGCCTGGAACGTGAAGCGGATTCGCCCCGCCGCGTTTACGCCTTACGATCTGACGCGCGAAAATTACACCCGCCTCTTGTGGGCGTTCGAGGGCATTACGTCCTACTACGATGATTTGATTTTGGTGCGCTGCGGCCTGATCACACTGCCCGAGTATCTCGAGACGCTGGCGCGCGCGATTCGCGGCGTGCTGCGCGGAGCGGGCCGGTTGAAGCAGCCAGTCGCCGAGTCGAGCTTTGATGCGTGGGTGAAGTATTACCGCCAGGATGAAAATGCCCCAAATGCCATCGTCAGTTACTACGCCAGGGGGGCGTTGGTGGCGCTGTGTCTTGACTTGCTGCTGCGCGAAGGCAGCGCTGGTGCGCAGTCGCTCGACGACGTCATGCGCCTGTTGTGGCGTGACTACGGCGCGTGCGATGTGGGTGTGCCTGAAGACGGGATTGAGCGGGCGGTTTATTCGATTGGCGGGGCGGCGGTTGGCGGGGCTGCATTGAGGCGCAAGCTGACGGCGTTCTTTCGGGATGCGGTGCATGGCACGCGCGATTTGCCGTTAGCCGGGTTGCTCGGCGCTGCCGGGTTCAGATTGACGGTTGAGGCGGGCACTGCGCCCGCACTGGGAGTGCGCACCGCCAGCGCGGCGGACGGCGTGCGCTTGACTCATGTGCTCGACGGTGGCGGCGCGCAGTTGGCCGGCTTATCTGCCGGAGACGTGATGGTGGCCATCGATGGCATCAAAGTGTCACAAGAGACGCTGGAGAAACGCTTGGGGCGCAAAGCGTGCGGTGCCAAGGTGCGGGTGCATGCGTTCCGGCGCGATGAGTTGATCAGCCGTGCGGTGACGCTTGGCGCGGCCGAAGTGAATGTCAAGCTGGAACGCGCGGCGTAGCGACGCAACATCAGGCACTGGGACTGGGACGCAGACGCGGGGACGCAGACACGCCTATAAGGCTAAATTCACACCCGGAATCTTCGACAGATCAACATCATCAATCTGCTCCGCGTTCATGAACTGCTCGGCGTATTTGAGATACACCTTCTCTTTGATGAACACGTCGAACAAGTCCGGGTCAACGTGGCCGTTGAGCTTGAACTTGCCAAGAATCTCCAGCGACTCAGTCAGAGTCTTGCCTTTTTTGTAGGGCCGGTCGCGCGCGGTGAGCGCTTCAAAAATATCGGCAATGCCCATGACACGCGCTTGCACGCTCATTTCTTCGCGCTTCAAGCCTTTGGGATAGCCCTTGCCGTCCATCCGCTCGTGGTGGCCGCCAGCGTATTCAGGGACGTTTTTGAGGTGCTTGGGCCACGGCAGGGCGTCAAGCATTTTGATCGTGGCGACGATGTGGTTGTTAATGATCTCGCGTTCGTCACCTGTCAATGTGCCGGCGCGGATGGTGAGGTTTTTGACCTCGTCATCCGAGAGGAACGGCGCATCTACGCCTGACACATCGCGCCAGCGATGCGCGGCAATTTTTTTTACGCGCGCGATGTCATCTTCTTTCATGAATTCGCCACCGACATTGACACGACGCAGGAAGATGCGCTCGTCTTCAATTTCGGCCAAGCGCGCGTCCGCTGCGGCTTGCGGCATCTCACCTTTGAGACCAGCGATCTCGACATCGCGCTTGAGAATTTCGAAGCGGGTGTCGACCAAGTGGACGCGATCAAATATGGTTTCGAGCTTGGTTGCTTTATCGACCACATGCACCGGCGTGGTCACCTTGCCGCAGTCGTGTAACAAACCAGCGATTTTCAACTCATAACGGTCGCGATCCGTCATGGTGAAGTCTTTGAGCGGGCCGTCACTCGTGTTGTTCACGGCTTCGGCCAGCATCATGGTGAGGCTGGGAACGCGCTGGCAATGGCCACCGGTGTAAGGAGATTTTTCGTCGATCGCGGTGTTCATCACGTTGATGAACGACTCAAATAGTTGCTCCAGTTGCAAGATCAGATTGCGATTGGTGAGAGCAATCGCTGCTTGCGACGCAAGACTCTCCGCGAGTCGCTGATCCGCGTCCGAAAACACAGTGACCGCGCCACTGATCGGGTCCTTGCGGTTGAGCAGTTGCAGCACGCCGATAATTTCGTTTTCATGATCCCGCATCGGGATGGTGAGAAACGAGGTCGAGCGGTAGCCGGTCTTGCCATCAAAAGCGCGGGTGCCGGAAAAATCGAAACCTTCGGCAGTGTAGGCATCCGCGATATTGACCGTGTCGCCGGTCAACGCCGCATACGCCGCGATCATGCTGCGGTTTGGCTTGCCATCCTCGTAGAGCTTGATCGGGTAGAACGTGATCGGTTTGCCCGAAGTGCCACCGAGATGGATGTTCAACGAATCGTTGAGCAGGATTTCGAAGTTAAGCTTGGTGCCATCACTGATGCGATAGAGCGTGCCACCATCCGCGTTAGTGATGTGCTTGGCAGCATGCAATATCTTGTCGAGCAGCGCGTTGATGTCGCGCTCCTGCGACAAGGCAGTGCCGACAGCGTTAAGCTGCTCCAGCCGCTTGAACAGCTCTTCGACAGTAACCACGGCTTATTTGATACAGACCGCGCGAACCTGCTTGAGATCGGTCAGGCCCATCAGTATCTTTTCCATGCCATCCATCTTCAGGGTGTTCATTCCTTCTTCCACTGCCGTAACAAACAGCGCAGCAACGCGAGCGCGTTCCTGAATCATTTTCTTCATGGTTTCCGACGCGATCATCAATTCGTGCAGACCGGCGCGGCCGCGATATCCCGTGTTGGAGCATTTGTCGCAACCCTTGGCGCGGAACATGGTGAGTTTGCCATCTTTGCCGTATTCGGCGACCCAACGGTCGTACAGCTTCTTGAACTGCCCCTGGGTATCGGATTTCCAGGCCGGCGTCTTCACCAGTTCTTCAGCGTATTCGGTAATGAAGGCTTTGAGTTCACCGGCATCCGGGCTATACGATTCTTTGCAGTCTCCGCACAAGCGCTTGGCGAGGCGCTGCGCCAGAATACCGAGCAGGGCGTCACCGAAATTGAATGGGTCACAGCCCATGTCGAGCAGGCGAATCACCGCCTCTGGTGCGCTGTTCGTGTGCAGGGTGGCGAATACCAAGTGGCCGGTCAGCGAGGCTTCAATGCCGGTGTTGGTGGTCTCGGCATCGCGCATCTCGCCGACCATGATGATGTCCGGGTCGGCACGCAGGAAGGCTTTCATCACCACCGCGAAGTCCAAACCAGCCTTTTTGTTGACCTGCACTTGACGCAACCCTTTTTGCGTAATCTCGACCGGGTCTTCGGCGGTCCAGATTTTGGTGTCAACGGTATTCAAAAAGCCAAGTACCGAATGCAGCGTGGTGGTCTTGCCGGACCCCGTTGGGCCGCAGACGAAAAACAGGCCATAGGGCTTGCTAACCGTCTTCTTGAGCATGTCGTTGTTGTATTTGGTCAAACCAAGCTTGTCGATCGGTATCGGCTCGCCGGCGGCCAGAATACGCATCACTACGTCTTCGACACCACCCTGGGTCGGGATCGTCGCGACACGCAACTCGATGTCGAGAGGGCCGAATTTTTTGAACTTGATCTTGCCGTCTTGTGGTTTGCGCTTTTCGGAAATATCAAGATCGCACATGATCTTCAGGCGCGCCGCAATCGCTGCGCGATAACTCGCAGGGATTTCGATGTACTGCATTAAGGAACCATCCTTGCGGAACCGGATTTCAGTCTTGGCTTTACCAGGATACGGCTCAATGTGGATGTCGGAGACCCCCATGTTGTAGGCGTCGACAATGATCTTATTGACCAGCTTGACCAATTCGTTATCGGCCGCAGCATCGACGTCGTCGGAAGAATTACCGAGTGAGTCAACACCCTCATCGTCGTCCATACCTGAGAGCAAATCATCAATCGAACTGGTGTCAGTCGATTCGCCGAAAAATGCATCCAGCGTTTGCTTGAACTCAAACCGGGTGGTGACGCGGTAGGCAATTTTGCTGGCGCGCGGAAACACGTTGCTGACGATGCGCGAACTCTTGACCCGCTCAGGATCGAGACAGCAGACCACCAGGCCCTCTTTCGCGTCATCAATTGGCACCCATTCGCTCGATTCGACGTAGTCGCGTTTGAGATTTTTCAGCAGGTCAGCCGGCTTGATGCGTTCGGCTTTGAACGGTTCGTAAGGGACGCCGAAAAACTTCGACAGCGCAGCACCCAGCGCCGGCACCTTGACCTGAAATTCGGAGATCAGCACTTCCTCCACGTCGGTACCTTTGCGCCGCGCAGAACGAGTAGCCAGATCAAACTCCTGTGCCGACAGAACCGCATCTGCGACCAAATAGTCATATTTGGTTTTGACCGGCCCGCCGGATTTTTGCCGCTGACGGAATGCGATCGCCAGCGTCTGAGTAAGAGCGCCAACGCCCTCTTCTTCGAGGGCACTGAAAGGTTGGCCAGACTTGTTGTTGATAATCTGCACCACGCCAATGAGTTCATTGGCTTGCGCATCAACGATTGGCGCCACCAGCATTTGCTTGGTGCGATAGCCGGTGCGCTTATCCACCTCCTGTAAAAAGCGAAGATTCGGATTGTGCGACTTCAACTCAACTTCGTCGTAGACGTCTTTGATGTTGGTGATTTTTTTCGACAGCGCGACGTAACCTGCAATGCTCTGTTCAGCAATTGGCAGTTTCAAATCTTTAAACGAGTTGAGACCAGTCTTGACCTTGGAGATGATCGAGGCCTTGTCTTCGGCCATCGAGTAAATAGTCAGACGGTCTGCATTGAAAAGATTGCAGATTTCCTGGCTCACCTCGAGCATGATCTCGTCGACGTTGCTGGTGGCGTGGATCCGGTTGGTGACGGTCTGGAGATTTTTCTGAAAATTGAGTTTCAGATTAACGTCCGGCGCCTGGGTTGCCGGTTTCGGGCTCAATACTGCGCTCATCGTAAGCACCTCGCCATTTGGGTACTGCATTCACACATCATGATTTTTCCCCTCGTGATGCCCACAAGCCGCCATCAAGCAACATAACCTTAAAGCCGCGATGCGCTAACAGGAAGGCTGCTGCTGCACTGCGCCGCCCACTTTGGCAATAGACAACATACGATCGCGATTTATCAAGCACGCCGAAGGCATTGCGAATTTCTGCCAACGGCACGTTGATTGCACCCTGCATGCGGTCATACTGATACTCGGCGGGGTAGCGAACATCGAGCCACTGTGCGCCGGCCGCGACTTTGGACTCCGCCTCTGCCGCCTGCACCTTGTTGAGCAACGGCTCTTTGAGTAGCTCGATGAAGTCCTGCTTGGCCAGACGCAACACCACACCGTCGAGATTCATCGTGACGGTCGCATTGCGCTTGGCCTCCAACACCAACGCCTCTTCGCCAAATGCATCACCATTTTTCAGGTCTGCCAGAGTAACGGTTACGCCGCCCACCTGCCGCGTGACCTGCGCGCGGCCTGACTCGATAACGTAGTAATAATCGCCCTCTTCGCCTTCGCGAATCATGACCTGCGCCGCTTTCACCTCTAAACGCGAAAACCGGTTCAGCAGCTCGCCAATGTGTGGGGAAGGCATATGTGCGAACGCGCCGGTGCGCAAATTTCGCATGCTGAACACGCCTGACATGACATTCCAATTGTCCGGTATCGGGTCGACGGCGGGCGCTTGCGCACTCACGGTTTTAAATCGTCCCGTGCGCGTCGCGTCGAATGCCGCCAGTTGATCCCACGTCATCATGATGTCGAGCAGATCGCGGTCAATCCGGATCATCTCGATATCAGTCAGGGCCTTTGCATGCGTGATCGGTTCCGCGCGCGCCAACGCGACTCGCGCCGTTGCAGTGCCGCCAATGACAGTTTCCAGCCCGCCGCTGGCGAAATGCACTTGCAACTGGCCCGATACCAAATAAGACATCTGCTCCGCAGCAGGCCTGATCCGGAATGGATCGAGCCCGGCACCAATCGTCTCCATGTGGCACAAGTCGGCAAACTCTTGAAGGCGCGCATCGGAGAGCGACGACAGCGGCTCAAACGCGCGCAGGAGATCGGGGGAAACGGCGCTCATGGCGGGCTAAAAATCAAAAATCTGGCCGTTTTGCAACATGCGCGGCTTGTAGTCACCGGCAAATTCTTCGATCTCTTGCATCGTCAGCTCGATTTCACCAGGCTTGAGATGCGTAATAAAGATTTCTGCGCTGCGCTCCAGCTTGGCGAGCTCTTCGGCGAGCAGGCTCGGGCACAGATGCTTGGAGGCAACGGCGAGCTGCTTTTCACGATTGCAAAATGCCGTTTCGATGATCAGGTACTTCAGATTGGGAATGCGGTTGACCACTTTCCACAAGGGATCATTGGTAAATGTATCGCCGGAAAACACCAAACTGGCGGAGCCGCTGTCGAATTGGTAGCCCACTGCCGGCACCGTGTGGTTCGCGGGCAATACGGTGAGCTTGCGCCCAGCGACCACCAGAGTTTGACCTAGTTTGATGGTCTGGTAGCGCATGAATGGATTTGCCGCAGTGGGAATGGCGGTGAAGTCAGGCCAGACGCTCCAATTGAAGACGTGCTTTTTGAGCGTATCAATTGTCTCTTCGATGGCGTAAATCGTCAGCGGCTTATCGCGCATTGCGCCGACGGTGTCGACGATGAAAGGAATGGTCGCAATATGATCCAAGTGCGAGTGGGTCAGGAAAATATGGTCGATCATCGACATTTCGGTGAGCGACAGGTCGGTTACGCCGGTGCCCGCGTCAATCAGGATGTCGTTATCGATGCGCAACGATGTCGTGCGCAAATGCTTTCCGCCGATACCGCCGCTACAACCCAGGACTTTTACTTTCATGCTGACATCATCCCCGGTTTCGTCACTTCTCGTCGAACGTGGTGACGCCATCCCAGTTCGCGCCCGGAGGCGACTTGCGGAAACGCGTCACGCGCTCGGCATATAACTGGTAGAGATAGCAATCTGGATTCATCCGCTGCAAGTTCAGGAGGTGCATCTCGACCTGATCCCAGCTTTGTGTACGATAAGCTTTGATCGCTTCACGCCATATCTTGATTTCGTCCTTCAGCGCCTTGGTGGCCTCGCCCTCGAGACACAGCGGCTCGAAAATCACGACCGGCTCGTTCTTGCCTTTGACGCGAATACGATCAAGCTCACGGTACAGCACGTCCTTGACCACGCGCTCGGTCGCTTCGCCTACCATAATGCCGACGCCATACTCTTTGGTGCGTCCCTCAAGACGGGAAGCCAGATTCACCGGGTCACCCATCGCGGTGTAGGCCTTGCGCACTTTCGACCCCATATCGCCGACCCGCACTTTGCCGGTGTTGAGCCCGATACCGATTTTCAGGTCAGGCCAGCCTTTGGCGATAAATTTTTCACGCAACCCAACACAGGCTTTTTGCATCTCCAGTGCGCTGACTACTGCCTGCCGCGCGTGTTCGGCATCCGGTACCGGTGCCCCCCAAAACGCCATGATGCAGTCGCCGATGTATTTATCCAGCGTCCCACGGTGAGAAGATATGATCGCTGACATCGTCGTCAGAAAATCGTTGATATAGAGCGCCAAATCGGCAGCCGACAAGCTCTCGGAAATGGTGGTGAACCCGCGCACGTCAGAAAACAGAATAGTCAACTCAGCCTCTGAAGGCTGCATGCTGTATTTCTCCGGATCTTTGGCCATTTCATCAACTAGCTCCGGTGGCACATACTGGCCAAACAACTCAGTGAACTGGCGCTTGCTCCGGCTCTCGACAAAGTATCCGTAGGCCATGTTGAGCGTAAACAGCGCTGTCGTCATCAGCAACGACGCCGCCAGCGGCAGTACGATATCGACTTGGGTATACACCGCGTAGTTGAGACCCATGATCATGAGCATCGCGACCAAAGCCACTAGCGTCGCCCGCAGCGGGGAGAGAAACGGCATCAAAATCGCTAGCACAATGCCGCCAAACAACAACAGCACCACATCGGCCCCCAAAACGTAAGCGGGTTTCTCTTTGAAATTTTGAGACAACATGCCGGAGAGTAAATTGGCGTGAATTTCCACCCCGGCATAGGCTTCGCCCACTGGCGTGGAGCGCAGGTCCAGCAATCCCGGTGCGGTGGTGCCGACGATGCCGATCTTTCCTTTTAGCGCCTCTTTTGGCACCGTCCCATCGTACACGTCACCGAGAGAAATATAGCGAAACGAATTGCCGGCCGGGCCGCCCGGGCCGCGATAAGGGACGAGCGCGCTGACCGTCTTATCTACCGGAATACGGAATGACCGGCCAGCCGCATTCATCTCAAGCCACTCCATCCCGCTATAGGTTTTCGAATAGAACCGGTCAGCGGGGTACCCAGGCTCAATTTTGGCCGACCCAAGCAGCGCGCGGAACATCGCCAGCGACAGTGACTCATAGTAGGCACCGTCATATTCAGACAGCATCGGCACGCGTCGCACCACACCGTCTGCATCGACGATTGGATTGAACAATCCGGCAGACAGCGCACTCTTCTGAAGCTGCGGCAAATTGCC
>JAYVSR010000281.1:0-6297 GCA_043775155.1 Burkholderiales bacterium | reverse complement strand
GGCGAAAAATTCGAGCCAAATGGGCATCGTGAGAATCTGGTCGCGCAGGCGCTCAACCTGTTTTTCTCTTTCATCACCGGTGAAGGCATCGGGATTTTTCGCTGCACGTTCATCGAGCGCTACCAGGGCGGCGGCAAAAGCGGCGATCCGCCGTTTCTTGAAATAGAGCAGATCAGCGAACCAAAATGCCCCGGTGAACACCGTCAGCCAAAACAATATGAGAGCAAAGTTCATCGTCATTCCACTTGCAAAATAGCCAGAAAAGCTTCCTGCGGAATCTCTACCGTGCCGACCTGCTTCATCCGCTTTTTGCCGGCTTTTTGTTTATCGAGCAGCTTGCGCTTACGCGAAATATCACCGCCGTAGCACTTGGCGATGACGTTTTTGCGCAGCGCTTTGACGTTCTCGCGCGCGATGATGCCGGCCCCAATCGCGGCCTGAATCGCCACATCAAACATCTGGCGAGGAATCAACTCGCGCATTTTCGCTACCAGACCGCGACCTCGATATTGCGCGTTGGCGCGATGCACAATGATCGCCAGCGCATCGACCTTTTCGCTATTGATCAGCACATCGACCTTCACCACGTCAGCAGCGCGATACTCCTTGAATTCATAGTCCATCGAGGCATAGCCACGCGACGCCGATTTCATCTTGTCGAAAAAATCGAGCACCATTTCGTTCAGCGGAAGCTCGTAAGTCAACTGCACCTGACGGCCGTGGTAAGCCATGTTGAGCTGGTTGCCGCGCTTCTCATTGCACAGCGTCATGATCGCGCCGACGTATTCCTGCGGCATGAACAATTGCACCGTCATGATCGGCTCGCGAATCGCCTCGATGCGCGGCGGATCAGGCAGCTTGTCGGGGTTGTCGATCAGCACCACCTCGCCGCCCTTCAATTCGACCTCGTACTTCACCGAGGGTGCGGTGGTGATCAAGTCCATATCGAACTCGCGCTCCAGCCGCTCCTGCACGATGTCCATGTGCAACAGGCCGAGGAAGCCACAGCGAAAACCGAATCCCAAGGCTTGCGAAACTTCCGGCTCGAACTGCAAGGACGCATCGTTCAACTGCAATTTTTGCAATGATTCGCGCAACGCTTCGTACTGATTCGACTCCACCGGGAACAAGCCGGCGAACACCTGCGGCTGAATTTCCTTGAAACCCGGCAACGCTGCGGTCGCGGGTTTCTCCATCAGGGTCACGGTGTCGCCCACCTTGGCGGCTTTGAGTTCCTTGATGCCGGAAATGATGAAGCCCACTTCACCTGCCGAGAGACTCTCGCGCTGCACCGACTTCGGCGTAAACACCCCGACTTGCTCGCACAGATAAGTGGCACCGGTGGCCATCAGCTTGATCCGGTCTTTCGGCTTCAAGGTGCCTTCCATCACCCGCACCAGCATCACCACACCAACGTAATTGTCAAACCACGAGTCGATGATCAAAGCCTGAAGAGCGTTGGTGGGAGCGCCTTTCGGCGGTGGCACCCGCCTGATCATCTCCTCGACGATGTCTTCGACACCAAGGCCGGTCTTGGCGCTGGCGCGGATCGCGTCCTGCGCGTCGATGCCGATCACGTCTTCGATTTCGGCGATGGCGTTTTCCGGGTCGGCCGACGGCAGATCGATCTTGTTCAGTACTGGGACCACTTCAATGTTGAGATCGAGCGCGGTGTAGCAGTTGGCAACCGTTTGCGCTTCGACGCCCTGGCTGGCGTCCACCACCAGCAGCGCGCCCTCGCAGGCCGAGAGCGAGCGGCTGACTTCGTATGAAAAGTCGACGTGGCCGGGGGTGTCGATCAAATTGAGTTGATAGATTTCGCCGTCGCGCGCCTTGTAGCGCAGCGCCGCAGTCTGGGCCTTGATGGTGATGCCGCGCTCACGCTCGAGATCCATCGAGTCGAGCACCTGCGCCTCCATTTCACGGTCCGACAGGCCACCACAAAGCTGAATAATGCGATCCGCCAGCGTCGATTTGCCGTGGTCAATGTGGGCGATGATGGAAAAATTGCGAATGTGCTGCATGGACATGCGGGAGGCGCAATACGAAAGGCGGAAGGCAAAAACAACAAGGGCGCGAAGTGCTTCGCGCCCCTAGGAAAGTCCAATTTTGAGAAATGGTTTGCGGCGGCTCAGTCAGTGCATCAAACCGATCAGCGCAGAGCCGTATTTTAGCCGCAAAATCACTTCCTGTCTGGACGAATCGTGACGTATTGCGAGGTCTCCCCACGCCGCACCAGCAATGCAGCAATTTTGGTTTTATCGAGCTTGGCGACGATTTCATTGAACTGCTTGACCGAGGTCACATCGGTGTTCTGAATCGCCATCACGACGTCTCCTTGACGCAAGCCAGCGCGCGCCGCAGCGCCTTCAGCGGCATCAACCAACACGCCACGATCTACCTTCAACTCGCGGCGCTTGGCTTCGTTGAGATCGGATACCAGGAGGCCGAGTGCGTTGGCCTCCGGTTTCGCCTCTTTGGGAGTGTCTTTGCCGTTGTCTTTGCCGTCTTTGCCGTCTTTGCCAGGCGTGCGGTTGCCGCGCTGCGCGGTGCGTTCCGGTTCCATTTCACCCAGGGTGAGCGACAAGTCACGCGTTGCGCCGCTGCGCCATACCTGCACTTGCACGCGCTGGCCCGGGCGAGTGTTGCCGACGATACGCGGTAGATCGGTATGCTTTTCGACCGTCTTGCCGTCAAACTTGAGGATCACGTCACCCTCTTTGAGGCCGGCTTTTTCGGCAGCCGTACCCGGGATCACTTTTTCAACCACCGCGCCAGCGGGGGCCTTGAGACCAAGTGACTCGGCCACGTCTTTGGTCACGGCGCCGGGCTGCACACCGAGGAAACCACGCGAGACTCGCCCGCCGGTTTTCAACTGCTCGCCGACCCGCATCGCTTCATCAATCGGAATCGCAAACGCAATACCCTGATATCCACCCGAGCGGCTGTAGATCATCGAATTGATGCCAACGACTTCGCCACGCATGTTGATCAGCGGACCACCGGAATTACCTGGGTTAATCGCTACATCGGTCTGGATGAAGGGCACATATTCGCCTGTGTCGCGCCCCTTGGCGCTGACGATACCAGCCGTCACCGTATTCTCCAACTCGAACGGTGAGCCAATCGCGATCACCCATTCACCCACGCGCAAGCGATTGGAGTCGCCAATCGTCACGGCCGGCAAACTCGCCGCCTCGATCTTGATAATTGCCACGTCGGTGCGCTGATCCGCGCCGATCAGCTTGGCTTTGAATTCACGCTTGTCGGTCAGCTTGACGTAAATGTCATCTGCGCCGCGCACCACATGGGCGTTGGTCATGATGTAGCCATCGGCGCTGAGCATGAACCCGGAGCCGACGCCGGAAGGCACCTCTTCGCCGCGTTCGGCCGGACGCTCACCGGGTGAACGTTCGGGTGCGCGATCGGGCGCGCGTTCGCCAGGCGCACGGTCGCCATCGTCACCGCGCCGCGGCGTACGGTCGTTGCCATCGCCGCGCTGGCCCGGTGGACACATCCAGGGGAAAAATTCACAAAACGGATTGGCCTGATTGCCGCCACCTCCACCGCCGCCAAAGCCGCGCGGCCCGGCACGTCCGCCCGCCACGGTCTGCGTGGTGCGAATGTTGACTACCGCCGGGCCAACCTTATCGACCAGATCGGTAAAGTCAGGCAGCGCCCGGCCTTGTGCCGCTGCCGGTGGAACAAACATCGCCGCTGAAAAAGATACGGTTGCAATGACAGCACGCAAATAGCGTTGCATACTCAATCCTTGGTCAAATAACATGGAGAACATGGAGGTGTTGCGTTTCGAGTTGCTGGGTCATGGTGTGCTGCGATTGGTTGCAAGCACCGATTTGAACTCGACCGACTTGCCGATCCGGGTGACGCAGGCGGCGGGGGCTTCCCCCAGAACCGTCACCAGATGGTCGGCCACTTTGCGACGATAAATATTGACCGCGCCTTGCGTGCTGACGCCCTCTCTCACGCGCGCGCCATCGCGCATCGGCTCGATAAACACTGAAACCGACGACAGCCCGTCGGAAAAAACCACCTGACCAACGGCGGCACCATCGACCATGCCCCGGCGCATCTCGGAAACTTTGCGAAACCCTGGCAACGCCGGTTCGATCTTCCAGCCCGCATCCGTCAAACTTGCATCCCACACCTGTGCGCTGGCAGTACGCCATTCGCGACCGCCATCACGCTGCTGAAACCGCGCTTGGTACTTCTCGACGCCGCCACCGATCTCAACCTGGGTGAAGGCGATCTGCTCCACCACTTCGTTCTTCTCGTTGAAAGTTTGCGCTTTGAGCAACAAGCCGCTGTTGACGTCGGCCCATAACTTGTGGGTATAGCGCAATCCATCTTTGGGTTCGAGCAGCAGCACCTGGCAATCGAGGCCGGCGATCCGTTGTGTGTCCCACTTGCGCACGGTGTACTGCTCGGCAATACTGTTCAACGGATTGACCTGGCCGGTGCCGGCGGAGGTTACGGCTCCCGCTACCGCAGGCGCGCCGACCGTGGAGCTGGAGTTGACGGGCGGCGGCGCGACCAGCGCCGGAAAACCTGGCTTGGCCCGGCGCTTTTCAAGCAGGATCGTCTTGGTCTCGGGCAGATAGGTCCTGACCTCATCGTTGGAACGCACGATCACCACCGGCGCGCCTTCGAGCATCTCCAGGCGCTCTTTTTCAACCCCGGCGTCAAGGAAATGGGTAATCCGGGAGCTCTGCGGCTGACCGCCTTGCTGAAGGTAGACGAAAGAGCCGCTGTAGTTCAGCTTTTGCGCTGCCTGTTGAATTTTCTGCAACCATTGCATGGGCTCCAGATTCGGGTTGGCGAAAGCTGCGGCAGAAACCGCCGCGCAGAGCACGAACGCCCAACGCAGGCGCAGGGCTGGTTTGGACCCGGACGATTGGGTCGGCGGGGATTGCACCGGCGCAGCCACCACTGACTTACTTGCCGTCATAACCGGCGGTACGTACGTGCGAAACCACACCGCGCATTGCCAGGCCATTGGAGTAATAACGGTGCGCCGTCAGGTACTCATTTGACACTGCACGCGCCGGCGCTTCAGAGTCGGCAAGCGCCCCCCCAGTCACCGTTGGCGCAACCTGATTTTGCGCCACTGCGGCAACTGAGGCCATCGCAGCTGTTGCGCCCAGTGTAGCTGTAGGTACGGTCAATGCAGACCGGGTGGACTCGATGTTGTCCCCGAACCGTTGCGGCAACAGCACAGCCGCGCCGGTCACCACTACTGCGGCCACCCCCGCAGCAATTGACGCCGGCATTTGCCATGACCACTTTGCGGCTGGACGTTGTGCGGCAGAGGTGTTGGCCGCTGCTGGCGCAAGCAAATAGGCCTCAGACTCGAGTCGCGCCGCAAACTTTTGCCCAAAGCCGGATGAGTGGCACCCTAGCTCGCTGCTTCGCAACACATCACCGATGCAATGAAACACACTCCAATGGGCGCGGAGGTCCGCATCTGCCTTGACGCTGGCGAGCAGAGCATCGCAAGATTCAACCGGCAACTCGCCATCCATATAGGCCGACAACAGCGCTTTTGCATCCCCGGCGACAAGTTGGGAGCGTTTGGCAGGCTCAGCGGATTTCATCTTCATCAGGAGTTTTCCATCATGCGTTTTGAATCTGCAATTCAAATCAAACAGGACAAATCAAGAAGCGCATCATGTCGGGGTTACCAGCGCTTATCTTGCGCTGTATCGAGCAGCGGGCGCAATTCTGCCGCGATGGCCTCACGCGCCCGGAAAATTCTTGACCTGACCGTGCCAATCGGACAATTCATTACCTCGGCAATTTCATCGTAACTCAAGCCTTCAATTTCGCGCAGTGTCACCGCATGGCGCAGCTCTTGGGGCAAACGTTCCATCGCTGCGTTGACCGCCGCCGCCACTTGCCGTGACATCAACACTGACTCTGGCGTATTGATGTCCCTTAGTTGTTCCGCGTCCTCAAAAGTTTCCGCTTCTTCTGCATCTTTTTCGGTGGAGGTGGGCGGCTTGCGGCCATTCGACACTAAAAAATTCTTCGCCGTGTTGACCCCGATCCGGTACAGCCAAGTATAAAACGCCGCATCGCCGCGGAACTGCGGCAATGCGCGGTAAGCCTTGATGAATGCCTCTTGCGCCACGTCCTCCGCTTCAGCCGGGTCGCGTACCAGACGCGAAATCAGGCGCAGCAGGCGGCGTTGATACTTGGCCACCAGCAGTTCAAATGCGTGCTTCTCCCCGCGCTGGGCACGCACCACAAGCTGCTGGTCAACATCACGGTCGGACA
>JAYVSR010000280.1:0-4132 GCA_043775155.1 Burkholderiales bacterium | reverse complement strand
AAATCGCTTATTGGTTCTCCTTTTGCGCAACGGGGCTCGTCGCTTGCATACAACTCCTCAACTTCGGTGTCGTCTACGGACCTCGTCGAACATTGGGGTATCTAACTGAGATTTTTCAAAATTTCTCAAAAACGCCATACTGGTTCAATTTCGCGTTTGAGTTCCTACCGCTATTTCTTACCCTGGTTGCAATACCTTTGTTCATTCGCCGAATCGCACTTTTCACCAACAAGAAATCGCTTGCGCCGCCAGCATTCGGTCGCATCGCATGGGTTCTTCTCACTATTTTTTTTGTGCTTTTGCTTATCGTGTACGGCACAAAATTCATTCCAGTATTTCGCCACATTGCATTTAGCGCCGGGATACTCAAGCTCTTCCTGATTCATCCATTAATACTCTCCTTCATCGTTTGTGAATTGCGTACGGTCTTCCGAAAACAGCCTAACGCACCAGCGTAGGCGACCAACTGCGGCGGCACCGGAAATTAGACGTTAGCGAACCGACACCGCTCGCCCTCGTAACACCCCGAACATACGGAGCCCTGCATGGAAGTTTCCTTCGCCACCGAAATCGAATCCCTCAAACTAGGCGACGGCGACACCTTTCGCGGTGAAGGCATCCTCGCCGTCACCAAGGCGCTGCTGCAATCGGGCGTCTCTTACGTCGGCGGCTATCAGGGCGCACCGGTGTCGCATCTGCTTGACGTGATGGTGCAAGCCCGACCTTACCTCGACACGCTCGGCGTACACGTTGAGGCCTGCACCAACGAGGCTGCGGCCTGCGCCATGCTGGCGGCGTCGATCAACTACCCGGCGCGCGGCGCGGTGACGTGGAAGTCGATTGTCGGCACCAACGTGGCGGCCGATGCATTGTCGAATTTGGCTTCACCCGGAGTGACGGGCGGGGCGTTGATCGTGGTTGGTGAGGACTACGGCGAGGGCGCTTCGGTGATTCAGGAGCGTACCCATGCGTATGCGATGAAGTCGTCGGTGTGGCTGGTCGATCCGCGGCCCAACCTTGAGTCGATTGTGCAGTGCGTGGAGCAGGCGTTTGAACTCTCGGAGGCGTCGAACACGCCGGTGATGATGGAGTTGCGAATTCGCGCTTGCCATGTGCAGGGCGAGTTTCAGGCGAAGGCGAATCGCACGCCGGTGGTGTCGGCCAACGCGCCGCTCGATGCGCCGGCCGGGTTTCATTACGACCGCCTCGCGCATCCGCCGGTGACCTTCGGGCAGGAGAAGCTCAAGTTCGATGTGCGCATGCCGGCCGCGCGGCAGTTCATTCTTGATGCGAAGATGAATGAGTTGTTCGATGGCGTCGCAGGCAGTGCCTATGCGAATCTCGGCATCATTGTGCAAGGTGGCCTCTACAACAATTTGATTCGCGCCTTGCAGCTTGCGGGGCTGGCGGATGCGTTCGGCGAGACGCAGATTCCGATTCTGTGTCTTAACGTGGTGTATCCACTGGTGCCGGAGCAGATTAGTGCGTTTTGTGTGGGTAAGGCGCGTGTGTTGATTGTTGAGGAGGGCCAGCCTGAATATATTGAGCAAGAGATTTCGACCTTGCTGCGGCGTGCAGATATTCAGACGAAGTTGCATGGCAAGGATGTGCTGCCGCGTGCAGGTGAATACAACTCGGAGACCTTGCTCAAAGGCCTCAACGCATTTGTAGGTGCTGCGGAACATGGCGTTGTTGGCGGTGCGCACAACGATGCAAACGGCGGTGCAGTCGGCAACGCACTGAGCGACGCGAACAACGCACGCTCCGCCGCACAAGCCTGGTTCGGCGCGCCGAT
Source organism: Burkholderiales bacterium (assembly GCA_043775155.1). Lineage (GTDB taxonomy): Bacteria > Pseudomonadota > Gammaproteobacteria > Burkholderiales > JAEUOS01 > CANJDH01. Next base: position 2,337 of record JAYVSR010000280.1, on the reverse strand, counting down.
GCCGCACGGCCCCAATACAAAAAGTCAGCCAAGCCAAATCCCCCCGCGCCCGCCAACCTTTTGCGTCGGCTGCCCCGAGCGCCCGGTGTTCTCGGCGATGAAGCTGCTGCAAAACGACATGGGCAAACTCCACGTCGGTGCTGACATCGGCTGCCACGCCTTCGGCACCTTCGAGCCGTTCTCGCAGGGCAATTCGATTCTCGGTTACGGCATGAGCCTGGCGTCGATTGCTGGCGTTACGCCCTTTCTCAAACGGCGTCCGGTCGCGATCATGGGCGACGGCGGCTTTTGGCACAACGGCCTGCTCTCGGGCGTGTCGTCCAACCTGCTCAATCAGGGCGATGGCGTGTTGATGATCATGAAGAACGGCTACACCTCGGCCACCGGCACGCAGGATGTGGTGTCCTCGCCCGAAGAAATGTTGAAGCGCATGGCCGGTGCCAACAGCGCAACGCATACGCAGATGACGATTGAATCGACGCTCACTGGCGCCGGTGTGAAGTGGATGCGCACGGTACACAACTACCGTGTCGGCGACATGATGACGACTCTGCGCGAGGCGCTGACGACGAAGGACAAAGGCCTGAAAGTCATCATCGCTGAGGGCGAATGCCAGCTTGAACGGCAGCGGCGCATTCGGCCGATCAACGCCGAGAAAGCGAAACGCGGCGAGCGCGTGGTGCGCACGCGCTATGGCATCGACGACAACGTGTGTACCGGCGATCACTCATGCATTCGCTTGTCGGGCTGCCCTTCGCTGACGATCAAGGACTCGGCCGACCTGCTCAAGGTAGACCCGGTGGCGCATGTGAACAACAACTGCGTCGGCTGCGGTTTGTGTGGCGAGGTGGCGCATGCGGCCACGCTGTGTCCGAGTTTTTATCGCACCGAGATTGTCAGTAACCCGAGTGGGTGGGATCGGCTCGTGACGGGCCTGCGGCAGTTCTTCATCGGCTTGCTCGCGCCCGCACGCGCAGCGTCTGCAAGTGCGGCGCTCGCAGGCATGTCCGCGTCGCACACCAGCGCAGCGGGAGCACGCGCATGAGCACGCGCGCACAAACACTGTTGATCTCAGCCCTTGGCGGCGAAGGCGGCGGCGTGCTCAAGGACTGGGTGGTCGCCACCGCGCACGCGGCCGGCTTGCCGGTGCAAGCCACCTCGATCCCCGGCGTGGCGCAGCGCACGGGCGCCACGACCTATTACGTCGAGATTTACCCGATGCGTCATGACGCGTTGAACGGCAAGCGCCCGGTGCTCGGCCTCACGCCCACGGCGGGGCAGGTCGACGTGTTCATCGGCTCGGAGTTGATGGAAGCCGCGCGCCAGATGCAGGCCGGCATGGTGAGCCACCGCAGCACCTTCATCGCTTCGACCCATCGCGTCTACGCGACGGCGGAGAAGATGGCGATGGGCGATGGGCGCTTCGACTCCGCAAAAGCGATGGAAGCCGCGCATGCGTTGACGGCGCGCGCCATTCTGTTCGACATGGAAGCTGAAACGAAGCGAACCGGAACGGTGATCTCGGCCGTGATGTTCGGCGCGCTCGTTGGATCGGATGCGCTGCCGTTAAAGCGTGAAGACGCAGAAGCGGCGATCAAGACAGGCGGCAAAGGCATCACAGCAAGTCTTGCCGGTTTCTCGGCTGGATTTGATGCAGCGCGTGGCGCAGCGCCAGCAGGCGCACCTTGGGGAGGCGGTTTTTCAAACGGTACTGCCCTGACAGGCTTTCCCGCCAACGATTCTGGCGGCAAACCTGACAAACCCGTTGGTGGGAGCGGCTCTCCGGCCAATGGCAAAAAATCGCTCGGCGTAGAGCAAGCGATCGCGCTTGGCATCACACGCTGCACGGATTTCCAGGACGCGGCCTACGCCCGGCTGTTTGAAGAGCGCGTGGCAAAGATTCGCGCGCGCGATGCCGCGCCTTTGCACCTCACCGCCGAGACCGCGCGCTATCTCGCGCTGTGGATGTGCTACGAGGATGTCGCGCGGGTTGCTGATCTCAAGTCACGCCCGGAGCGCTTTGACGGCATCCGCTCTGAGGCGGGTGCGCAGCCCGATCAAACCATCAAGGTGCTTGAGTTCTTCAAACCCGGCTATGGCGAAGTGGCCGACCAGTTACCGTCCGCGCTCGCCACGCCGATCCGCAATTGGGCCAAGCGCAATAACAAGGTGGCGATTTTCGAGAACGGCATTCACGTCGAAAGTACGTCGTTCACGGGCTACGCCAAGTTGCGGGCGATGGCGGCACTGCGCCATGTGCGCCGCGCATCGTCACGCTATGCGCTGGAACAAGCGCAGATCGAGCGCTGGCTCGCCGCGATTGAAACTGCGGCCAGC
>JAYVSR010000279.1:0-5491 GCA_043775155.1 Burkholderiales bacterium | reverse complement strand
TGACCGGCGCGAAATCCTTGATCGAATCAAACGGCATGTTCGGATACACGCTCGGGTTGGTCGACAGCACGCTCAAGTCGGTCAACAGCATGGTGTAGCCGTCCGGCGGTGCCTTGGCGACAAAATCGGCGCCAATGTTGCCGTTCGCACCCGCCTTTGACTCGACGATGACGGACTGGCCGAGCGCTTCGCCGAGTTTGACGCCGATGGCGCGCGCCAGAATGTCTGACGTGCCGCCTGCCGCGAACGGCACGATGATCCGGAGCGGTTTGGATGGGTATACCTGCGCGGTGGCGGGTGCGGCCAGTAGTACGAGTGCGACCGCCAGCGGCGTGAACAGCGTTTTCATCATCTTTGTCTCCCTCTGGATGGGTGAATCAGGGTGGTTTTTGTGCGGCGATTCTACGCGTAAATATCGGTTCGACCACTTGAAACTTTGTCCGCACATGCTAATCTAACGTCTGTCACAAAAACTCTATCCCCTCATCCGCAAGGAGACTCACATCATGGCTTTTGAACAAAACGTTTCACCGCTCGAAGTCGCACAAGTTGGTGCCGTCCAGCGCACCAACAAGGTAATGCGCCAGACTTATATGCTGCTGGCCGTCTCGATGATCCCGACGGTGATCGGCGCTTGGTTTGGTATCGCCAGTGGCATCAACCAGACTCTGCTCGCCAGCCCGGGCGTGAGCATGGTGGTGTTCTTGGCTGGTGCGTTCGGCTTCATGTGGGCGATTGAAAAGAATAAAAACAGCGGCGCTGGCGTGGTGCTGTTGCTCGCCTTCACCTTCTTCATGGGCATCATGCTCTCGCGCATGGTCGGCATGGTGCTGGGCATGAAGGGCGGCGCCAATCTGGTTGGCATGGCCTTCGGTGGCACCAGCCTGATTTTCTTTGGCATGGCGGCGCTCGGCACCTACATCAAGCGTGATTTGTCGGGCTTGGGGAAATTTCTGACAGTCGGTGCGCTGATCGTGTTTGTCGGCTTCCTCCTGATGTTCTTCTTCCCAATGCCCGCTTTGATGCTGACCTTGGTGGTGCTGGCCCTCATTATTTTCTCGGTCTTCATCCTGTACGACGTAAACCGCATCGTCAAAGGCGGGGAAGACAACTACATTTCGGCCACGCTGTCGCTTTACATGAGTCTCTACAACGTGTTCCAGATGTTGCTCGCGCTCGTAGGGCTTGGCGGCAGCCGCGATTAAGCGTGCCGTTTCGCTCCAACAAAAGCCGCCCTCGGGCGGCTTTTGTTTTGTGCGGCCGGTATGTCGCACCTGATGCAGGCAGCTTGACTTCAATCCTAAACGTATATACATTATCAATATGTCGCACATTGTTGAAAAACTCCATCGAGGTGTGACATTCAGTTGGGATGAAGACAAGGCAAAGGCCAATCCCGGCGCGCATGACGGCGTGACGTTTGAAGAGGCGCTGGATGTATTTTTTGACCCGTTCATGCAGTTGATTGAAGCCTCCCGCAACAACGAGTTGCGCCATCGCGCAATTGGTTATTCAAAGCTGGAGCGCCTCTTGGTGGTGGTGCATCTTGAAGAAACCGAAACTGGTTTTCGCATCATCAGCGCATGGAAGGCCAGCGGAATGGAACGCAAGCTTTACGAGGAGCAGCCATGAAATCAAAATCTCTGGAGCGCATCAAAAAACGCCTGACGCCGAACCCGCCGATGGACATGATCAGCATGCGCATTCCACGCCATGTGGTCGATGAACTCAAGGAAATCGCGGTTGCCAAAGGCTTCACCGGGTATCAGGGCTTGATTCGCTTTTATGTGAGCCAAGGCATGCGCAAAGACCTGGAAGAACTCGATGCGCCCAATCTGGACAAGATCGCGCAGCTTCTGAAAAAGCGCGGTGTCGCGAAGACGGTGATTGAAGAAGCGTTGCAGGCTGCGTGAACCATTCAGCAAAAATCGTACGGGCCGTTTAATGAAAATTGCGCGAACTGATAGACAAACTCCCCAGCAACGCCGAATGATCAAACAGCCGCCGCGCTACCAGATGCAGCACTTCGCGTTCGCGTTGCACGCGGCCGGCGACGCCGAGCAAGCGCGCAGCCAATAGCTCGCGCCGCTGGCCTTCAACCAGATCGGGCCAGACGATGACGTTGATCCAGCCGGTTTCATCTTCCAGCGTGACAAACACTGTCCCTTTGGCGGTGCCGGGGCGCTGGCGGCAGGTGACGATGCCGGATACCCGCGCCCAAGCACCGTCGGGCAGATCTTCGAGTTTGCGCGCGGTGTGGTGTTTCGCCAGTTTGGGGCGCAAGAGGGCAAGCGGATGGCTGCGCAGGGTCAAGCCGGTGCTGGCGTAGTCCTGCACGACTTCGTGGCCTTCTGATGCAGCTTGCAATTGGGCGGCGCGGCTGTCGGGGTGCGGGCCGGAGGCAGACACGATCGTGACTGCGCTCTCCCCAGCCGGAGCCTGCCAAGCCAAGGTCTGCCAATACGCTTCACGCCGATGCCCGGCCAGCGTGAGCAGCGCATCGGCGCGCGCCAAGGCGTCGAGATCGCCTTTATCCAACGCGGCACGCTGCGCCAGATCGTCGATGCTGGTGAATGACGTTTGCATCCGCGCCGCTGCAATCTTTGCACCTGCCTCCTGCGACAAGCCCCCTACCAGCCGCAAGCCAAGCCGCAAGGCAGGCGCGGCATTCAGCGCGCTCGACTCCGGCTCCAGCGCGCTTTCCCACCCGCTCACCGTCACGTCCACTGGCCGCACCGTGACGCCGTGCCGCTGCACGTCCTGCACCAGTTGCGAGGGCGAATAAAAACCCAGCGGCTGCGCATTGAGCAATCCGCAAGTGAACGCTGCCGGGTGATGGCACTTGAGCCAACACGACACGTAGACCAGCAGCGCAAAACTGGCCGCGTGCGATTCCGGAAAACCGTATTCGCCGAAGCCCTGAATTTGCCGATAGAGACTATCGGCGAACTCTGCCGTGTAACCGTTTTCATCCATGCCGCGCAAGAGCTTGTCGCGAAACGGCTCCAGCCCGCCTTTCCGCTTCCACGCCGCCATCGCGCGGCGCAGTTGATCGGCTTCACCGGGTGTAAAACCGGCGGCCACCACCGCCAGTTGCATCGCCTGCTCCTGAAAAATCGGTACGCCCAGAGTGCGCTTCAACACGCTGGCGATTTCCGGTTTCGGATAAGTCACCGCCTCCAGCCCCTGGCGGCGGCGCAAATAGGGATGCACCATGCCACCCTGAATCGGGCCGGGCCGCACGATGGCGACTTCGATCACCAGATCGTAAAAACATTCGGGCCGCAGGCGCGGCAGCATGCTCATCTGCGCGCGTGATTCGATCTGGAACACGCCGATGGTGTCGGCCTTGCAGATCATCGCGTAGGTGGCGGCGTCTTCGGGTGGGATGTCTTGTACCGTCATCGCGTCCTCGCCGCTGCGATGATGAAACGCATTGATCACATCGAGCGTGCGGCGAATCGCCGACAGCATGCCGAGCGCCAGCACATCGACCTTGAGGAGATGCATGGCGTCGAGATCGTCCTTGTCCCACTGGATCACAGTACGCTCGGGCATGGCGGCGTTTTCGACTGGTACCAGCTCGTGCAACGGCCCGCGCGAAATCACAAAGCCGCCAACGTGCTGCGACAGATGGCGCGGAAAACCGATCAGCTCGCGCGCCAGCTCCAGCGTCAAACGCACTGCCGGGCTGGCGGCGTCAAGCCCGGCTTCGGCGAGGCGCGCTTCGACCGATTCCATTTCATCCCACCACTGCACCGTCTTGGCGAGGCGTTCGGTTTGCTCGATTGACAGGCCCAGCGCTTTGCCAACGTCTTTCAAGGCTGAGCGCGGGCGATAGGTAGTGAGCGATGCCGCCAGGGCGGTGCGCTCGCGACCGTATTTTTTGTAGATATATTGAATCACCTCTTCGCGCCGCTGATGTTCGAAATCGACATCAATGTCGGGCGGCTCACCGCGTTCTTTCGAGACGAAGCGCTCGAACAACACCTGCATCCGGCCCGGGTCAATCTCGGTGATACCGAGGCAATAGCAGACCGCCGAATTAGCCGCCGAGCCGCGCCCCTGACACAAAATGCCTTGCCCGCGCGCAAAGCGCACGATGTCATGCACGGTGAGAAAAAACGGCTCGTATTCGAGCTCGGCGATCAACACGAGCTCGCGCTCGATGATCGCCAACACATGCGCCGGCACCTGCGCCATCGCACCATTGGTGGCGGTGATGGCGTGCAGCGTTTGATCGCGGCTGGACGGATCAATACTCGCGCCCTGCTGCATCCGCGTCGCCATCGACGGCCGGGCATAGCGTTCGACCAAGCCGTCATAAGTGAGCTGGCGCAAATGGCTGGCCGGTGTTGCGCCTGGCGGCACGATCTCTTGCGGATATTCATAGCGCAGTTCATCGAGACTGAAACGGCAACGGTCGGCGATGCTCAAGGTCTCGGCGAGCAGTTCGGGTGGATACAAATCCGCAATTGTGTTGATTGGGCGCATCGCCTGCTCGGCGTTCGGCTGCGCGTCTTGCCCCAGTGCGGCGAGCGGACGGCGCAAGCGAATCGCGGTGAGCACGTCCTGCAAACGTTTGCGTTTTTTTTCGTGCATCAGCACGTGGCCGGTGGCGACGCAGGGCAAGCCGGTTTGCGCGGCGAGTGTAGCGATGCGGGCGAAACTGCGCGCGTCGTCCGGGCCTTTGAGCTGCTCGGTGGCGAGCCAGAGTGCGTTCGGGAAGCAGCGTTTGAGATGGCGCAGCGTGTCGCTTTGTGCCGGCACGTTCATCTCGCTTTGCGACGCGCCGCCGCCGACCCACAACGCCAGGCAATCATCCATCGGCTGCGCAGCGAGGTCTTGCAATCCCGCGCGATACGTTCCCTTGGCTGCGCGCCGCCGCGCCTGTGTGATCAGTGCGCACAGCCGCGCATAGCCGCGCCGTGACGCTGCCAGCAACACCAGCTTGACGCCCTCTTCAAACGTGAATTCGCTGCCGATGATGAGTTTCATCGGTGTCTGCCGCGCGGCTTTCACGTTCATGTCCGCATTAATTTTTTTTGCGGCAAGATGCGCGCGCACCACGCCGGAGACAGTGCATTCATCGGTCAGTGCCAGCGCGGTGTAACCGAGCAGGCTGGCGCGCGCGACCAGCTCTTCCGGGTGCGAGGCGCCGCGCAAAAAACTGAAGTTGCTGATGGCGTGCAGCTCTGCGTAGCTCGGTTGCATGCAAGCATCCTGAATTACGAAAAAAAACCATGCAGGTACCAGCCGCCACGCGCGAGGTCTTGAAACACCCAGAGCGTTTCACCATCGCGATTCGCCATCACGTAGTAATCGCGCCGCGCCGGTGCGCCGTCCCACCAGCCGGTCTCGATCCGTTCCGGCCCGGCAAGCAGGCGCAACAGGCCGCGATGGACAGGTTCGCCTTGCAACAGCACGAGAGAACGCGGCTGGCGCAGCAGCCAGGATGGACGCTGACATTGTCTGGAGCGTTCGACACAAT
>JAYVSR010000278.1:0-9914 GCA_043775155.1 Burkholderiales bacterium | reverse complement strand
TCGGTGATGATGTCGAGGCCCGCTTCTTCCTGCGCGCGAATCGCCATCAGGGTGGCGTCGTTTTGCGCTTCTTCGAGAAACTCCGGGGCGATGCGCCAGAGTTCTTTCGCGCGGGTGCGCGGCGGGAAGCGGCCAGCGAGTTTTTGGCGATCAATCAGCCATTCGGGTTGCGGGTAGCTGCCGACTAGGGTGGTGGGGAACAGCATTCAAGACTCCGGATTGGATTGAGGGGATTTGGCAAACGCTATTGGCACATATTGACGAGAAAGCGATCCATGAAGGCCTCGCACTGGGCGAGTTGCGACAAGTCGCAATACTCATTCGGCTTGTGCGCTTGCTCAATCGAGCCGGGGCCGCAGATGATCGAGGGCAGGCCCGCTTTCTCAAAAAGACCTGCTTCGGTGGCGTAGGCGACCTTCGCGGTCTTGTCGTTGCGGGCGAGCGCCATCGCGAGTTGCGTGACTGCGTGTGTGTCGGCGAGGTAAGAGCCGGGCGCGTCCGAGCTTTGGCTGATTTCGATACCCGCTTCGGCCGATACTTTTTTCATCGCCGGCAAAAGCGATTCGGCGAAGCCACGCACCTCGCTCTCAATCGCGTCGGGGTTGGCACCGGGCAGATAACGGAATTCCCAATCAAACACGCATTGCGCCGGCACGATATTGGTTGCGGTGCCGCCCTTGATGGTGCCGGTTTGCAGCGTGGTGAACGGCACATCAAAGCCGTTGTCGCGCGTCTCCAGTTGTCCCATTCGGTCAGCGATGTGGCGAATGTAGGTGATGATCTGCGCGGCATATTCGATGGCATTGACGCCCTGTGGCGTGAGCGCTGAATGCGCCTCCTTGCCGTGGACGGTGCAGCGGAACGAGCGTTTGCCCTTGTGCGCGGTGATCACCTGCATCGAGGTCGGTTCACCGACGATCACGCCGGCCGCTTTGAAGCCTTGCTGCGTGAGTTGCTCGATCAAGCCGCGCACGCCGACGCATCCGACTTCCTCGTCGTAAGAGAGGGCGAAATGAATCGGTGCTTTCAAATTGGCTTTGACAAACTGCGGCGTCATCGCCAGCGCGGTGCCGATAAAACCCTTCATGTCGCAAGCACCGCGACCGAACAGGCGTCCGTCCTTGATCGTCGCCTTGAATGGATCGCTGTCCCACGCCTGCCCATCGACCGGCACCACGTCGGTATGGCCGGAGAGCACGATGCCCGGCGTCGTAAGCTTGCCCGCGGTGCCGTGGATCGTGGCGAATAGATTGGCCTTGTTCTTCTCTTTGTTATAGACGAGAGACGATTCGACGCCGTGTTGCCCCAGCCAATCGCGGGTGTACTCGATCAGGCCGAGGTTGGAGTCGCGGCTGGTGGTGTCAAAGGAGATGAGCTTTTCGATCATCGCCAATGATTCGGATTTGATCGCGGGAATGGTTTCGTGTTTCATGATGGTTCCTTGGGAGGGGGCGCGATTGCTTAGGCGGTACCGCCATCATTCAGATGGCAAGCTGAGAGTCTACCCGCTGTAGATTCTTTGGCAATTTCTTTGAGCACTGGTTGCTCCACTTTGCAGCGCGGCCCGGCTTGCGGGCAGCGCGGATGAAAGTGGCAACCTGATGGCGGATTGAGCGGGGACGGAATCTCGCCTTTGATCGGCACGTACTCGCGTTTGCGTTTGTCGAGATTCGGAATTTCCGCCAGCAGTGCCTGCGTGTAGGGATGATTCGGTGAAACGTAAATCTCGTCGGTCGGTGCGGTTTCGACGATCCGCCCGAGATACATGATGACGACGCGATCCGACAAATGCCGCACTACACCCAGATCGTGGCTGATGAACAGATAAGTGAGGTTGAACTCGGTGCGCAGGTCGATGAAGAGATTGAGCACTTGCGCCTGAATCGACACGTCGAGCGCGGCGACCGCTTCGTCGCAGACGATGAATTCGGGCTTCACCGCCAGCGCCCGCGCGATGCCGATGCGCGCGCGCTGCCCGCCGGAGAACTGGTGCGGAAACCGCCGCAGATAGCTCGCCTCCAGCCCGACCTTGTGCATGATCTCGGCGACGTAATCGTTCTGCGCTTTGGCGTCGATCAAGCCATGCACTACCGGTGCTTCGCCGATGATGTCAGCCACGCGCATGCGCGGGTTGAGCGACGCGTAAGGGTCTTGAAAAATCATCTGGATCGACAACTGCGCGGCGCGGGCTTCGGTTGGGTTGAGCAGCGCCATGTCGCGGCCGCGATGCAGGCGGACGCCTTCGGTGAGCGGATGCAGGCCGACCACCATGCGCCCCAGAGTGGATTTGCCGCAGCCCGATTCGCCGACCAGGCCGACGACTTCGCCGGGTTGGATCGCCAGATCAACGCGGTCTACCGCGTGGACTACTTCGGTTTTTGCTGTCGCGCCGAACAACGACGCAATCTTTGCAGCAGCGTCGGGCTTTTTGACGAAGCGCTTGGACGCGCCTTTGAGTTCGAGCAGGGCGGTCATACGGTGGCCGCTCCGGTAACTTCGGCAGTAGTTTGCGTCAGAGTTTGCGTCAGCGGGTGGAAGCAACGTACCGCATGACGAGCAGAATTGTCATCGGTTCCACCAGAGGAGGAATCGGCTGAAACTGGCTCCAGGAGCGGCTCTCCGACACATTCGTCGGTCGCGTAACCGCAGCGCTCACGAAACGCGCAGCCCGGTGGCAGCTTCAACATCGACGGCGTCATGCCGGCAATCTGCCTGAGCCTGGTGCCGCGCGGATTACGCGACGGCACTGAATCAATCAAGCCTTTGGAGTAGGGATGTGCGGTGCGATCCAACACATCATCGACGGTACCGCGCTCGACGATGCGCCCGGCGTACATCACGCACACCTCGTCAGCCAGGCCGGCGATCACCGACAAATCGTGGGTGATCCAGATCAGCGCAGTGCCGGATTCACGGCAAAGTTTTTGCATCTCCGACAAAATTTGTCCCTGAATCGTCACGTCGAGCGCCGTGGTCGGCTCGTCGGCAATGATCAGGTCGGGTTTGAGCAATAGCGCAGTCGCAATCGCGACGCGCTGGCGCATGCCGCCGGAGAACTGGTGCGGGTAGGCCTTGAGGCGCTCGTCTGGCGACGGGATACCGACTTGCGCCAGCGCGGCGCGGCAGCGCTCGAGCGCGGCGGCATGGCTGACGTTCTCGTGCGCGGTGATCGCTTCGATCATCTGCGTGTCGATGCGCAGCACCGGATTCAAAGTCATCATCGGGTCTTGAAAAATCATCGCGATGCGATTGCCGCGCAACTGGCGCAGCGCTTCGGCACCGATGCCGCGCAGCTCCTGACCATTCAATTTGATGCTGCCCTCGACGATCCGGCCCGGTTCGTCGATCAAGCCCATCAACGAATAGCCGGTCATTGACTTGCCCGAACCCGACTCGCCCACCAAGCCCATGATCTTGCCGCGCGCGACGCCAAACGAGACACCATTCACCGCCTTGACCACCCCGGCCTTGGTGAAGAAATGCGTCGCGAGGTTCGCAACTTCGAGCACAGCGGCACTCATTTCTGCAACCGCGGATTCAACACATCGCGCAACTGATCGGCCACCAGATTGATCGCGATCACCATCAGCACCAGCGCGATGCCCGGATACATGCTGATCCAGTATTTGCCCGACATCAGATAGTTGAAGCCGTTAGCAATCAGCAAGCCCAGCGAAGGCTCGGTGATCGGCAGGCCGAGGCCGAGGAAAGACAGAGTCGCTTCGAGCGTGATTGCGGAGGCAACTTGCACCGTCGCGATGACGATCAGCGGCGGCATGCAATTGGGCAACAGGTGGCGAAATACGATGCGTGAAGCGGGTAAGGCCAATACCTGCGCGGCTTCAATGTATTCGCGCCGCCGCTCGACCAGCGCCGCGCCGCGAATCGTCCGCGCGTAGTAGGCCCATTGCACGGTGACGAGCGCGGTGATGATTTTGCCCAGACCCTGGCCGAGCAACGCGAGCAAGATCAACGCAATCAAAATCGGCGGAAACGACAGTTGAATATCGGCGACGCGCATCAAGAAATTGTCAGTGCGTCCGCCTAGCCACGCGGCGGTCATGCCGACGAAAGCGCCGATCAACAGGGCCAATACGGTGGAGCTGAAACCGACGAATAGCGAAATCCGCAGGCCATAAAAAATCCCCGACAGCATGTCGCGGCCCTGATCGTCGGTGCCGAGGAGGGCGGTGTTTCCATTGCCCAATTTCGCGCCGGGTTCGAGGCGGGCATCCATCACGTCGAGCTGGCGCAGATCGTAAGGGTCTTGCGGTGAGATCAACGGCGCGAACAGGGCGATGAACAAGATCACCATCAACAAGCCAAACGCCGCCACCGCGAGTTTGCTCTCGCAATAGCCGGATAAAAATCGCCGGAACGGAGTTTGTTCCATCGCCTAGATTCCCGAGTCTGACAGCCGCACGCGCGGATCGAGCAATGAATACGCAATGTCTACCACCAGATTGATGAAGATGAACAACGTCACGATGATCAATAAATACGCCACGATCACCGGGCGGTCCAGCACATTGATCGAGTCAATCAACAGCTTGCCCATGCCGGGCCAGGCGAAGATGGTTTCCGTGACCACGGCAAACGCAATCACCGAGCCGAACTGCAAAGCGATCACCGTGATGACCGGAATCAAAATATTTTTCAGCACATGCACGCCGATGATGCGGGCGTCAGTCAGGCCCTTGGCACGGGCGAATTTGACGTAGTCCATCAGCAGCGCCTCTTGCGTGCCGGCCCGCGTCAGACGAATAATCAATGCAATGTTGAGCAGAGACAGCGTGATGCCCGGCAGCAGCAGATGACGCAAGCCATCGACCGTGAGAAAGCTCACCGGCACGCCGAGCAAGAGCGACGTCGTGCCGCGCCCATTCGATGGCAGCCAGCCCAGGAACACCGCAAACACCATGATCAACATCAGCCCGACCCAAAACGTCGGCAGCGAAAATCCGAATATCGACAGCGTCATGATGGTCTTGCCGGCCCAGGACTTCGGTCGCAGGCCGGCATACAGACCGAGCGGAAGGCCGATCACCACCGCCAGCAGCATCGCGAACAAGGCCAATTCGAGGGTGGCCGGCATCCGCTCAAAAATCAGTTCAATCGCCGGGATGTTGAAGGCGAACGATTTGCCCAGATCAGCCGCCAGTGCTTTTTTGACAAACACCAAATATTGCATCCACATCGGCAGATCGAGTCCGAGCGCCTTGATGGTGGCTTCGCGATCCGACTGTGTGGCGTCCGGGCTGATCAAAATGTCCACCGGGTTGCCGACTGCATAGACGCCGGTAAAAACCAGCAGCGACATCACAGCCAGAACCAGCACGCTTTGCATGAGACGGCGGATGATGAAGACCAGCATAGGACGAGGCGGGAGTGTGATTGTTCAAAGGCGCGATTATCGCCGCTAAGCGCAATATCAGGAGGGCGTCAGAGCCGCCTTCGTATGTCAGAGCCGCCTTCGTATAATTGGTACTGAACCTGGGCTGTAACTCAAAAAAGGAAACATCATGAACCTCGATCGCGTCGATGCCGGCCGTGACCTGCCGAAAGAATTTAACGTCATCATTGAAATCCCGATGAACGCTGATCCGGTCAAGTACGAGGTGGATAAAGCCACCGGCGCTTTGTTCGTTGACCGCTTCATGATGACGGCGATGCATTACCCGTGCAATTATGGCTACATTCCGCGCACCCTGTCGGACGATGGCGACCCGGTGGATGTGCTGGTGATTACACCTTTTCCGCTGGTGGTGGGGGTGGTGGTGCGCTGCCGCCCGATCGGGGTGTTAAGGATGACCGATGAAGCTGGCGGCGATGAAAAGCTTCTCTCCGTGCCAATCGACAAAAGTCTGCCGATCTACCGGCACTGGAAAAAGCCCGCCGACATGCAGCCCGAGCGCTTGATGCAGATACAGCATTTCTTCGAGCATTACAAAGATCTCGAAAAAGGGAAATGGGTAAAAGTCGACGGCTGGGGCGGCCCGCGCGAAGCGGCGAATGCGATCAAGCGCGGCGTGGCGAATTACGCCAAGGCGAAAAAGAAGCCGGTGTTCTGAATATAACGTCGCGGATGAAAGGATGGAGACCCTTGTGCCGCAACGGTTTTCGGGCTATTCGTCGGTTTCGGGAGCATCGATTTGACGAGTGGCTAATAGGGCGTTCCGACATTTATATCGCGGGGTGCATCATGCGCTGCGCTATGGGGACACCGGTGATTGATACAATGCGTTGTAAATCAACCTTGCACCATGCAGCGGCGGCTTCTCTGCTGCTGCGCGAACCTTAAAGACGGCACACACCCGACGTGGCACGCATCCTGATTGTTGAGGACGACCCGACGATTCGCGAACTGGTGCGCCTGCATCTGACGTCGGCCAGCCATGAGGTGCTGGCCGCAGTCGATGGCTTGCAAGGTTTACAGATGGCGGTGACCAGCCGCCCGGACGTCATCGTCTCTGACGTGCAAATGCCCAACATGGATGGCTTCGGCATGCTCGCGGCGGTACGCGCCAACGAGCAGACCTCATCGATCCCGGTGATTTTTCTCACCGCACTTGACGACCGTGACAGCTTTCGTAAAAGCATGAACCTTGGCGCGGATGATTTTTTGTCCAAACCGGTCAAGCGTGCCGAACTTCTCAGTGCGATTACCGGCCGGCTCAAGCGGGCTGAAGCACCGCGCCTGTCCGGATTGCAGCGTGCGGTCGGCGCAGACGGCGAGGCCGCGATCGGCAGCGGCGAGCCAACGCCGGGTGCCACGGCCGCGCACAAGGCGTTGCGTCCCGGCAGCCCCACCGGTGGAATCGCAGCGCGTCCGCGCTCCCGTCGTGGCCTCGATTTTCGCGACCGCCTGGCGCTGGGTGATGAGGAAACTTCACCGCCCGACTCGCGCGCCACCACCGCGCGCGAAACGGTGTATGGCACGGTGCTGTTTGCCGACATTCGCAATTTCACCACGGTGTCGGAGATTCTCACGCCTGAGCAGGTAGTCGAGTTTTTAAATGCATTTTTTGGCCAGGCGTGTGAGCCGATCCTCGATCAGGCCGGCTGGATCGTCAAGTTTTTGGGGGACGGTCTGGTCGCCTTGTTTGACGCCCGTTCGGGCGGCACTGACCACGCCGCGCGCGCTCTAAAAGCCGGCGTGCTGATGGTGCTAGCGGCGCACCGGTTTAAACCGTGGATCCGCGAAAAATTTCCTGGCCGTAACCTGCCGGAGTTCGCGATTGGTGTCGGCATTCACAGCGGCGATGTGTCGGTCTGCCGCATGGGGGCAGGCGAAACTGCCGAGACCACGGTGATCGGCGACACCGTGAATATCGCGTCACGACTCGAAGGGCAGACCAAGTCACTCGGCTGGAGCATCGTCGCCAGCCAAGTCGCGCACAAGGCGGCGGGACGGCGTTATGTCACGGGTCAGGCCGGGCAACTGGCGGTCAAAGGGCGCACCGGCACCGTCGATATTGTCGAGGTCACCGGCCTGTCGGCGCGGCCTGGGGCAGACACGCAATTTTATGACTTGATCAGTGCAGCGATTGCCGCCAATACCGCCATCATCGCCGCCTCGTCGAAGCGCGGGATCGAAGCGCAGCAGCTGGCGAGCCGCCTGGCTGGCGGCCCGAAACCGCCGGCTGGTGTGCCGATCAACGTGGAAGGTTACAAGCTGATCAAAAAACTCGGCGAAGGCGGCATGTCCGAGGTGTTTTTGGCGGATGAAGTCGCGACCGGTCAGCAGCACGTGCTCAAAATGCTGCCGATCGCCCCGGCGAACGATGCCGATGGCGGCGAGATGATGGACCGCTTCTTGCAAGAGTTCGCGCTGGTTTCCCAGATTGATCATCCCAATGTCGCACAGATTCATCATCAGGGCTTCTCCGAGCACCACGCCTATATTGCGATGGAGTACTTTCCCGGCGGCGACTTGCGCGAGTTGATCGCCAAGGGCATTGCCGCCAACGTTGCGGTAGCCATCTTGCTGCAAGTGGCGGGTGCGCTCACCGCTGTGCATGCGCAAGGCATCGTGCATCGCGACATGAAGCCGGACAACGTGATGATCCGCTCGGATGGCAGCCTGGGACTGGCGGATTTCGGGATTGCCAAGCAACTGGAGTCGGGCATCAACCGCACCAAACACGGCGAGGTGTTCGGCACGCCCTATTACCTCGCGCCCGAGCAGGCACTCGGTTTACCCGTGGATCAACGGACCGACATTTATAGTCTGGGTGTGGTGTTTTTTGAAATGCTCACCGGCAAGCGGCCGTTCCTCGCAGACAACGCCCAAGCGCTGATGTATCAACACGTCAATGCGCCGATTCCGCGTTTGCCGGCGACGATGGCGGTATTTCAGGGCGTAGTCGACAAAATGATGGCGAAGAAAATGGCCGACCGGTTTGCCAATGCCAATGAGCTGATCGACTATATCGTCGAGTCTGGCTTGACCGAGCCGCAGTGAGGCGCGGTGCCGGCACCGGCGCGGGGCGGACGGTGCCAGGCCGGCATCGAGCGCACTCGAGTAGATGATTAATGACTAGTTCTTGGCAAGCCGCGCTGCGAAATTCCCTGCACTGGCTCTTGCTCGCCCTGGCGGTGACTGCCACCCTGATTGCCGCGTGGTTAACCTACGAAGGCGGGCGCAACGATTCGGTTGAGTATTTTGACCGCCTGACCAATCGCAAGATCAGTGAAATTGGCAGCTCCAGCGGCGAGCTCGAGCAAACATTGCGCGGTGCAGCGGGTTTGTTCACTGTGATGGGCGAGCCGACTCCGAAACAGTGGCGCAGTTACGTTGCTGGTTTGGCGCATAAAGAGATGCCACCGAGCTTGATCGAACTGGGCTACGCCGCGTTGGGCAGCGCCGGTGGTGCAGGCGGCGCAGGCGGCGCACCGGCGGCGCGCGTAAAGATGACCGCCGGATTGCACGCGCAGACCTACACCGCAGTGGGCGATGCACTCGACAGCAGACCGGAAGCCGCGGCTGCACTTGAACGCGCCGCTGCGGAAGACGCGCCCGCCTTGACCCGGAAGATCGCCGGCGTACCCGGACGCAGCGGAGCCGGTCCGGGTGCTTTGATGTTGCTGCCGGTGCGGGCTGACGGCGGCAGCGGCAAATTGACCGGCTACGTGTATGCGGTGATACGGCTCGATGAGTTGGCGGCGCAGGTGGCGCGCGCTGATGCGGGCTACTTTCGTCTGCGCGCCTACGAGGGGCGCGAGCAAAGTGCATCGAGCATGATTTTTTCGGCCGCGTCAGGCGACAATGCACCGCAATTCGTCAAGGTAGCGTCGGTGCTGCTGGGCGGGCAGGGCTGGACCCTGGTGTTTGAATCAACCGCCGCCCTCGATGGCCTGCTCGAGAGCCGCCGCCCGTACTGGATTCTGGCCGGCGGGCTGGCCGGTTCACTGATGCTGTTTGGCCTGGCCTGGTCGCTGATGCGCACGCGCCGCCAAGCCGCAGCGATTGCCGAGCAGATGACGCGTGAGCTGTCTGATCAAGTCAAATTCAGCGCTGATCTGGTGGAACTCAACCCCAATCCGATGTTCCGCAAAGACTTGGACGGACGCTACGTCAGCTTCAACCGCGCCTGGGAGCGGCTGACCGGGCGCAGCAGGCACGACTGGATCGGCAAGCGCAATGAAGAGGTGCAATCATCTGAGCGGGCCGATGCCTATATCAATCAGGATCGTAATCTGATCGCGAATCCGGAGCGGATTGACCGTCAGGAAACCAAAATCATCGCCCGTGATGGCCATGCTTTTGATGTGATCGTGAGTAAGGCGGCGGTGCGCCGTGCCGATGGCACGGTGGCCGGCATCATCGGCACGGTGACTGACTTCACCGAGTCAAAGAAACTCGCTGATGAGCTGGCACAGCAGCGCGAGCAGCTGGAGTTGGTGAATCAATC
>JAYVSR010000277.1:0-5217 GCA_043775155.1 Burkholderiales bacterium | reverse complement strand
CTCGACGTGCTCGACGAGCCACGCTTTCGCAAATCGAATCCCGACTTCACTTACGGCAATCCCTGCGTGTATGTCGGCATGACGGGCTTGTCACCGGATGTGCGTTTCGATAAACACAAGGCCGGGATTCAGGCGAATCGTTTTGTCACGCAGTACGGCGTGCGTCTGCTGCCCAAGTTGTATCAGGTCTATAACCCGATGCCCTACGACGCGGCGCGTGACATGGAGGTCGAACTCGCTATTGCGTTGCGCGAGAAGGGCTATGGAGTGTGGCAGGCGTAGTGGGGCGAGCGGTCAGCGGATCGCAACCGTCGCCCTTTCCGCCTCCTCCACCGGCCGCAATGTGCGCACCAGCAGCATGCAGGCAAGCGTCATCACCACCGCGCCGTTGCCGACCATGCCAAAATTGGTCAACGCCCCGTCCGCCGTATGCCCGATCACCGCACCCGCAACCAGGGATGCGATGCCGGCGCCGAGGTTCTGCACCGACGATGACAGGCTCATGAAGGCGCCGCGCACCGGCGCGTGCACGCAAGTGGTGATCAAAGCCATCAGCGGGATGAAGCGGCCTGATATCAGCACCATGAACGGTACCGTCACGGCGAGCAGAACCAGCAGCGGCGCGACGCCCATGTGGGTGGCCAGCACGATCGGGACAGTCGATGCCAGTGCCAACAGGTAGAACACGTGCCGCTTGCCGTAGCGATCCGCGCACCAGCCGATCAGGCGTGCGGTGAACAACGTGGCGAGGCCGGAAAACAGGAACACGTAGACCAGTTCCGCCTCGGTGATGCCGACGTTCTTGACCTGGTAGGCCGAGAAGAACGGGAAGATCATGAAGCCGGACAGGGTGAACACGAATATAGCGGCGAGTGCGCGGCGATGATTCGACACGGTGAAAAGTTGCAGGAACTTGCGCAACATTCCCGAGGGTTGCTCCGCCACTCGATGCAGATGCGCATCAATGCTCGGCACCACCAGCGGCAGGCAAACCCACAGCGCCGCACTGAGGGCGGCAAGCAAGAAAAACGGTGCATGCCAGCCCAGATGGGTGGCGAGATACAGGCCGGCCGGCACGCCCAATACCGACACCACCGGGAACGCCGACATGATCATGCCCATGGCGCGGCCGCGCTGTTCCGGTGGAATCACGTCGCTGACGATCGCCAGGACGACGGAGCCGATCACGCCGCCGAACGCGCCTGCCAGCGCACGGGCGATAAAAAAGGCCCAGTATCCCGGCGCCAGCGCGCAGGCCAGGGTGGAAACGACAAAGCCCGCATACATCGCCAGCAAGGCGGTGCGGCGGTCGAACTTGTCGATCACGAATGCCGCCGCGAGGCCGGCCACTGCCGCGGCAATCGCGTACACCGATACCAGATAGCCGAACTGTTGCGCCGAAATCCCCCACAGGCGCATGAACTGCGGCGCCAGCGGGGTGACGATCATGAAATCGAGAATGTGGGTGAACTGCAAACCCGCGAGCAGCCACAAGAGCATGCGCTCGCGCGTGTTGGCAGGAACCCCTGCGATGGATGCAACGGCAGGAGCGACGACGGGAGCGGATGCCGCCGTCGGATTGGAAACGTCGGTCACGCGCTACTTCGCCCTCATTTGGCCAACCGCGGTGCGCTCTGAAGCAAATCCGCGAGATGCTGTTTCCAGTTTTTCGCCTGGCCGGTGGTGCCGTGGCCCGCCGTGTTTTCGCTCGCCGGCAAGATGACGTAGCGGCCATTCTTCACGCGCTTGACGGCGTCCTGCAACTGATTCGTCTCGGGAGGGTTGCGCTCATCGTCAGCCGAGTTGATCGCCAGCAGATGCGCGCCGATCTTGTCCAGCCCGGCGGACGGGTTGTAGTCGCGCGAAGAATCCCATTGATAGAGCGTGTCGTTGGCGTCGGCGGTGAACGGCGCCTTGAGGCGGGCATCGAGCAGCGCGTCGGCCTTTTCACGGGTCGGCGCCGCTTTCAGCAGCGCGAGGTTGCCGCCGTTGGTGGCGAGGCCGTAAAACACCGAGGCGAAGCGCGCGCTCTTCGGTTGCTGCGCATAGTTGCCGCCATTCCAGTCGGGATCGTTGCGGATCGAATCGGTGATCAGGCGGCGCAGCATCCAGTTGCGGCTCGACATCTCGAACGGCAGTGAAGCCATCGGCACCGCCGTGTCCATGAAGTCGGGGTGGCGCTGCGCCCAGATCCAGGTTTCCATGCCGCCCATCGAATTGCCGATCACCAGGCGTAAATGCTTGACGTTCAAATGTTCGGTCAACAGGCGATAGGTGCCGTCCACCATGTCGTTGTAGTTGTAGCGCGGAAATTTGGTGCGCAGGCCGTCCGACGGTTTGCTCGATTTGCCGTGGCCGATCACGTCCGGCAGGATGACGAAATATTTGGTGGCATCGAGCGGCTGGCCGGGGCCAAACAGCTCTCCGCCAAAGCCGGGTGCGAGCAGGCCGGTGCCGGAGCCGGTGGTGCCGTGCAGGACCAGCACCGCTTCGTTTTTCGGATCGCCCAGCGTGGTGTAGTGCAGCTTGACCTCGGGGAGCGTCTCGCCGGTGTGGAAGCGGAAGTCCCTGGCGATCCAGGTGCCTTCCCTGGGCGCCACGGCAGATTGTGCGAAAGCCGGTGTTGCGACGAGCGCGGCGCTGGCGCTCAATGCCAGCGCCCAAACGACAGTGAAGCAAGAGCGGATGAATCGAGTTTGCATGACAGTCTCCTTCTGGTTTCATCAGCTTACAGGACCGCGGACGCACCGCCATCCAGATTGATGCTGGTGCCGGTGACAAAACTCGCCGCATCCGAGGCGAGGAACACGACCACGTTCGCCACCTCTTCCGCCAAACCGACGCGGCCGAGCGGAATGTCCTTGCCCATCTCGGCATAAATTTCCTCCACATTGCGCCCGGTTTTGGCGGCCTTGGTTTCATGCTGGCCGGCGCGGATCAGGCCGATGCAAACGGTGTTCACCAGAATCTTCTCGGGTGCGAATTCCTTCGACAATGCTTTTGTCAATGCGAGGCCGGCGGCGCGCGTCACGGTGGTCGGGGTCGATTTTGCGCGCGGCTGCTTGGCGCCGGTGTTGGTGATGTTGATGATGCGTCCACCGCCCTGCTTGCGCATGTGCGGAATCGCCAGACGGATCAGGCGCACCGCGCCGAACAGTTTCAGGTCGAAATCGGCCTGCCAGGTGGCATCGGTCACCGACTCGAATGCACCTGTGTTCGAGGTGCCGGCGTTGTTGAACAGGATGTCGAGGCGGCCAAAGGCCGCGATGGCTTCGGCGACGATGCGCGTGCAGTCCTCCGCTTTCGCCACATCGGCTTGCACTGCCACCGCCTTGCCGCCAGCCGCGCGAATTTCTGCCGCAACGGCGTCGAGCCGTTCGCGCCCACGCGCGACGATGGCGACCGAAGCGCCTTCGGCGGCGAGCATGACAGCGGTGGCGCGGCCGATGCCCTGCGTGCCGCCAGTGACGATGGCGACTTTGCCTTGCAGATTGAGTTTCATGGTCGCTTTGGAAATGTAAATGGATTTTGAGGGAAGTTGACCGACAAGCTTTGGTGGAGCAGTTCTTTTGATGGGAGCTTGTACTTCAAGAACTGGCCGCACGGCCACGTGCTTGCTCTTGCTTCTCGGTTTCTTGAATAGGACTCAGGGCAGAGTAAATAAGTCCACGCAAGTGATCGACGGTATTGCTGCAACCGTCACCGGAATTTGTTTGGTAGTTATACGTTAACGCCATCACTCTTCGGGTTGACAGTTCCACTATTGATATTCGCGTGTAAATGATTTCCCTCCCATTGCTTGGGGGAGGTGCAGGCGAAAATGTCCTCAATCAAAATTTCAAATTGCGCGCTTTGCTCCTTCGGGTTTTCGGAAGGCCGCTCTTTTTCGATTTTGAGGACTGGATTGCCGCCGCTTAGCGCACTCGCAACGTTGTTTTCGGCACTTCTTAAGACACGGTCTCGAAAATCATAGGCTTTGTCGTTCCAGTACATCGTCCGCATTCGAACTACAGCGGCGGGCTTGCCTTTCTCAAAAATGCGATATGGAGTTGCTCGACAAAGGCGCTCCACTTCTTCTCGATTCGACGCTAAAAGTCGTTCATCTTTCCATTTCAAGTAATACAAAGTCCCTGGAAGAAAAACAAATAACGTCAATGACGTGAATACTAATGTCTTCTTTCCAATAGCGGCCGCTCCCAGCAGAAGTGCCAGCGCTAAAAGTCCGAGTGTTCCATATACGATGAAGCCAGCAATCGCACCCATTCCGAGATCGGGCGCGGCCGCGTGGACCGAACCACAATGCAGCGCCAAGTACGAAACGGCGATGCACTGCGCCGCATTTTTACGCTTTCTGTTTTGATGATTCTCGCGCACTTGAATTTTGGTGAACGGTTTGGATCAAACTGAGCCGCTGAAAGCGTCGGTGACGACGACAGCTTTGCCTTGCAGATTGAGCTTCATGGGCGGATTGGAAATTTGAATGGGTGTGAGAGGAGAATTGACCGGAAAGCTTTGGTGGGAGCGGTTCGCAGTCTGATGGCCTAGCGCAGTACCGCGCTCTTGTCGGCCGCGGCAACCAATGCGGCTGCATCTTCCGGCAGCAGGAAGCCTTCCGCCACGCCACGCTCGGTGGCTTTCTTCACTGCCGCCACATAGCCGTCATGCGAGCCATAACGCTCCTGCAAGGAAGGGCGCGGATCGTTGGTGATTTTGCGTTCATCGGCAGTTTTGGCGAACGGAATCATGCCGCCGACGTAGTTGCAGATCTGGTCCTTGTGGAATCCGCCCGCCGTCACGTTCCAGCCCAGATAGGTTCCGAGGGGCGCATCGAGCAGAGGTACCGGCACGCCACCGACTTCATTGCCGTCGGCGTCAACTTTCGGTGCCAGCATCTTGAGCGATTGCTTGATGCGCGGCGGCGCATTCGAAGGAACGCCGGAACCGTCCTCTTGGTTGAACTTCGAGCCCCAGTCGTAATCGTGCACCGGCATGATGAAGTCGGGCTCCGGCACGGAGGCGCGCAAGCCGGGCAGCGTGGGGAAACCCATCGCAGTCTTGTTCGCTGCCACCAATTCGCCCTTTGCCAGTGTCGGAAAACGGCTCGGCGGCGGCGGCGTGCCCTTCATCACCCAATTGCGAAAATGCACGCGCAGGGCATTGGTGGTCTCGCGCTGAGACACCGGGTTGGCCGGCAGCACTGCGGTGCCGAAATTGTTT
>JAYVSR010000276.1:0-28034 GCA_043775155.1 Burkholderiales bacterium | reverse complement strand
ATTCAGTTTCCTCAGACGCCCGGTGATCGGGTGACCATGACCCTGCGCCATTTCGTTTTCCGGCGTGATGGAGAAACTCATGCCGAGATCGACGAATTTTCTCAATTGCTCGTCCGACAGGTTGTTGCCGTGAACAATGTTGATGTTGTCGCCGAGCAAGCCGGCCCCTTCGAGGCGCTCCCAGCCGTCTGGCGTTTTGGCGACACCACCGCCTTGATGCATCGAGGCGATGAGATTGAATTCGCGTGCCAACGCGAAGTCGGACAACGCGACATCAAGGGTCGAGTAATGCGGCCCGAGAATCGCGAGGCCGAGCGTGACCAGGCCATCTTTGCTTGACAAGCGATGCTTGAGCAGCCGCTCAACTTCGTGGCGCGGATGTGGCACTTCCCAAAATGGCTTCTGCCCCGGCTTCGGGTCGGGCTTCGGGCTACCGTGAAAAAACGCTGCGCGAATCCCCGACTCGACGAGGCCATCAATCCCCGCATCGGTGTGCGCCGGGGTCGGGTTGTTGTGGCACCAATCGACCAGCGTGGTGGTACCGCAGTTGATCTGGTTCAACGCGCCGACGAGATTGGCGATGCCGATGTCGTCCGGCTGGAACACCGTCGCCAGCCCCGCATGCACATGCTTGAAATATTCAAGCAGGGTCCAGTTGGCCGCAACGCCGCGCAAACCAGTCTGCCAGGTGTGCATGTGCGCGTTGATGAGGCCAGGGATGACGATCTGACCGGTGGCGTCGATCACCTCTGCATCAGCCGCCGAAACTTGTGCAGCAAGGCCGGGCGCAATCGCGGCGATCTGATCGTTCTCGATCAACACATCGCCGGTCAACTCGCCCAGCTTGTCGTCCATCGTGACGATGATGGCATTGCGAATCAGGGTGCGCTTCATCGTGCGTCTTCTCGTCGTGTGCGGCTCAACATGAAATCAAGACTCAAGCCCATCGCTCATCTCGACGTTGTCGGAGGTGAGTTCCATGCCTGCATTGCGCGCCAGTTCAAGCAACAAAATCGAGAAATCGACGTTGTCATGCCCACGCCCAACCAACGACGCAATCGATTCGCGCGTCGCCGCCGCTGCGGGCATCGTCACGCCATGCGATTTCGCTGCGGCCATGCCGAGGTCCATATCTTTCAACAACAGCTTGGGCGTAAAGGTGACTTTGTCAAACGACAGATTGGTGAGCGTCGGCGTTTTGTACTTGGTGTACATCGAACCCAGCACCGAGTTGTTGATCGACTCCAAAAACACATGGCGCGGAATCCCGGCCTTTTCGGCCAGCACGGCGACTTCGCAGAAGGTTTGGATGATCACGCCGAACATGGTGTTGTGGGCGATCTTCCACACGCGCGCCAATTCGCCCTCACCTAGCCAGGTCTCGGAGCGGCCCAACATTGCCAGATAGGGCTTCACGATTTCGTACGATGCCTTCGGGCCGGACGCCACTACCGACAGCTTGCCTGCCTTGGCTACCTTGGCGTTGCCCGACACCGGCGCGCACAGGTAGGCGATGCCGCGCTTTTCCAACTCGGCGCGCACTTCGGCCGAGCCTTCTTGCGAGATCGACGAGCAATCAACCACCATCTTCGGTTTGGTGGCGGTCGAGAGCAGGCCACCGGCCTCGAACAACACTTCTTTCAAGTCAGCCGTGGTCGAGACCATGGTGAAGACGACGTCGCAACCAGCGAGGTCCGGCTTGCCCGCGACGATCTTTGCACCGTAGGGTTTGAGCGGCTCGGCTTTCGACGCAGTGCGGTTCCACACTGAAACGTCGCATTTGTTTTTCAGCAGGCGGATCGCCATTGCTTCGCCCATTCTCCCTAAGCCGATCCAGCCAATTTTGTGACTCATTGTTTGATTCCTTGTTGAAGCGTTGATGGATAGATTCAGAACGCAGGCTTATGCCGCGGTCAGCGGCACACCGCTGATGGATTGCAATTCGGCCAGCGTCAGCCCGGCGACCATCTCGACGACTTTCACCCCAGCAGGTGTGATGTCGAGCGTTGCCAAGTCAGTGTAGACACGCGCGACGCAGCCGACACCAGTGAGTGGATAAGAGCAAGCGGCAACCAGCTTCGACTCGCCGCTCTTGGTTTGATGCTCCATCATCACGTAAGTTTTTTTCGCGCCTACCGCCAGGTCCATCGCGCCGCCGACAGCGGGGATCGCATCACCACCGGTGTGCCAGTTCGCCAAGTCACCGTTGACCGCGACCTGAAACGCGCCCAATACGCTGATATCCAAATGCCCGCCGCGCATCATGGCGAACGAATCAGCGTGATGAAAATACGCGCCGCCGGTGAGCAGCGTGACCGGCTGTTTGCCGGCGTTGATCAAGTCCCAGTCCTCTTCGCCCTTGGCCGGTGCTGGCCCCATGCCGAGAATGCCGTTCTCACTCTGCAAGAACACTTCGCGGTCTTTGGGTAGATGGTTTGCCACCATCGTCGGCAAGCCGATGCCGAGGTTGACGTACGCGCCTTCGGGAATGTCGCGCGCGACGCATGCGGCCATTTCGTCGCGGGTGCGGCGTTTGAATGATTCCTTTGCGGTTTCCTTGCCCGCCTCTTTAACGACAGCATTCATGCGGCCTCCTTTAGCGCAGCGTCGCGCGCCACTTTGACAATCCGTTTTACCCAAATGCCGGGCGTAATGATGTGCTCGGGGTCAAGCGCGCCCAATTCCACCGTCTCAAACACCTGCGCAATCGTGCTTTTGGCCGCCATCGCCATCACCGGGCCAAAATTGCGCGCGGCTTTGCGATAGGTGAGGTTGCCCCAGCGGTCGCCCTGCTCCGCCTTGATCAATGCCACGTCGGCGTGAATCGGCGATTCCAGCACATACATGCGGCCATTGATCTCGCGCGTCTCTTTGCCTTTGGCGAGATCGGTGCCATAACCGGTAGGCGTAAAAAATCCGCCGATGCCGGCGCCCGCTGCGCGAATTCGCTCGGCCAAATTACCTTGCGGCACCAGTTCCAATTCCAATTTGCCGCTGCGATACAAGCCATCGAACACGTGCGAGTCGGCCTGGCGCGGAAACGAGCAAATGATCTTGCGCACGCAACCGGCCTTGAGCAACGCCGCGAGGCCCACTTCACCATTGCCGGCGTTGTTCGCGACGATGACGAGATCGCGGGCGTTGCGCGCAATCAGGCCGTCGATCAATTCATTCGGCATGCCGGCACCTCCGAAGCCGCCGGTCATCACCGTCGAGCCGTCTTTCAAATCCGCCAAGGCCTCAGCGACCGAGGCGACAAACTTGTTGATCATTCAGGTTTCCTTCCGTGAAACGCGTTGTCGAGCAAGCGGCGAATCGCGGCGCGCTCAATCGGCACCGGGTTCGCGTAGGGGTTGGCGGCGGCAAGGTCAGCCGCTTTGTCGAGGCCGCTCTCGGACATGCCGATGGCTTCGAGACTGAGTGGCGTGCCAAGTTTGACTTCGAGGTCGTAGAGACTTTGGGCGGCGCCGGCTGAAACCACTTCCTGACCGTGCGCGGCGCCCGCCGCATTCAAGGCGCGCGCCACTCGCTCCATCGCCGCCGGCGCAGCGCTCTCGTTATACGCCGTCGCATGCGGCAAGATCACCGTATGCACCTCGGCATGGCCCAAATTAAAACTGCCGCCCAGCGTGTGGCACAACTTGTGATGCAGTGCCATCGAGGTGCCGTTGAGCGCCACTCCACACAGCCATGCGCCATACAGGCACAGGCTGCGCGCGTCGATGTCTTGCGGATTTTTCATCACCCCGCGCAGGCCCTGCGCCAGCGCGCGAATCCCTTCTTCGCTCATCATCGAGATGATCGGATTGGCATCGACCGCGTACAACGCCTCGACCGCATGGGCAATCGCGTTCATCCCGCTGGTGGCTGACAGCGCGGCGGGCAGGCTGAGCGTCAACAGCGGGTCGTAGATCACCGTCTTCGGCAACACGCGCGCGTCGCGCCCGGTCTTTTTCATGCCGCCTTCGGTGATGCCGTAAATCGCCGTCATCTCCGAACCGGCGTAGGTGGTGGGAATCGCCACAATCGGCAACGACGACTCGAGCGCAATCGCCTTGCCCAACCCGGTAGTCGAGCCGCCGCCGATGGCGATGGCGCAGTCAGCCTTGAGCCGCGCCGCTTCGTCACGCGCCTCGCGTGTGGTCTCGATCGGCACGTGCATCACCGCCTTGGCAAACACGCCGGCGCAGCGTTTGCCGAGGCGTTTGGCCAAGTCTTCTGCTTGCGCGCCCTGCTCGGGCGTGGCCAGCACCAATGCGCGCTCGGCGCCGAGCAAGTCAATCTCGCGGTCGAGATGATCCAGGCTGCCGGCGCCGAACACGACGCGACCCGGATGGGAGGTATAGACGAAGGGGGGAACGGTCACTTTGGACTCACTCAATCGAGGCAATCGTTGGATATTTTGACACGCTCGCTACAATACCAAAGCTGAGCAATATCAATTTATCCTCGCGCCGCCACCAATTTCGCCCGATTCGACGCCCGCACCGGAAGCCACCAACATGCACAATCAGGAAGGATTTCAGCACGCCAAATTGCTGGTGAGCATTCTGTTCACGGTGGCGATTTTGGCCGGTGCCTTTGTCGTGATGTCACCGTTTCTGTTGGCGGTGATCTGGGCGGCGATTTTGGCGGTCGCCACCTGGCCGCTGCACGAGCGGATTTTGCAGCGTACCAATCACAATCATGGCCTCGCCGCCGCCGCCTCCACCACCCTGGTGCTGCTGTTTTTGGTCGGCCCGATGGCGCTATTGCTGGTGTTTCTCTCGCAAGATATTTACAGCGCCACCTCCTACCTGATCGCCGCCGACACCTACGGCAAACCCGCCCCCGGCGTGCTCTACAAAATGCCCCTGGTGAGCGAGCAACTGGTGCAGTACTGGAACAAATATCTCGCCAGCCCCAAACAACTCTCTGGCGTGCTCGAAGCCCAGCTCGACTCGATCCGGAATGCCGCGCAAACCTTGTTCCTTGATCTGACGGGCCGCCTGGCGACGCTGATGTTCGCGCTGTGGATCTTGTTTTTCTTCTATCAAGACGGCCACGGCATCAGCCGCTGGATCAACCAGATGGGCTACAAATGGCTGGAGCGGCGCTGGCCGTCGTATGTGTTCCAGTTGCCCGGCGCGCTGCGGGCTGCGGTCAATGGCATCGTCATCGTCGGCTTTGCCGAGGCGCTGCTGCTGTCGCTGTTGCTCTGGGTGTGTGGCGTGCCATCCGCCGTAACGCTCGGCGTCATCGCCGCCGTGATCGCGTTCATCCCGCTGGCTGCGCCGTTGATGTTTGCGTTGATCGGCTTTGTCTTGTTCGCCGGTGGCAACGCCGCGGCCGGCATCGCCGTATTTGCCATCGGCACCCTGATCGTCATGCTGGCCGACTATCTGGTGCGGCCAGTGCTGATTCAAGGCGGCACGCAGTTGCCGTTTTTGGCGATTCTGTTCGGCATCTTCGGCGGGGTCGGCACGATGGGCGTGGTCGGGTTGATCATTGGGCCGGTACTGCTGGTGTTGCTGCTGGTGCTGTTCCGCGAAGCGGCGATTGACGAGAACTCGGTTGATTTGGATTTGACCAACACGCAAAACTTGCGAGCGCTGGAGCGGTGACAGCAGCATTCTTCACGAACTTGTGTCCCACGCGGCGATCAAGGCCTGCCCCAAAGAGAAACCCGCGCCAAAAGCCAGTCAACCAACAAAAAGCCCCGCTGTCGCGGGGCTTTTTGTTGGGTACGCTGAAAATTTGCGTGACGCGAAGCTGAATCAATCGCTACACCGCCGCCTCATTCGTCTCGCCAGTGCGAATCCGTACCACCTGCTCCACCGTGTTGACGAAAATCTTGCCGTCGCCAATCTTGCCGGTGCGCGCCGCTTTGATGATCGCGTCAATGCAGTTTTGCACATCCTTGTCGGCGACGATGACTTCGACTTTCACTTTCGGCAAAAAGTCCACTACATACTCGGCCCCGCGGTACAACTCGGTGTGGCCTTTCTGACGGCCGAAGCCTTTGACTTCCGTCACGGTCAGGCCGGTGATGCCGACTTCGGAAAGTGCCTCGCGCACTTCGTCGAGCTTGAACGGTTTGAGTACGGCTTCAATTTTTTTCATCACGCGTCTCCGGGGAAAATTTTTATCCAGTTGTTTGAATCAGTATAACAAGTCACTCGCGAAACTTGTTCACGATGGGGTAACGCCAGTCTCTGCCAAACGCCCGGTGCGTAACCCGCACGCCCACTGGCGACTGTCGCCGCTTGTATTCGTTGATACGGATTAGGCGCACAATTTTTTCCACATCCGCCGCCGGTATGCCGCCAGCGATGATCTCGGCCGGGCTTTTGTCTTCTTCGACATAGGCGGCAAGAATCGCGTCGAGCACCTCGTATTCCGGCAGGCTGTCTTGATCTTTTTGATCCGGGCGCAGCTCAGCCGATGGCGGACGGGTGATGATGCGCTCGGGAATCACTTCGTTGCCGGGCCGCTCGATCTTGTTGCGATACACCGAGAGGCGATAGACCAGGGTCTTGGCGATGTCTTTGATCACCGCGAAGCCGCCGGCCATGTCGCCGTAGAGCGTGCAATAGCCCACCGCCATTTCACTCTTGTTGCCAGTGGTGAGGACGATGCTGCCGAACTTGTTCGACAGCGCCATCAGCAGCGTGCCGCGAATCCGCGCTTGAATGTTTTCTTCGGTCGCGTCGAGCGGTTTGTCTTTGAACTCTGCGGCCAGTGCGCCCAGGTATTGATCGAACATCGGCTTGATCGCGATTTCGTCATAGCGTACGCCGAGGCGCTTGACCATTTCGCGCGAGTCGATCCACGAAATGTCGGCGGTGTATTGCGACGGCATCATCACTGCGCGCACTCGGTCGGCGCCAAGCGCATCAACCGCAATCGCCAGCGTCAACGCCGAGTCGATACCGCCGGAGAGGCCGATGATCGCACCGGGAAAACCGTTCTTGCCGATGTAATCGGCGACACCCAATTTCAACGCGCTGTAGACCTCGGCCTCGGGATTCATCTCAGCATCGACCCGGAAACCCTTGATAGAAGCGGGTTCTGGGGCCGTCGCCTCTAACACGACCGTTTCATGCGCCTCGGCGAAGAGCGGCATTTGCAATTTCACGTCGCCCAGGGCGTCGATGGCGAAGGAGCCGCCGTCGAACACCAGCTCGTCTTGCGCGCCGACGAGATTGCAATAGACCACCGGCAGGCCGGTCTCTTTGATGCGCTGGCGTACCACGCCGTAACGCGTGGCCGATTTTTTCATGTGATACGGCGAGGCGTTGAGCACCAGCAAGGCCTGTGCGCCCGCGGCTTTCGCGGCGGAAGCGGCCTTGGCGTCCCACGCGTCGGGGCGTGACGCGAGCATGCCTTTCAACTGATCGAGCGATGGCTCCGGGCGCGTGGTCAACGGCCCGAGGTTGCCCCAGATGTCTTCGCAGATCAGGATGCCGAGTTTGAGACCACCTACCTCGATCACCACGGGCTGATCGCCCGGCGTGAAGTAGCGTTGCTCGTCGAACACGGTGTAGTTGGGCAGGTTGCGTTTGCGATAAATCTGCTGCACGCGGCCCTGCGCGATGACGGCGGCGGCGTTGTAGCGCAGCATGCCCGCATGCTCGGGAAAGCCGACGATGGCGGTAAGGTCAGGCGCGACATCAGCGATCTCGCGCGCCAGCGCATGCAAGCGTTCGGTGCAAGCGGTGAGAAAGCCATCGCGCAGCAGCAGGTCTTCGGGCGGGTAGCCGCACAGGGCCAACTCAGGCGTCAGCAACACCTGCGCGCCCTGCGCTGCGGCACTGCGCGCGGCATCGACAATCTTGCGGCTGTTGCCGCTTAAGTCACCGACGGTGCAGTTGATTTGGGCGAGCGAAACCGACACTTTGACCGGCAGAAGCATGAGGCTATCATTCATGATGGCAGCAAAAAAACAATGTTGAAGCAGCTTCGATTATCTCATTCGCCTCTCTGACCCACGTTGACTACTCTCAAAATTCTCGAATCCTTGGGCGGCATCGCGCCCGCCGAATGGAACGATCTCGCCGGCCATCACCCGCTGTTACGCCACGAATTTCTGCATGCGCTGCACGAATGCGGCTGCGCGGCGGAAGACGCCGGCTGGACGCCGCAGTACCTCACGTTGTGGGACAGCCCAGAAGGAGAAATGCGCGGAGAAACGCGCGGAGATGCGCGTCTCGTCGCCGCGATGCCGCTCTACGTCAAGACCCATTCCTACGGCGAATACGTGTTCGACTGGGCCTGGGCCGACGCTTACAACAAACACGGCCTCGACTATTTTCCCAAGCTGTTGTCAGCGATTCCGTTCACGCCCTGCACCGGATCACGCCTGCTCGCGCGCGAGGAAAAACACCGAAAAGCCTTGGTGGGAGCGGCTCTTGAGATTGCGGCATCATCCAATGTGTCGTCGCTGCACGTGTTGTTCCCGGTCGAGACCGAGATCGCGACGCTCAAAGACGCCGGCCTGATGCTGCGTCGCTCGGTGCAGTTTCATTGGCTCAATCAGGGCTACGCGGATTTCGATGCCTTCCTCGCCACCATGTCGCACGACAAGCGCAAAAAGATCAAGCAAGAGCGCCGCAAAGTACGCGAGGCCGGGATTAGCTTTCGCCACGTCGAAGGCCGCGACATCACACCCGAGCTATGGCGTTTCTGGAACCGCTGCTACGGCCACACCTATCGCGCACATCACTCGACGCCCTATCTCAATCTGAAATTCTTCGAGCGTATTGGCGCGACGATGCCGGAGAACTTGTTGCTCGTTGTCGGCAGCATGCAAGGCGATGATGTCTGCGCCTCGCTGTGTATTCACAATGGCG
This sequence comes from Burkholderiales bacterium, assembly GCA_043775155.1. GTDB lineage: Bacteria > Pseudomonadota > Gammaproteobacteria > Burkholderiales > JAEUOS01 > CANJDH01. The sequence continues at coordinate 19,203 of JAYVSR010000276.1, read as the reverse complement.
AGACCTTGTACGGGCGCTACTGGGGCGCCATCGGTTATTCGCCCGGCCTGCATTTCGAAACTTGCTACTACCAACCACTCGAGTTCTGCATCGCGCGCGGGATTAAAACCTTCGAAGGCGGCGCGCAAGGCGAGCACAAACTGTCGCGCGGATTTTTGCCGGTCGAATGCGTTTCAGCGCACTGGCTCAAGCATCCGCAATTCGCCGATGCGGTGGAAAATTATCTCAAGCGCGAAGCAGCCGGCATCCACCGCTATGTCGATGAACTGAACGAACACAGCCCGTTCAAGAAACCTGTCACCGAAAACACGGTCTGATGCGTTGTTGGCCTGTCCGCATCTTGCGGCAGTGCCAGTTTTCATCCACGGGAGTTCAGCATGAACCTGACCGACGCCGCAAAAAAATTCAGCTTCGCTTCATTCGCAGCTATTGCTGCTATCGCCGTCACCAGTGTCGGCGGCTGCGCCTCGTTTGACAACCACGGGCAGACCGTGCGCATCACACCCGAGCAACTCGCCGCGATCAAACCCGTGCCTAACCCCAAGGTGCCGCTGGCCGAAGTGATCGCCCTGACCAAAGCCGCCACTCCGCCCGCCACAATCGTCGCCAAGTTGCAAGAAACCGGCACGTTCTACAACCTCACGCCGCAGCAGATCGTTGATCTCAACGCCCAAGGCGTCGATCAGTCGGTGATCAATCACCTCGCCGACGCGCAAGAAAAAGCCCGCCAAGCCACGCTCATCACCCAACTCGCCGACCGCGATGCCCAGCAGGAGCAAGCACTGCAACGCGAACGCGCGCAGCGCCAGGCGCTGCAACACAGTAATTACTGGGGCTACGGCTCCGGCACGTGGGGGCCGGGTTCCAGGTTTGGCTACGGTCGCGGCTATTACTACGACCCGCACTTCCGCGCGTGGCGCCCACGCTGGTAGGGGACAGTATCAAAGCGGCAAAGCCCCGTGGATGCGACTCGTCAATCGGAATTAAGGAGCCTACTTCGGCTCTTGCGGTTGGAATTCCTATCCTTCCGGGATGCGCCCACTTCTTGCTGCAAAATAATTTGCAATATACAATTCGTATATCCTTCGTGTTGGAGATACACATGACTACGCTCATAGCCACTGCCGCCGTTTTCACGTCTGGCAACAGTCAAGCTATCCGTTTGCCGAAAAGCTTTCGCGTCAATTCCACGCGCGTGACGCTTCGAAAGATCGGCAATGAAATCATCGTCAGTGAACGACCCACCACGATGCAGCAATTTTTAGATCAACTGCCCCACATCCCCGATGCACCGCTCGCCCCTGAAGACGGATCGGAAGAGTCCGTTGTGGCGTGGTGATCGGATGACAAGCTACCTCATCGATACGAATATTTGGAGTTTTTTGCTACGGCGCAGCCGTCCCAAACTCACTGGGCGTTTTGCAAAACTTGAATCGGGCCAACTGTTTCTCTCACCCATTGTGCGCGGCGAACTTGAAACGGGTTACCTCAAAGGCGACAAGTTGCCGCAGCGCAGACAAGCACTTGACCTCATTGTTGCCATGACGCAGTCCATGCTCATCGACCAGGATGTCGCCGTTCGCTATGCGCAACTGCGCACTGATCTCGAAAAAGCCGGCACACCGATCGGCCGGAACGACACATGGATCGCCGCCGAAGCCTTGCACCACGGTTTCACTTTGGTGACAGACAACGCAGATGAATTCAAGCGTGTGAAGGGCTTGAAGGTGGAGAATTGGGGATGAAAGACGTTACCGATAGCAGTGCTTCGCATGGTTCATCAAAGCATGCGTTTTTTGCGGGCGGCTCCGGGGTCAGGTCTTTCGCCGTGCGTCAAGCCACATGCAGCCCGATTGCGGCTGATACGGCCCTGCCACCGTACCCGTCATCGACGCCTCTACACCTCCGCCTCTGCCGCCTGCCGGTAATAGCGGTTCGCCGCATCGACCTGGCCAGTCGCATTACTTAATCGCGCCAGCTCCAGCCAGACTGCACGCCCGGGCGTGACGACAGCGCTTTGTTCGAGAAAACTACGCGCCTTGCCCCACAGTTGCTGGCGCGCGCACAGGCGACCTAGCCCTAACAAGAGGGCGGCGTCGCGCGGATGACTGCTTAGCCAGCGCTCGGCGCGTTCGAGTTGATGGGCGGCTTGAGTTTGTGAGGCGGTGGTTGACGAGTTGGTTGACGCGGTGTGCGACGCGGTGTGCGACGCGGTGTTCAAAACACCCCCCTGCTCATCGAGCACCGCGCCGCTGAAATCGCAATCGGCATACAGCGCGGCAAGATCAGAGTCCCATTCGTGGTCGAGCGCGGTTTCGATTAACTCGGCGGCGTCCGTCATCAGCCCGGCGCGGATCAGGCCGGTGGCGATGGAGCGCGCCACCGCAGCTTGACGCCGGTCGGCGCGCGGCAGATTGCGCAGACGTTCACGCAAGTCTGCCGCATCACCATTCGCGAACAGCGCCTGATACGCCAGCTCGCGTGTTTTCGCTGCGACCGCAGGATGCACGGCCTGATGTTCTTCGAGGCGATGCGCGACCTTGAGCGCGTCGTCCCAGCGACCGGCGCGCGTGAGTGAACGCAACGAGAGGCGTTGGGTGGCGATGTGGCGCGCGCCGCTTTGATTGAGCTCACTGAGCGCCGCGAGTGCTTCGGTATCGCGGTGTTGATCGGCGAGGAGCTCGGCCTGGGTCATCAAGCGGGCGTGCTGGAGTGATGCATCAGCGGATTTGGTGGCCGCTTCGGCGGCGCGTTGCAGCCATTCGTCGCGCACCTCGAAATGCTCCATACCGTGTTCTGCGCGCGCGGCGACGAGCGCGGCGAGGCCTGATTCTTCGCCGGCTGCGTAGGCGCTGGCAGCGGATTTGGCAGCGCGCGCATAGCGGCCTTCAAAGCTTGAAACCACCGCATCGAACATCGCGTGGCGCGCTTTTTCGCTCACCCGGCGGGCGCGAAACGCGCGCACGCGTTGCGGCAGTCCAAGGGTGTAGCTGGCGGCGCGGATGAAAAAATAAAACACCGCGAACGCCAGCACCAACAACAACACAAACAGCGTAAGCGACAGCTCGATGCGTTGTGGGTTGATAAAAAACAGCACATAACCGTCGTTGTATCGCGCTGCGAGCGACAGGCCGACGGCAGTGGCGAATAGGGCGAGAACCCAGAACAGGCCGCGCATGGTGGGTTACTTGCCCGGCCCGGGTAATGCGAGAGGACGCCCCGGCGTTTTGTAATTGCGCACCGCATTGAGACTCTCTGCCAGAGTCGGCAGCTCAATCGCCACTGCGGCTGCCGACAGGCTGCGCAAGCTGGCGAGCGCGTTGCCGCCGGCCTTCGAGCGCACGTCGGCATACCGGTTTAGCCACACCACCGCGCCGTCAATGTCGCTCTTGAACAGCGCTTCGTTGCGCTGAAGCAGCGCGATGCGGGCGTTGAGCAATTTGAGTTTCAGGTTCTCACGCACGAAGTAAGACTGCGAGGGATTGAGCAACGCCGGGTCGGCGTCACCGATGTCGCGGATGCGCACCAGTTGCTTGAATTGCTCCCAGGCGTCGTCGCGCACGCGCCGCCAGGTTGAGGATTCGGTTTTCGCGGCAACGGCGGACGCGGCCTCGGTGGCCGGGGTGGCTGGGGTGACTGCGGTGCCTGCACCACTACGCTGCGCGGGCAAGCGCTCATCAAACACCAGCGGCAGCGTATCAATGCCGCCAATCACGGTGTCGATCCGAATCGCCAGACCCGACGTATCAATGAACGGCAGGTTCTTCAACCGTTCAACATCTTTTTGCAATGCCCGGCGGACGCCGATGAACTGCGCTTTGTCGGCTCGCCCCAAGCGCTGGTCGGCGTTTTGCAAGGCGATCAGCGCGCCGCGCACATTGCCCGCCAACTGCAACTGCTGCGAGGCGATGGTCAGGGTCTGCTCGATCTCGGTCAACGCCCAATCGTCGCGGTTGCGCGACAGGTCTTGATACAAGCTCTCCAGCGCGGCTTGCTGGCTTTGCGATTCGGCGATCTTGGCTTCAAGAGCGCCGAGTTTGGTGAGCGCATCTTTGACGCGCTCCTGCGCCTCGCGCGCCGCCAGCGCTTGCTGGCGCAGAGTCTCGCCTTCAATCTTGAGACGTTGCGCGACTTCTTCTGACAGGTTGCTGATTTGCCGGCGCGTGTCCCACCAGTTGACGAGGAACAGCGCGGCGATCACCGCGATGATGATTTTTTCTTTGGTCCACCAAGCCAAGAAGCTTGGTGGGAGCCAGTTTCGGCTGACCGGCGGGCCAAAACCGTTGGTGGGAGCGGGTTCTAGGCCAGTGGCTTGGGGAGGATTGGGAACTTGCGGCGCGTCCATACTCACGCCGCCTTGGCAAAATAAGCCGACATGCCGGCGATCAGACCCGCATCGCCACCTGCCGTTTCGATCACGTTGACGCAATCGTCGGCACGCAGGCGCGCGGCGATGCGCGGGTGCGGCGCGAAGAGCGGCGTTTGACCAATGAGCGCGAGGGCTTGCGCGCCGAGCATGGTGAGCAGGTTTTCGCCGCCTTCGGAACTGGTGATGGTGAACGCGTCGAGCTGATGAGCGCGCGCCATGCGCGCGACTGGCGCAGCGTCGTGCGCGCCGCAGATGCGCGCGTAGGCCGCTACCGTCTCGACCTGCACACCGCGCGCGGCCAAATGGTCGAGTAACCACTCGCGCCCACCCGTGCCACGCACGATCAGCACACGTTGCGGTTGCAGGCCGAGACGATCCATTTCCGCCAGCAAGCCTTCGCTGTCGAATCGTGCGGGTGGATGAATCGCTGCAAGGCCGCGCGCGGACAATTCCGCCGCGGTGCCAGGGCCAGTCGCAGCGACGCGCAATCCACTCGGCCAAGCCAGTTGCAGCGCATCGAGCCGCGCGAACGTATGCACGACCGCATTCGCGCTGACGAACACCGCGAGATCGAACTCGCTCAAACGCGCGAGTGCCGCGTCGAGCGGCGCGGTGGCTTTCAGTGCTGCAATGTCAATCGTCGGGAACAAGACCGGCTCACCGCCTGCCGCGCGAATCATTTGCGCAAAATGCGCCGCTTGTCCGACCGGTCGCGTCACCACGATGCGCCGTCCGTTCACGCCGCATCCTTCAACGCCGCCAAAATTTTGTCTGCGCCTTGTTTGCGCAACTCCATCGCCGCGCGCAGGCCGAGCGCCTCGGCGTCGCCCGCGCCGCCGGTGACTTCGGTCTCCAACATCACGCTGCCATCGGGCGCACCGACCTTGGCGCGCAGCACAATCAGCGCGCCTTCAAGCACGCCATACGCCGCCAGCGGCACGCTGCAACTGCCGCCCAACGCGCTGCTGACTGCCCGCTCGGCGGTGACACAAGCCGCCGTCGCGTCATCATTCAAGGGCTGCAACCATGCGTGCAACTCAGCGCGACCGGCCAGAGTTTCAATTCCCATCGCGCCCTGGCCCGCAGCGGGCAGGCTCGCGGTGGAAGGCAGCACAGCGCGAATCCGCTCAGCCAACCCAAGCCGCTTCAACCCCGCCGCCGCCAACACAATCGCCGCGTAATCGCCGCGATCGAGCTTGCCCAAACGGGTATCAAGATTGCCGCGCAGCGCTTGAATCTTCAGCGCCGGGTACGCGCGGCGAATCTGCGATTCGCGCCGCAGACTGGACGTGCCGACCACACTGCCAGGCGGCAACGCCGCGAGACTCGCAAATTGGTTCGACACAAATGCATCGCGCGGGTCTTCGCGCTTCATGATCACCGGCAGCGCAAACTCAGCGCCCAAGTCGGCCGGCACATCCTTCATCGAATGCACGGCGAGATCGGCGCGGCCTTCCTGCAACGCGACTTCGAGTTCTTTGACGAACAGACCTTTGCCACCGACTTTTGACAGCGTGCGGTCGAGAATTTGGTCGCCCTTGGTGGTCATGCCGAGGATGCGCACGTCGCACTGTGGATATAATTGTTGCAACGCAGCGCGAACGTGTTCCGCCTGCCACATCGCAAGGCGGCTTTCGCGCGACGCGATGGTTAATTTTTCGGGTGGGAAGCCCATGATCGAGGCGGGTGTGATGCGAGCCAAAAGTTTAGCATGCGCTGTTTTTCTCCTCGCGGGGGTTACCGCTGTGTTTGGGTCGGGCGCGACGCTGGCGCAGAGCATTGCATCGACCGCAGTACCGCGTGTTGACCTGGCGCGCAACCTCGCTGCCGAAGCCCGAACCGCAGCGCAACAAAACAAGCCTCTGCTGCTGTTCGTTACCCAGCCCGGTTGCGGCTTTTGCGAACGCGCGAGAAGCGAGTATCTGCGCCATCTTGCGGTTGATCCGGCGTACACCGCGCGGGTGCTGATCCGCGAGCTATCGATTGACCGTGCCGTGACCGGCTTCGATGGCCGCCGCGTCACTGGCGTCGAGATGGCGCGCGGGTTGAAGGTGAAGCTCTATCCAACGATTGTCGTCGTCGATGCAGCGGGCGAAGCCCTCGCCGCGCCGCTGATCGGCTTCACCGTGCCGGATTTTTATGCCGCACAGATTGATGCACGCATCGAAGAGGCTGAAGTGAAATTGGCGGCGCGTAAACCATCCGCCAGTTCATCTTCCAACCCGGCTGCCAATACCACTGCACTGACCATTCCAACCGGGAGCAAAGAGTGACCATCGCCGCGCGCAAACCTGCTGTCCGCAGTCCCACCGCTGCCCGTAGTCCCAACCCTGCCCGCAGCCCCACCCCCACTCCCGACACCCTGCTACGCGACGACATCCGCCTGCTCGGCACTCTGCTCGGCGACACGATCAAGACGCGCGACGGTATCGAGACCTTCGTCACCATCGAATCAGTCCGCCAGCTCGCGGTGCGCGCCTCGCGCGATGACGACAGCGCGACGCGCAAAAAATTGGCCGGCCTGCTCAACCGCCTGTCGCGTGACCGCGCCGTCTCGGTGGTGCGCGCGTTCTCGTATTTTTTGCATCTGACCAACATCGCCGAAGACCGCCACCAGAGCCGCCGCACGCGTGCAGCCTTGATCGCTGGCGATGCGCCCGCGCCCGGCAGCATGCGCCACGCACTCGAGCGATTGAAACAAGCCAAAGTTCGCGCGCCTGCGCTCAGTGATTTTTTTGCCCACGCCAATCTGGTGCCGGTGCTCACCGCCCACCCGACCGAAGTGCAGCGCAAAAGCATTCTCGACGCCGAGTTGGAGATCGCCCGCCTGATCGCCGCCAAGGACAGCAGCGCCCTGACGCTCGACGAGCGCGCCGACATCGACGCCCTGCTCGCTGCGCGCGTGCTGGGTATGTGGCAAACGCGCATGTTGCGCCCGGTCAAGCTGACGGTCGCCGATGAAATTGAAAATGGCTTGTCGTTCTTTCGGTATACCTTTCTCACCGAATTGCCGCGCCTCTACGACAGCGTCGCGCGCGATGTGGCGCAACGCTACCCTGGGGTTGAACTCGACGCCGCGCCGTTCTTTCGCATCGCCACCTGGATCGGCGGCGACCGCGATGGCAACCCGAATGTCGATGCCTCAACCTTGCAACGCGCGCTCGCACGGCAGTCCGGTTTGGTGTTCGGTCACTACCTGGCGGAAATCCACGAACTGGGCGCAGAGCTAGCACTGGCGCGCCTCTTGGTCAAAGTCACGCCTGCGCTCGAAGCCTTGAGCGCCGCTTCGCCGGACAAATCGACGCATCGCCAGGACGAACCGTATCGCCTTGCACTAACCGGCATTTACGCGCGCATGGCGGCCACGGCGCGCGCAGTCTGCGGCTTTGAAGTCGCGCGGCATGAGGTGGCGAACGCACCGGCCTATGCGACGCCGGATCAGTTCATCGCCGATCTTTCGGTGATCGCAGAATCGCTGGAAGTCAACGGCTCTGCGCTGCTGACACGCGCGCGCCTCGGCCCCTTGATGCGCGCCGCGCGCATCTTCCGCTTTCATCTATGCCCGATTGATTTGCGCCAGAGTTCGGACGTACTCGAACGGGCGGTTGCCGAGTTGTTGCATCAAGCTGGCGTCGAGACGGATTACTCAGCGCTGCACGAGGCCGACAAAGTAGCGTTGCTCACCCGCGAGCTGACGCAGCCGCGCCTGCTCACCTCGCCGTTCGCGGAGTACACCGACACGACGAATAAAGAATTCGCCGTGTTCCACGCGGCGGCCCGCGCCCACGCGCGCTTCGGCCGAGACGCGGTGCCGAATCACATCATCTCGCACGGCGAGTCGGTCTCTGACATGCTCGAAGTGCTGGTGCTGGCGAAAGAAGCCGGGCTCTACGACCCGGTGACGCAGACTTCACGGATTCACGTCGTGCCGCTATTCGAGTCGATTGCCGACTTGCAGGCAGCTCCTGCCATCATGCAGGCCTGGTTCGCCAATCCGGTCGGGCGCGCCGTCACGCAGAGCCTTGGCGACACCCAAGAGGTGATGCTGGGCTACTCCGACAGCAACAAAGATGGTGGATTTTTTACTTCGACCTGGTCGCTCTATCAAGCCGAGATTGCGCTAGTGCAAACGTTTGAAGCGGCGGGCGTGACGCTGCGTCTCTTTCACGGCCGCGGCGGCAGTGTCGGACGCGGCGGCGGGCCGAGTTACGACGCGATCCTGGCGCAGCCATCGGGCAGTGTGAATGCGCAGATCCGCATGACCGAGCAGGGCGAGATCATCGCCAGCAAATATGCGAACCCGGAAAATGGCCGGCGCAATCTGGAGACCTTGCTCGCGGCCACGCTCGAAGCCTCGTTGCTCGCACCGGAACACGACGCCGACACGCCGGCGTTTCTGGGCGCGATGCATGAGCTATCGGAAGCCGCGTATCGCAGCTATCGCGATCTGGTCTATGAGACCCCCGGCTTCACCGATTATTTCTTTCAAGCGACACCGATTGCCGAGATTGCCGAACTCAACATCGGCAGTCGGCCATCATCGCGCAAGGCGAGTGGACGAATCGAAGACCTGCGGGCGATCCCGTGGGTGTTCTCGTGGGCGCAATGCCGCGTCATGCTGCCAGGCTGGTACGGCTTTGGCTCGGCGGTAGCGGCCTACAAAAAAACCCACGGCGCGGCAGGCATGACGCAACTGAAAAAGTTTTACGCCGCCTCACCGTTTTTGCAGACCGCGCTGTCGAACATGGACATGGTGCTGGCGAAGTCCGATCTCTCGGTCGCAGCGCGCTATGCCGAGCTGGTGCCGGATCAAAAACTTGCCAAGGTGATTTTCAAACGCATCAAGGACGAATGGGAAGCCACCCGCGCGGCCTTGTTCGCGATCTCCGGGGCGAAGGAGTTTCTCGCTCACAATCCGCCACTTGCGCGCTCGATCAAAAATCGCTTCGCCTACCTCGACCCGCTGAATCACTTGCAGATCGAGTTGATTCGGCGGCACCGTGCGGGCCGTGCTGGACAACCCGCCGACGAACGGATCAAACGCGGCATTCATATGTCGATCAATGGCGTGGCGGCCGGTTTGCGCAATAGCGGTTAATCATCCAATTTATTCAACCCGTTTTTCAACCCATTTCAGAAAGTGTTCAACATGCTCAAAGGCAAAACCGCCATCGTCACCGGCTCCACTTCCGGCATCGGCCTCGGCATCGCTACCGCACTCGCCCAGAACGGCGCCAACATCATGCTCAATGGCTTTGGTGACGCGGCAACCATCGACAGCGTAAAAAAACAAATCGCCGCATGCGGCGTAAAAATGGACTACCACCCGGCCGACATGACCAAACCACGCGAGATCGAAGACCTCGTCAAGACCACCGCAAAAAATTTCGGCAGCGTCGACATTCTCATCAACAATGCCGGCATTCAGCACGTCGCGCCAATCGAAAACTTCCCCGACGACAAGTGGGACGCGATCATCGCGATCAATCTGTCGTCGTCCTTTCACACCATCAAACACGCGCTGCCGCTGATGAAAGCCAAAGGTTGGGGTCGGATCATCAATATCGCTTCGGCGCACGGCCTGGTGGCCTCGGCACAAAAGACCGCCTACGTCGCCGCCAAGCACGGCATCGTTGGTCTGACCAAAGCGGTCGCGCTGGAGACCGCCAACACCGGCGTCACCTGCAACGCCATCTGCCCCGGCTGGGTGCTGACCGCGCTGGTGCAAAAGCAGATCGACGCGCGCGCCGCAGCGGCCGGCCAGACCGATGCCGAAGCGAAGATTGCGCTGGTTTCGGAGAAGCAGCCGGATCACGAATTCGTCACGCCGGAAGATTTGGGCGCGCTCGCAGTGTTCCTGTGCAGTGACGCGGCAAGGGTAGTGCGCGGCGCGTCGTATGTGATGGATGGCGGCTGGACGGCACAGTGACGAGAGCGGCTCCCACCAAGGGTTTCCGGCCATTTATCGCTACTCCCTTGGCGCTGTCTGCCGCACTGCTCTTGGCCGGCTGCGACCAACTGCGCCCGTTCGAGCAAGTGTGCGAAAAGCGTCTCGGCCCCGGCAGCATCAGCGTCACCGCGCCAGCGACTGATCTGCGCTATGACTTTACCCAGAGCGCGGCCAGCCTCACCTCGCGCCACGATCAGACACCTGGCCACATCGTCCAGGGTCTCGCCGAGATCAATCTAAAAACCATCGTGTTAGTCGGCGGCAGCGGCATCGTCAAACCGATGTCGGGGCGCTATTGCACCCGGCCCGAGGTGCAGGTGACGCTGGCCTACCGCCCGCTCACCGTTTACATCGCGAGAGAACAGCCACCCGGCAGTTGCGCCCACGAGCTAACGCTCGGCCACGAGATGCAGCACGTACTCTCATACGAGCGCTTCATCGACGAGTTGGCAGCGCAGCTTGATACGGAACTCAAGACCTTGCTCGGCGATGGCATTCACCACTTCGCCAGCGCCGCCGAGGGCGGACGCGAGTTGGGCGAGAAGATCAACGCGCGCGCCAAGGCGGTGATTGATGCGGGGATGGCGACGCTCAAGAAGCGCCAGGCGCTGATTGATTCGCCGGAAGAATATGGCCGCATCGACGCGATGCAGGCGGCGTGCGGTTAGAGTGCAGCCGCGCCGCCTTGCTCAAACCCGCGCGCAGTAAAATCGTTGCATGAGTACCGCTAACGCCGATACCAACGCACTGCGTAACGCACCCGCTCTCAAAAAGCTCGGCCGCTACGAAATCATCGCCGAGCTCGGGCGCGGCGCGATGGGAACGGTGTACCACGGCGTCGATGCCACGATCGAGCGCCCGGTGGCGTTGAAGACGCTCAACCCCGAGCTGCCGGGAGAAATTCTCGCCGAAGTCAAAGAGCGTTTTTTGCGTGAAGCCAAGTCGGCGGGCCGCCTGAACCACCCGAACATTGTCACGATCTACGAATTCGGCGAAGACGCCGGCACCGCCTTCATCGCGATGGAGTTTCTGGAAGGCAAGAGCCTGCAAGACGTGATGCGCGGCGGGCGCTTGCCGTTCACTACCATCGCAGACATCGTCGCCCAGATCGCCGATGCGCTCGATTACGCCAACCGCTTTGGCGTTGTCCATCGCGACATCAAGCCGGCCAACATCATGATCGCGCCGCACGGCGCTGCCAAGCTCACCGACTTCGGCATCGCACGGGTGCAGTCGTCGTCGATGACGCAGACCGGCGCAATGCTGGGCTCACCGAAATACATGTCGCCCGAGCAAGTGCTCGGCCAGCAGGCCGATGGCCGCGCGGATATTTTTTCGCTTGGTGTGGTGCTCTACGAAATGCTGTCCGGATGCACGCCGTTTGAGACCCCGGACAGCACGGTGTTTTCGCTGATGCAGCGCATCGTCACCGAGCCGCACCGGTCGATCATGGAGGCCGCGAACGGCACACCGCCTGAATTTGAGCAAATGCTCCTGCGCGCACTGGCGAAAAAGCCGGATCAACGCTACCAGCGTGCCGCCGAATTCGCCGCCGAATTGCGCGGCCTGCTGCCGGCGCTGGGCGGTGCGCCGGGTGGCGCACCAGCATCGGCCACCATCGTCGCTGCTTCTGCTTCTGCCGCTGCCGCTGCCGAAATGTCTTACGAGCGTACCGTGGTGACCAAGCCGGGCGGTGCCGGCCTGGCCGATCCCGCTTTCGCGGTCACCATGGCGTCCACACCACCCGCCGTTGCACCGGTGTTTCTGGCGGACTTTGATTTGCTTGGCACCAGCCTCGATGAAATGCAACAGAAGGCGGCTGACGACGAGGCCAAAGCGATGTCAGAACTACGCCAAAACGCCTCCCGCTCGAAGGATTGGGGCGCAATGGCAAGCGGCCTGTCAGCCGCTCAAGCCCCCGCGCCATCGTCGATTGAGGCGGCCTCCATCACGCGTAAAAGCGGCGGGGTATTCGATCTGTTGCAGCAGCAGTCCGGCGCCACGCTCAAGGAACAAGCGGTAGCCAAGACCCAGGAGAACCAGACTGCGGCCCTTGCGTTCGACGAAAAAATGCGCGCTTGCTACGCGTTCCTCTCCGAGTTTTTCCGTGCTGCGAACGCCGCCAATCCAGTCTACGCAACGCAGCACAGCCTCCCTTTGTTCGGTACTTTCCCGCCATTGCATTTTGCCGAAGGTGTGGTGAACAAGCGCAACAAGCGGATCGAATCGGGCGGCAAAACTGTCGACGTGATCGAGCATCTGATCGTCTCCTACAGTCTGGTGGCGGCAGAGCGGCGGCGCGCCGCCTTTCACGCGCCCGATCTGGTGCGGTACAAAGCCCTGCTCGACGAGCACGAAATGAAATACAAAATGACCGAGACCCGCAACGCCGCCGGGCAGGTCACCCACGCTGGCTTTGATGTAGAACCACGCATCAATTGCGCGCTGACCATGCGCGCCGACATCACCGGCAACGCCGTCGACATCGTCTGTCGCAACCTCGGCCCGCTGGGCCGCCGCCAATACCGGCTGCGGCTCGCCCAATTAGGTGACGACGTCTACGAAGAAATATCGAAGATGATGCTGGGCCATTTCAGCGAGCTGCTGGCCCGGCACGCGGCCCGGTAAAATCGCGAAAACCGTTGTCCACCAATGGTTTCCTGCCTTTGTGCCAGGGCCAGATCAGGTCAGCAACACCGGCGCAGTCTGCGTCATCGCCGGCAGCATGAAGTCAAAGTCGCAGCCGAGCGGCGCTTGCGTCACATGCTCGATGTAGAGCTTGCGATAGCCGCTGATCGGCGTGTGTACCGGCGTTTTCCATTGCGCCTTACGCCGCGCAAGCTCGGCGTCATCGACCAGTAATTCAATTTTTCGCAGCGATACATCGAGCGAAATACGGTCGCCGTTTTGCACCAGCGCGAGCGGGCCACCGGCGGCCGACTCGGGCGCGACGTGCAACACAATGGCGCCGAAGGCGGTGCCGCTCATGCGCGCATCCGAGATGCGCACCATATCTTTGACGCCGGCTTGTGCGAGTTTTTTGGGAATCGGCAGATAGCCTGCTTCGGGCATACCGGGCGCGCCTTTTGGGCCGGCGTTTTTTAGAACGAGAATATCGTCGGCGTTGACATCGAGATCCGGCTCGTCAATCCGATTCGCCAAATCTTCGAGCGACTCGAACACCACGGCACGACCGGTATGTTTCATCAACGATTGGGTCGCCGATGAGTGTTTGATCAACGCGCCTTCGGGCGCGAGATTGCCGCGCAACACCGCCAGACCGCCCGAAGGGAAGATCGGCGCACTGCGTGAGGTCACCACCTGCTGCCCCGGCACTACTTTGCCAGCGTCGATCACTTCACCGAGTGTGCGGCCATCAATCGTCAAGGTATCGAGATGCAACAGCGGTTTGAGCTCGCGCAAGATCGCGTTCAAGCCACCGGCTTCGTGCAGATGCTCCATGTAGTGCTGGCCAGTCGGCTTGAGATCAACGAGCACCGGCACGTTGCGGCCCAGCAGATCGAAAGCATCAAGGTCGATACTGATGCCAAGACGCGCGGCGACTGCCGTCATGTGGATCAGCGCATTGGTCGAGCCGCCAATTGCGTGCAACACAGTGAGTGCGTTGGTGATCGATTTGGCGGTGATCAGTTGCGAAGGCTTGGGCAGAGAGGCGATGTTTTTGCCCACCAGGCTGCCCGATGCCTCAGCCGAACGCAGGCGCTCCGAATGCACCGCCGGAATCGACGCTGCGCCCGGCAGCGACATGCCGAGGGCTTCAGTCATCAGCGCAATCGTGCTCGCCGTGCCCATCACCATGCAGGTGCCGACCGTCGGCGCGAGCTTGGCGTTGATCTCCATTACCTCTTCTTCGCCGATTTCGTTGGCGCGAAACTTACCCCAGTAGCGGCGGCAATCGGTGCAGGCGCCGAGGCGCTCGCCCTTGTGGTGGCCGGTGAGCATCGGCCCGGTCGGGATCACGATGCACGGCACATCGGCCGAGCCCGCCGCCATCAATTGCGCGGGAATCGTCTTGTCGCAGCCGCCGATCAACACTGCGGCATCGAGCGGCAAGGCACGCAACATCTCTTCGGTGTCGAGCGACATTAAGTTGCGCAAATACATACTGGTGGGGTAAGCGAACGACTCGTGAATCGAGATCGTCGGGAACACCACCGGCATGCCGCCCGCCTGCATCACGCCGCGTTTCACCGCCTCGATGATCTGCGGTACGTTGCCGTGACACGGGTTGAACTCGCTGCCGGTGTTGGTGATGCCGACAATCGGCCTGTCCAGCGCCTCGTCGGTATAACCGGCTGACTTGATGAAGGCTTTGCGCAGGAACAGGGAGAAGCCGGCGTCGCCATATTGGGTCAGGCCGCGGCGCAGTCCTGTGATGGGTGCGGTGACGTTGATTGGCACGGCAGCAACGCCAGGCGTTGCAGCGGGGGAAGAATCGCGGGAAGGGTCGCGAGAAAGATCGCGAGAAGAATCAGTCATTATTTTTTATCAGATAGATCAAGGGTAAATGGATCGGCCTCGGCATCAGCCGACGGTGCAGCCGCCGGTGCAGGCAACGGCGCAGAAAGCGGCCCCTGCGTGATGGAAGGATGTTGCAGCGCGTACTCAGCAAGTTTGTGCAACACAAAGTTGCGCACCTGGCCGGGCAAGGACGGGGATTCTTTCATGAAATGGTCAATCACTTTGGATGACTCAAACTCGCCGCCCTGATGCATCAGCGACGCCGAAGCGCCGTGATCGGACAAGGTATCGCCATCGCCTTTTTTGACCGCAAGATGCGAAAATCCGGTTTCTTTTTTCCACTCCAGCGTACGCTGGTTGCGGCGGATGTCGTAGCACAACTGCATGCCGACAAATTCGCGGTCAGCGTGCTTGTCGGCGCGCTCGCTGTAGCGAAAATAAAAAATATAAAGATCGAAGTACTCGCTCTGGTACCAGCGCCGCTTCGGTTCGCCTGCGGCGGGCTCTTTGCTGATATTGATTTCGCGGAACATGCCCCCAATCCTCCCGCGCCGATTATGACATGGCCCCGCTCGCGATTTCGTTGCTGCAACCGCGGAATTGCTTGAACAGAATTAACCTGATTCCAGTCTCATTGCTGCACCGCCACATGGTACAGTCCAGCAACGCACTCCCATATGGTGGAGTGGTTCGACTCCAAGGACAGCCCGCATGCTTTATCAGTTACACGAACTCCAGCGCCGTTGGCTGAACCCGCTCACTTCGTACGCCGAAACCGCTGCCTCGCTGTATTCGCACCCGTCCAGCCCGCTCTCATATTTGCCGTTCTCACGAGAAATTTCCGCCAGCTACGACCTGCTCAACCGGGTCGGCAAAGAATACGAAAAACCGCTTTTTGGCATCAGCGAAACGCAAATCAAGAACCAGCGCTGTGCAGTGATTGAGGAGACCGTCACGCAGAAGGCGTTCTGCACTTTCAAACATTTTCGTAAGGAAGGCGTAGCCGCTGGTGCGCAGCCGAACGTGCTGATCGTCGCCCCGCTCTCCGGCCACCACTCGACACTTCTGCGCGACACCGTGCGTGCAATGCTGCCGGCGCATGATGTTTATCTCACCGACTGGACCGACGCGCGCATCGTGCCGGTGTCGTCCGGCTCGTTTCATCTCGACGACTACATCGCCTATGTGATCGAGTTCATTCAACATCTGGGGCCGGACGTGCATGTGATCTCGGTGTGCCAGCCGACCGTGCCGGTGCTGGTGGCGATCTCGTTGATGGCTGCCGCGAACGATCCGAAATCACCACGCACCATGACCATGATGGGCGGGCCGATTGACTCGCGCCGCAACCCGACCCAGGTGAACAACCTCGCGACCACCAAGCCGATTGAGTGGTTTGAGCACAACGTGATCTACCGCGTGCCGGCCAGCCACCCCGGCTTTATGCGCCGCGTGTATCCGGGTTTTTTGCAGCACGCCGGTTTTGTCGCGATGAACCCGGATCGCCACTTCAAAAGCCACCTCGAGTATTACGACCATCTGGTGCAAGGCACCGGCAAGTCGGTCGACGAGCATCGCAAGTTTTACGACGAATACAACGCCGTGCTCGACATGGACGCCGACTATTACCTCGACACGATTCGGCTGGTGTTCCAACAGCACGCGCTGCCCAATGGCACCTGGGTCACCGGCAAATCGCTCGGCGCGCGCAAGGTTGAGCCAGCCGCGATCAAGAAGACCGCGCTGTTCACCATCGAAGGCGAGCTGGACGACATCTCCGGCAGCGGCCAGACCCAAGCGGCGCACGATCTGTGCACTGGTATTCCGAAAGCGAAAAAGCTGCACTACACCGCGCCGCAGTGCGGCCACTACGGCATCTTTGCCGGGCGGCGCTGGCGCGACATGATTCAACCAAAGATCGCTGACTTTATCGCCAAGAACGCATAAAATCACGACGCACTAAACCACACCAGCATTCGGGCGTCCCGTGCCACACGGGGCGCCCGAATTTTTTGTCCCGCATTTTTCCCGCCGCCTTTTCCCACTGTATCTTTCCCGCTGCACTTTTGCCGCTATTTCTTGTTCTGCCTCTACGTCAACCGAAACCACGCCAGCCATGTCCACCACGCCAGCCACCAAAGAAAAACGGATCGAAGTCCGCAACTCCACGATTCACGGCAGCGGCGTGTTCGCCATCGCGCCAATCAAAAAAGGCGCGCGCATCATCGAGTATCAAGGCCGGCGCATGACGCAAAAAGAATCTGATCGCGTCTATGGCGGCACCTCCGACAGCGGCCATACCTTCCTCTTCACTGTCAACGACTACTACGTCATCGACGGCAATATCAAAGGCAACGCCGCACGCTGGATCAACCACGGCTGCCGCCCAAACTGTGAATCCGAAACCGAAGAAGACGAAACCGGCCGCCCGGACAAAGAGCGCGTCTTCATCAACGCGATTCGCGACATCAAGGCCGGCGAAGAGCTGACCTATGACTACCTGATTACTCTCGACGAGCCGCACACCAAGCGAATGAAAAAAATTTGGGCTTGCCTGTGCGGCGCAAAAAAATGCAAGGGCACCATGCTGGCGGACAAAGAATGATGAACAGCGACGATCGCGCGGTAATGATCGATAGCATCGCCCTGGCCGACAGCCTGCCGGCCAGGAGCAATGGCATCGCCGCGAACCACGCCAGTGCAACCGCGCGCAACCGTGCAGCGCCAGCGGTACGGGTGCGCAATTCGACGATCCACGGCCGTGGCGTATTCGCCACCCGCGCGATCAAAAAAGGCGAGCGCGTGATCGAGCAAAAAGGCACCCGCATCACCCACGCCGAGTGCGACAGCCTCGACAGCAACAGCACCGAGTCGGGCCACACTTTCCTCTTCACCCTCAACGATGACTACGTGATCGACACCAATCGCGGCGGCAACGCCGCGCGCTGGATCAACCACGGCTGCACCCCCAACTGCGAGTCAGAATACGAAGAAGACGATCTCGGCCGGTCGCACAACGACCGCATCTTCATCAACGCGGTGCGCAATATCAAGATCGGTGAAGAGCTGACCTACGACTATCTGATCACGCTCGACGAAGATCACACCGATGAGATGAAGAAAATTTGGCAGTGTCTGTGTGGGGCAAAGCACTGCACTGGCACCATGCTGGCGGATAAAGCGGACTGAACCAGCCCCGCAGTCCCAACCTCTCGGTCAGGCCGCGCGGGCTGCATCTACCTAACTCCCAGCGACCGCCGCTGTCGCTGCCCAGGCAAGCCGCGCTCTGCCAGCGCAAACCCGCCCTGCACCAATAAGGCCAGCGCTGCCGCTGGCAAGGCACCCGCGAGCAGCATGGTGTTGTCGTTCAGCGCCAGGCCTTGGGCAATCCGCTCGCCGTAGCCGCCCGCGCCGATGAAGGCGGCAATCGTCGCGGTGCCAACGCCAATCACGGCGGAAGTTTTGATGCCTGCGAGAATCGTCGGCAATGCGAGCGGCAGTTCGATCAGCTTCAACGTATCGCTCGAAGACAGACCGAGCGCGAGTGCCGCTTGCCGCATGCCACGGCCGACACCAAGCAAGCCGGCGTGGGTGTTGTGAATGATCGGCAATAGCGAATAGAGGAACAGCGCCACCAATGCAGGCGCAGTGCCAATCGCACCGAGCAGGGGAATCAGAAACGCCAGCAGCGCGAGTGCGGGAATGGTTTGAATCACGCCCGCTACTGCAAGAATCGGCTGTGCGGCGGCATCCACTTTGGCGGCCAGCACACCGAGCGGAATCGCCACCACAATCCCGGCAGCGAGCGCGGCAAACACCAGTAGCAGATGCTCCTGCGTCAGGCGCCAGAAGTCTTCACCGAAGAGTGCGGACATCAAGGTGCGCTGCGTTGATGGCGCTGCTGCTGGTGAAGCTGCCGGTGTCGTGAGGAACCAGCGCGCTACGTCCGCAAAACTTTGCTTCTCCAACTCGGCAGCAGCGTTGAGGCGGATCATCGTTTTTTCATCGACACGGCCTTCGAGTTGCTGCAAGGCCTGCCACACAGCAGGCAGGCGCTGTGGCAGATCGAGGCGGTACAGCAACACGGCGTCGTAGCGCGGAAAGTAACTGCGGTCGTCTTCCAGCACCCGCAGCGCCAAGCGTTCGATCTTCGCGTCTGTCGTGTAGATGTCCATCACGTCAATCTGCGCAGCGGCAAGGGCATCGTAGGCGAGGCCGTGTTCGAGACCCACTGGCGCTTGCGGCAACCCGTAAGCCTGCTTGAGGCCGGGCCAGCCGTCGGTGCGGCCGATGAATTCTTGCGACAGACCAAATTTGAGTTGTGGATGGCGCGCGAGATCGCTGAGCGTGCGAAGGTTCAGACGCGCGGCGGTATCGTCGCGCACGGCCAGTGCGTAGCCGT
>JAYVSR010000275.1:0-8090 GCA_043775155.1 Burkholderiales bacterium | reverse complement strand
CGGCGTGCTGGTGGCGTAGATCAGCACTGCTTCGTTGCCGATGCGGGTCTTCGCCCAGTCGAGCGCGCGCGCGACCACTGGCTCGCCCGCAGCGAGCGCGAGCGGGTCGATGCGGAACGCGGGCCGCGAGCGGCTCCACTCGGCCACCTGTGCGTTGGTCGCCACCGAGCACGAGCCGGAGACGACGGCGGACAAGCCCTCGATGCGTGGCAATGCAGACGCCGAGGCCGCATGCGCGAGCCGGCCCTTGTTACGTGCGTTGAGTGCCAGCCCGAGGCCGACGCCGGAACCGGCGGTGACCAGCGGCATGTCCTCACACGCAGCGCCGATGGCGGTAAGGTCTGTGTCCGACACGGCGTCAACCACCGCCATCGCCACGCCTTCACTCTTGAGCGCATCGATACGCTGGCGGATCGCCGCTGCGCCTTGCGCCACCACATCGAACTTGACCAAGCCCACTTTGCGCGTGGTCTGCGCTTGCAGCACGCGCACCAGATTGGCGTCGGTCATCGGCGTCAGTGGATGATCCTTCATGCCCGATTCGGACAGGAGCATGTCGCCGACGTAAAGATAGCCGCGAAAAATCGTGCGGCCATTTTCGGGAAAGGCCGGGCAGGCGATGGTGAAGTTCGTCTGCATCGCGTCCATCAGCGCATCGGTGACCGGGCCGATGTTGCCTGTCGGGGTTGAGTCGAAGGTTGAGCAGTATTTGAAGTAGATCTGCTGCGCGCCGTTGTCTTTGAGCCATTTGAGCGCAGCGAGCGATTGCGTGACCGCATCCTGCGGCGAGAAAGTGCGAGATTTGAGTGCGACAACCACGGCGTCTACATCTGACGACAAGGGCGCGTCCGGCACGCCGATCATCTGCACCGTGCGCATGCCGCCTTTGACGAGCATGTTGGCAAGATCGGTGGCGCCGGTGAAGTCGTCGGCGATGCAGCCCAGCATCATTTGCTTTTTCCTTTTGGCAATTCAATGCCGGGAAAAATCTTGATCACCGCCGAGTCATCTTCCTTCGCATAGCCGGCGCTTGAGGCCTGCATGAACATTTGGTGCGCGGTGGCCGAGAGCGGCAGGGGGAATTTGCTGGCGCGTGCGGTGTCGAGCACCAGGCCCAAATCCTTGACGAAAATATCCACCGCCGAGAGTGGCGTGTAGTCGCCTGCCAGCACGTGGGCCATGCGGTTCTCGAACATCCATGAGTTGCCGGCGCAGTGCGTGATGACATCGTAGAGGTCGTGCGCATCCACGCCCTCGCGCAGACCAAGCGCCATCGCCTCGGCCGCTGCGGCGATGTGGACGCCCGCGAGCAACTGGTGAATCACTTTGACCTTGGAGCCGTTGCCGGCGCGGTCACCGAGGCGATAGACCTTGGCAGCGATGGCGGTGAGCAACGCTTCGCAGCGCGCGTAGGCTTCCGGCTTGCCCGAGGTCATCATCGTCAACTCGCCTTGCGCCGCGCGCGCTGCGCCACCGGACATCGGGGCGTCGAGAAAATGCACGCCGGCGTCGTTCAAGCGGCGCTCGAATTCAATGGCTTTTGCCGGGGCTACAGTGCTGCACATAACGAACACGCTGCCGGAGCGCATCGATGCCGCAGCGCCTTGGTTGCCGCCGCCGGTGTCATCGCCTGTGCCGAACAACACGGCTTCGGTTTGCTCAGCGTTGACCACCACCGAGAACATCACCTCGCACGCGGCGGCCATGGCGGCAGGCGAGTCGCACGCGACGCCGCCTTGTGCTGCGAAGGCATCCGCAGCCTCACGCCGCACGTCGTAGACATGCACCTTGTAGCCGGCGCGGCGCAGGGACTCGGCCATGCCGCGCCCCATCGCGCCCAGGCCCGCGACGCCCACGGCCGCGCCAGCTCCGGTTCCCGCTGGAGCTGAACCGGTAGCTCCTGCACCTGCTGTTACGTTCCCATTACCACTCATGTTTTCACATCCCCTGTTATGAACGCAGCCACGCGATGATGTGGCGCGCCACTTCTTCCGGCTGTTCGCGCTGCGGAAAATGGCCACAGCGTTCGATCATTTCACGTTTGTACGGGCCGGTAAAAAAACTCTCCTTGTTGACCGAAGACGCCGGGGAATTCACCGGATCATCGGCACCGTGCAAGGTGAGCGTCGGCACCGAGAGTTTGGGCGCGGTGTCGAAGCACTTTTCCAGGTCGGCATACATCGCATGCGGCGCGGCATTGCCCCAGCGCACTGTGTAGGAATGCAGCACGATCTCGGCCCAATCGGGATGCTCAAACGATTTGGCGGTGGCGTCGAACTCTTCGTCAGTTGGCTTCCAAAACGGCATCCAGATGTCCCAGATGTGACGGGTGAAGTTGCGCCGGTCGTCGCGCACGATCTTGCGGCCACGCTCGGTCGCCATCATCCAGTGGTACCAATAGTTTTGCACCTGTTGCAGGCTCAGCGCTTGCGCGGGGCTGTTGGTGCCATAGCCCACTGAGATGCCGGTGCAGTGCGTGATTTTTTCCGGCGCGAGTGCGGCGGCGATGTAGGCGGCGCGCGCGCCCCAATCGTGGCCGACGACTGCGTAGCGTTCGAGCTTCAACGCGGCGGCGAATTCGATCAAGTCTTGCCCGAGTGCGACCAGTTGGCCCGAGCGCGGCGTCGCGGCGTCGAGAAAATTCGTCGGCCCGCAGCCGCGCAAATACGGCGTGATGACGCGAAAGCCGGCTTCGACCAGGTGCGGCGTAACGCGGTTCCAGGTCAGCGCGTCGTCCGGCCAGCCGTGGACGCAGATGACTGGAAAACCGCTCTGGGAGCCATTTTCCAGCCAGGCGACGTTGAGCAATGAAGTTTTAGCAGTGTTCATGATGAGTGGGGGATGAGTTGATAAAGGGGGTGGGTTAAGGACGGTTCCACAAACGATCGGATGCAATTGTCGCGCCTTCGGCCATCGCGTTGAACTTGGCGTAGCAAATGTCTGGATCGACCAGGCCATCGCCGGCGAAAGTTGAGAAGCCGCAGTCGGAGCCGGCCATCACGCGTTCGCGTCCAACGATGTTTGCAAAGCGCTCAAGGCGTTCTGCGATGAGTTCGGGATGTTCGATGTAGTTCGAGGTCGAGCTGATCACGCCGGGGATCAACACCATGTCATCAGGAATTTCACGCTTGCGCTCAGCGAACACGCGCCACTCGTGCGCGTGGCGCGGGTTGGCGGCTTCGAACAGCAGTGCGCGCGGCTTCGCTTTCATCACGATGCCAAAGAGTTTTTCGAGTGGCATGTCGCGATGATGCGGCCCTTCGTAGTTGCCCCAGCACAGGTGCAGGCGCATGCGCTCGGGCGGCAAGCCATCGAGCGCAGCGTTGAGCGCTTCCATTTGCATTTCGGCGTGGCGCAGGAACACTTCGTCGCTTTCACTTTTGAACACGATGTGCCGGCCCATCGCCAGATCGGGGCAATCGATTTGCAACTGAAAACCGGCGTCGATGATGGCGCGGTATTCGTCGCGCATCGCGTCGGACAGCGCGCTCAAGTAACGCTCGTGTGAGCCGTAGTGCTGGTCGGGCTGAAACACTGCGATCACCCCGGGCGAAGCGGCGTTCATGAAGCCCTGCGCTTGCGGTGCGGTAACGAGCGCAGCGCGAAAGCGTTGCAAATCCGCTTCCAGCGGCGCGCGATCCTTCACCGCAATCGGCCCGGTGCAGCAGGGCCGCGCCAGTTTCACAGCACCGGCGCGTCGCGACATCAACCGCGCGAGGTAGCCCGGATACTCGTCAAGATCCGCACCGCGCACCGGTTTGCTGTTGCCGGAAAAACCGGTCAGGCGATCCTTGATGTAGGTGGCGTAAGACGGCTTGCTTTGCTCGCCATCGCTCACCACGTCGATGCCGCAAGCGCGCTGGCGCACTACGACATCGCGCACCGCCTCAGCCATCACGCGCTCGAATTCGGCGGCGTCGTAGGGTTCGCCGCCTTCCTTTTTCGCCAGCAGATCGACCACGGCTTGCGCACGCGGCAACGAGCCGACATGCGTCGTGAGGATGCGGTTCGTTGCCGTGACAGAGGCGGACGCGGATGCAGGAGCAGACATCGTTGCGGCGCTCAATCGAACTTCACCGCGCTGCCATCGGCATTAAATCCCGCGCCCACGGCACGCGCCTTTTTTTCAAGACTCGCATCCCACTTGACTCGCTCCGGCACCTTGCCGCCGAGCACCGAAATCAACAGGCCACCGCCATTCGCCAGATCGTCGCCGTCGAGACTGCGAAACGCGCGGTGCACGCGCGGCGGCACGCTGATGGTGTCGCGCGGATTCAAGGTCACGGTATGCACTTGGCCGGTCGCGCCGTCGATCCAATCCACCTCCCAGCGCCCGGCCTGGACGATGAACACCTCCTCGGTGGTATGCCAGTGCATCGCAGCGCCGCAGCCCTTTGGCGCGACGATGAAATCGACGTGAAAGTTTTCCGCCGCCGCGATTCGCGGCTTGAAGTCTGGGTTGTCGGTGACACCCGAGCCGATCACCGAGAGCAGGGTACGCTCGTGACCTTTGACCCAGGTGTCAACAAATGCGCGCGGGCTGGCCGGGATGTCGCCGATGCGCGCAATGCGCTGCTCCATCTCGGCGGGCGTGCAAGGCATTGATGGCGCGACGTGGTCTTGCCAATTAGCGAGGGCTTGGTCTCTGGTGGTGTTTATCGTAGTCATTGCGGCGCTCATTGCAGTGGCCATACTGATTAGTCCACTATCCCTTTACCGCGCCTGCCGTCAACCCGGTGATGATCTGCTTGGCGGCGACAAACGTGAAAATCAACGGCGGCAGCGCGATCAGCACGCCCGCCGCCATGATCTTGCCCCACTCCACTCCGGTGTCGGTGATGTAGTTTGAAATTGACGCCGGCAACGTGCGCGTGTAGCGGTTGGTGAGAATGAACGAGAGGATGAACTCATTCCAGGCCAGGCGAAACGTGAAGATCGCGGCGGCGGCGAGGCCGGGCTTGAGCAAGGGCAGGATCACCAGCCAGAACACGCGGAACGGGCCGCAGCCGTCGATGGCTGCCGCTTCCTCGAGTTCTTCCGGCACTTGTTGAATGAAGCCATACAACAGCCAGATGGTGAAAGGCAGGTTGAGCGCGACGTAAATCAGCACCACGCCAAAGAGCGTGTCGTTGATGCCCCACGCCGCCCAGATGACGAACACCGGCACCGCCAGCACGGCCGGCGGCAGAGTGCGCAAGATCAGCGTGCTGTACGAAAGTGCGTCGCGGCCGAGGAAGCGAAAGCGCGCCAGCGCATAGGCGCACATGGTGCCGAACAGCAGCGTGACGACCGTAGCCGCGATTGAAATGATCAGGCTGTTCTTGAGATAGCGGTCGATGTGGCCGTCCTCGATCACCGCCTTGAAATTGTCCATCGTCGGCATGAAGATCCATGACCATGAGGTATCGAACACTTGGCGCTCGGTCTTGAATGCGGTGAGCGCGAGGATGATCACCGGCATCAGGCAAGCCAGTGAGAGAAAAATCAATACCAGATAGTGAAGCCAGCCGGCGCGTGCATTCATGCTGCGTCCATCGCGGCTCGCGCTGCGTTCATAGTCGATAACGTCATGGTCATCATCACTCGTTGCGCGTTTTGTCTTTGAGCGGGTTGGCGATCAGCAGCACACACAACGAGAGAATCGTCACGATCACCAGCAGCAAAATCGACAGCGCTGAGGCATAGCCGAGCTTTTGGCTGACGAACGCAGCCTTGTAAATGTGCAGCGAAAACAACTCGGTGCTCTGCCCCGGCCCGCCGAAGGTCATCACGTAGATCACTTCCAGCCCGCGAAAACCGTCGATCATCCGCATCAACAGCGTGACCACGAGGATCGGCAGGATCACCGGCAGCTTGACGAGAAAAATCGTCTGCCACCAATTCGCGCCGTCGATCTTCGCAGCCTCGATCACCGAAGCATCCATCCCCTGCAACGCTGCCAGCACCATGATGAAGACAAAGGGTGTCCACTGCCAAATGTCGGTCACCACCATCGCGAAAAACGCCGACTCGGGCGCGGCCAGCCAGGCGCGCGGCGCGATGCCGAACAGCGACGTGAAGTGGTTGATCGGCCCGAACGAGGCATCAAACATGTAGCGCCAGATCAGGCCGACGCAAATCGGCGCGATCATCATCGGCAGCACGAACACGGTGCGGAACGCGCGCATGCCGCGCACCGGTTTTTCGAGGAATAACGCGAGCGCTATCCCTAAGCACATCTCGGCGGCCACCGCCACCACCACAAAGGCCAGCGTTACACCCATCGAGGTCCAGACCTTGCCGTCCTTCACCATCTCGATGAAGGCTTCGAAGCCGACCCACTTGGCGCTGCTCCATGGCGTGCCCATGCCCCAGTCGAAAAACGACAACTGCCCCGCTTTCAAAATCGGGAACAGCAACCCGGCCACCATGATGAACACGGCGGGCGCGATGTAGACGTAGGGCGTAAGCCGGGCGAGGCGGGTGTTGTGCATAGACCAATGAAACACAAACAAAACTGACCGGAAACCCTTGGTGGGAGCGGGTTTCCGGCATTTTTACTTTAGCGATTTAACCCTTCAACCAACCGCCCTTGCGCGCCTCGGCCTCGACCGCCGGCACGATAGCGGTGAGCGCGTCCTTCGCCGACTTCTTGCCGGTAATCACATCCGGCAACGCGAGACCGATGATCTGCTGACTCACGTGATCCCATTCGGGGATCAGCGGACGCCAATCGGGATTGGCGATCTTCAGCGCTTCCTTCAACACCGGGAACTCGATCGGGTATTTCTTCTTGGTCTCGGCGTTTTCCAGCGTTGACCAACGCGAGGCGCTGCCGCCGAGCAGCGCGACTTTGACGTCGTTCTGCTTGTTGGTGAGCCACTGGATCAACAGGAAGGCCGCTTCCTTGTTCTTCGCATTCTTCGGAATCCCCATGCCGAAGCCGCCGGTCTGCGCCGAATGCTTGACCGCTTTCGGATGAATCGCGTAACCCACCTTGCCGGCGATGCGCGATTTGGCCGGGTCTTGCACCGGGCCGAACACCGACACCGAGTCGAGATAAAACGCGGCTTGTCCTTGCAAAAACGCGTTCTGCATTTCGCCGAAGCCGAAAGAGGGAATGCCGGGCGGGCCGGTATCCACAATCTCCTTCAACACCTCAGCCGCCTTGACGGCCGGCGGCAAATGCAGCGCGGCCTTAAAGTTCTTGTCGTAAACCTCGCCGCCATGTGGGGTCAAATGCAACAGCCAAGCGGCCGTCACCTGATGGCCGGTCTGGCCGCGTGAAGTGAGGCCGCCCATGCCCGCTTCCTTGGCCTTGATGATGCGGCATTGGCCAAGCAACTCGTCGTAGGTCTGCGGCACCTTGAGGTTGTACTTCTCCAGGATGTCTTTGCGATACGCCAGCACGCCGGTCTCGGCGCCGTAGGGAATGCCGTAGAGCTTCGCGCCCGGGCCGGGCAGATACATCTTCGGTCCGCCGACCAAGCCAATGTTTTCGTAATAGGCGGTGATCAAATCCTTCATATCGTAATTGGGGTCGGCCAGCGCCTTGTTGGCGAAGTAGGGTTCGAGCGGTTCGAGCAGGTTCTTGGCGACGTACTCGGTCTTCCACATCACCACGTAGGTGATGATGTCGTAATCGCCCTGCGGCTTGCCCATCTCCAGCACCTGTTTGTCCTTCATCCGCAGGTACTGCATCTTGTCGCGCTCGACCTTGATCCCGGTTTCCTTGGTGAATTCGGCGAACAGCTTCTCGGCCTGGTCGTAGTGGGGGTGCGCCGGGAAGTTGATAACGACGGTTTGCCCCTTGTACTTGGCGTATTTGTCCTGCGCCATCGCGCCTTTGATCAGCGGGAATTGCGCGGTGCCGAGGATGCCTGCTGTGCCGCCGGCTTTGAGTAGGTCTCTGCGTTGCATGTTGGTCTCCTGTTGTATGTGATGCGTTCGTGATGTATCTGTGGTGTATCTGTGGTGTATCTGTGATGCAGGGCTTGTCGTGCAAAAAAATCGGCTCCTCGGCGGAATTTGTGGGTAGATTTTGGTCATTCGGCCGGGGTTGAGCAGTTGAGGAAGCGATAAAGTTTTCGAGAGGTTGCGTCGATGGCATT
>JAYVSR010000274.1:0-4332 GCA_043775155.1 Burkholderiales bacterium | reverse complement strand
GGGTTGAAGGATCAGCAGATCGCACAAACCAAGTCCGAGCTCGGGCGCCTGCGCATCCTGACTGACATGCGGGCTGGCAAGTTTCCCGAGATTTCGGCGGAAAACGTGTTGATGCGCGCGTTAAAGCTCAACGAAGGCGAGGTTGCGCACTGGGGCGAGATCGCGATTTTGCTCGAAGGCCAGGATGGCGGCGGCACGGCAGGTGTCGGCCTGAAATTATTGCGCGGCATGGCGTACCAGGCAGGCACTGCAGCCGCTTACACGCTGCCGCTCAAAGACGCCAATCCGGTCGACGAAGGCCATCTGATCATGACCAATCAGCGGATGGTGATGAAGGGGCAAAACAAAGTCATCTCGTTCGCCTACGACAAGCCGGATGAAATCAATCTCTACAAAGACGGCCTTCGTCTGCGGATGGGCAAAGGCCGTGCGGTGTTGTTCAAATTCCGCAGCGTTGAAAACTCCGACTTCATGGGCTTGTTGGTAGCGCGCGGGCTGAACCCGGAATTGTTCGGCCCCGGCGGCAAAGGCACGGAGTCGCTCGACTTTAGTTGATGTCCAGACCGGCGAGTGTTGCGCTGCCGTCACAGCCGGGCACAAATAAACAGGCCTGATTGGCACGTTTGCGTGACATTGGTCACGCGCCTTACAAATGCTCGCGAATCCGTCCTTGCGCTTTGGCAGGCCCCGTGCTTATATATGCCATCGTCATTAATGCGCCTGGCGCGCGGATGGAACCATGATGTTGCACAGCGAATTTTTGTTAAGCCAGCGCCCCGGCGTGGCGAATGCGCGCGAAGCCAAAGCCTGGGTAAAGAACCTGCCGGTGACCGACGCGCGCGCCGCCCACCATGCGCTCGAAACATTGGTGGCCGAGTTTGACGATAGCGGCATTGAAGCGGCAGGTCAGTTGGAGATTTTGGAGACGGTGCGCGCGTTACGCGCCGAGACCGATACCCAATACGCGCAGCGCTACATTGGCAAGCCGCTGCCGCTCGGGGCCGCTGAGCGGGTGGCGTTTGAGCATGCGGTGTCGTTGTGGAAGCGGCTGGAAGAAACTTATTGGCAGATCGCACGTGCCGCCGCCGCAGGTGAAGCCGATTTGCAGCCCCGTCTGGCACTGTGCCTGGTGCGCGCGGCGGATCTCGCATGCACCCGTCTGATGGGCACGCTGCGCGCCGGGCAACTGCCGGGGGACGCGATTCAACAAGCGGTGGCACGGTATGCCGGTTTTGCGCGCGAACACGGTGTGCTCGACAACCCGGCACCAGACAGCCTGCACCCGAAACGATTTGTCAGCGTCGCCTCGACGCAAAACCGCGCGCTCCTGCTCGGCCTGATCGGCGGCACCGCCTCGGGCCGCGAGCGCGAATGTGCGTTTGATCTGGCCGCGCAATGGGAGGGCAAGGTGACGCTGACCTGGCTGCCGTCCGGCCTGACACGTGCATTGACGCGCGCCGATTTGCCGGCATCGGCAGACCCGGCGAAGCAAAAAATCCGCATCGTGCATAGCGGCGGGCAAATTTATTTTCTCGACGTCACCGCAGTCTCGCGCAGCCTGCGCAAGCGCCTGCATTTGCTTGGGCAGGACAAGCCGGTCGCCGAGCTTGGCTTGCCGGCCTCGTTCAATCACGCTGGTGTGGGCGCTTTGCTCACGCGCCTGCACGGTGCCTGGTGTGAAGAGCAGTATGGCCGCCGCTATGCGCGCACTGCGTCAGCGCTTCGTGCTGCGGCCCCGGCGCCGCAAACCAGTAACGCGCAACATGACGTCACCGTCGCCTACGGCAGCGGCGATTTCAACGCGATCTATTGCATGCTCACCGGCGAGCCGTACACCGGCAACGACGAGAATCGCTCATTTGACCGGCTGCGTGCGGATGAGATGCATGTTTTCCAGGGCGCAGGCCATGCGCGCCGCGATCACTTGTTGCGCGCCGCTCGGCAGCAGATTGAAGAATGGCGTCTGCTCGATCAAAGTGAAGGCGGCGCGCGGCTCGCGCGTAATGGCGAAGGTGCGCGCTACAAGCCGGGCCAACTGATCGCATTCAAATCGGCCGCGTGCGGCAGCGATGGCATTGCCGCGCTGGCCGAAATGCGCTGGCTGTCCGAGAGCCGCGAGGGGGTTGAAGCGGGGGTCGAATCTCTGCTGCAAGCACCGCGTGGCATCGCGATCCGCCTCACCGGCGTGAACGCTGCGGGAACCAAAGCCTGGGTCTGCGCATTTCTCGCCAACGGCACCAATGGCGCGCAGCTCATGATTGCGCCGGCCGGCTGGTTCAAGCCGAGCCGTATCATCGAAGTCAAGGAAGCAGACAAAGTTTCAAAGTGGCTGACGACCGTGTTGAAACGGCGCGGTGCGGATTTTGAATTGATTGAAGGCCAGCCAGCGGCGTAGCGCGCGCAGCAGGCGGTGCGCACGCCTGCGCTACAATTCTGCCCCTATGGCAGGCCTCACTAAAGACTCTCCGTACCCGACGGAAATCAAATTGCATCAGCAAAGCCGCCGTCTTGAAATCGCATTTTCAGACGGTGCGCGCTTCACGCTTTCGTTCGAGTTTTTGCGCGTCATGAGCCCATCGGCCGAAGTGCGCGGACACGGGCCGGGGCAAGAGACTTTGCAAACCGGCAAGCGTGAAGTCGAGATCAACGCCTTGGAGCCGATCGGCAATTACGCGCTGCAACCTACTTTCTCAGATACTCACGCTACCGGCATTTACTCGTGGGATTATCTCTACGATCTCGGCGTGAATGAGCAAAAGTTGTGGAATGACTATCTGGCGCGGCTCTCGGCGGAAGGCGCATCGCGCGACATTCCCGGTGCTGCTGCAAAGCCGGGCGCCGCCGCCGTAACCAACGCGGTAACCAAAGCGGCACCCAAGGCTGCCGCCATGGCCGCACCGGTCCCGGCGCACAACCCGACCGTGGTGACCCGCGTCAAGTTCTAAGCTTGGCGCACCGGGCCTTCGCATGAGCGACACCCACTTCGGCTACCAGACCGTTCGCGAGGAAGACAAGGCGGCGAAAGTGCGCGAAGTATTTGCGTCGGTGGCGCAAAAGTACGACGTGATGAACGACCTGATGTCGCTCGGCATGCACCGGGCCTGGAAGGCGTTCGCTATCGCCCAGTCCGGCGTGCGG
Source organism: Burkholderiales bacterium (assembly GCA_043775155.1). Taxonomy (GTDB): domain Bacteria; phylum Pseudomonadota; class Gammaproteobacteria; order Burkholderiales; family JAEUOS01; genus CANJDH01. Next base: position 1,194 of record JAYVSR010000274.1, on the reverse strand, counting down.
CGCGGCCAGCGCGTGCTCGACGTTGCAGGCGGCACCGGTGATCTCGCGCTGGCGTTCGCCAAACAGGTCGGTGCGGGTGAGGGCGCAAATACAAGTGATGCGGCAGATGGCAGTAGCCGCACCGGCGGCGGGCAAGTCTGGCTCACCGACATCAATGGCTCGATGCTCGGGGTTGGGCGCGATCGCGTCACCGACGCCGGTTACGCGTTGCCGGCGCTGCAATGCGACGCCGAGAAGCTGCCGTTCCCGGAGGATTATTTCGATCTCGTCACGGTTGCCTTCGGCCTGCGCAACATGACGCACAAAGATCGTGCGCTCGCCGAGATGCGCCGCGTGATCAAACCCGGCGGGCGTTTGCTGGTGCTGGAATTTTCCAAGGTGTGGGCGCCGCTCAAAGGGCCATACGACGTGTACTCGTTCAACCTGCTGCCGTGGCTCGGCAAGCGCATCGCCGATGATGACGCGAGCTATCGCTATCTCGCCGAGTCGATCCGCATGCACCCCGATCAGGAAACCTTGAAGACGATGATGGGTGAGGCCGGATTTGACAAGGTTGATTACTTCAACCTCGCGGCCGGCGTGGTAGCGCTGCATCGCGGGTTTAAATATTGAGGCGGACTGGTTGATGTTGCCTGATGTGATGCGGCATGGTTTGTTGCGCGCAGCTGTTCTGGCGGCGTCCGTGTTGCTGCTCGCCGCCTGCAGTTCGCCCAATCCATTTTCTTCGCCGCGCCCCAGCGCGCCGCCCCAGCGCGCTGACCCGGCCACTCCCTCTGCGCCATCGAACTCATCGTCCGCGCCTGCGCCCAAACCGGCTCCGGTCGTGCAGCGGCGCGGCGGCGGCTATTACCAGGACGACGGCCCTGGCGACAACGCACCGCCGAATCTGGAGCAGACGCCGGACGCGGTGCCGCGCGACGAACCAGTGTTGCGAAGCGCGACCAACCGCAGCTACGTCGTGTTCGGCAAGACCTACAACCCGTTCACCGACAACCGTCCGTTCACCCAGCGCGGCACTGGCTCCTGGTACGGGCGCAAGTTTCATGGGCAGAAGACCTCGTCGGGCGAACCCTACGACATGTACGCGATGACGGCCGCGCATCCGACCTTGCCGATCCCGAGTTATGTGCGCGTGACCAATCTGGCCAATCGCAAGAGCGTGGTGGTGCGGGTCAACGACCGCGGGCCGTTTCA
>JAYVSR010000273.1:0-8796 GCA_043775155.1 Burkholderiales bacterium | reverse complement strand
TGTGATTGCGCGCCAGATCGGGCGGCGTCTCGACCACGGGCTGGTCAAACACGCCCAGCTCCTGCGCCACTTGATAGGCTGATTTCGGCTCGCGCGCTTCGAGGTATTGGGTCAGCAACTCGGTCACCACTTCCGATTTGCTGCGGCGCTGGCGCCGCACTGTCGAGGTGAAACGCTTTTCAAGATCAGTGTCCAGCCTTACTGTGAGAGTCATGGTGACAGTCCCGACACTAGGTGTAATACGAATATTACAACAATTGTGCGAAGGCCAGCGCCGTACGCTGTTGGGTTGACGAGAACACGGTTTTGGCGCAAACATAATCAGCTTTACTGTTGCGGAAAAGAATAACCACAAATCGGCTATTTGCGGCTATATTTACGGCTATGCTAAAAACCAGCACAATCAAAATCACGACGGAACTGCTTGCACTCGTCACCCAAATCGATGAGTTCAAGGGGGCCTGGCGGGCGCTGGGGTCGCTGGCACCAGAGCGGCTGTTGGCCTTGCGCCGGGTGGCGACGATTGAAAGCGTGGCGTCGTCCACCCGCATCGAGGGCAGCAAATTGACCAACGCCGAGGTCACCTCGCTGTTGGCCCGGCTGAAAGTCAAAAAATTCAGTACGCGCGACGAGCAGGAAGTCGCGGGCTATGCCGCTGTGATGGAATTGCTGTTCGCCTCCTGGGAACATATTCCGTTTAACCAAAACCATCTCCTGCAACTGCACCGGGATTTGCTCGCCTACAGCACCAAGGACAGCCGTCATCGCGGGCGCTATAAAACTGTCTCGAACAGCGTTGGCGCGTTCGATGCCAAGGGCCGGCAAGTGGCGGTGGTATTTCAAACTGCAACGCCGTTTGACACGCCGCGCCTGATGCAGGAGTTACTTGAATGGGTACGCCATGCGCGCGAACACAAGACGCTGCATCCGCTGCTGATCGTCGCGGTATTCGTGGTGGTGTTTCTCGAGATTCATCCGTTTGAGGACGGCAATGGCCGTCTGTCGCGGATCTTGACTACCTTGCTGATGCTTCAGGCTGGCTATGCCTATGTGCCGTACAGCTCGCTGGAAAGCATCATCGAGCAAAACAAGCAGGGTTATTACCTGGCCCTGCGCCAAACCCAGGGCACGATCCGCACCAAGTCGCCGAACTGGCAGCCATGGCTGCAATTCTTCCTCGCTTCACTGGCCTCTCAGGTAACCAGCTTGAGTGTGAAGGTGGAGCGCGAGAAAATGCTGTCGCAGCGGTTGCCATCGCTGTCGGCCGACCTGATCGCACTGGCACGTGAACATGGGCGCATCACCGCTACGGAGGCAGAGCAACAAACGCAGGCCAAACGCGCCACCATCCGGGCGCATTTGGCAAGATTGGTGAAACAGGGCCACCTCACCCAGCATGGCGCGGGGCGCGGCACGTGGTACGCCGCGTCAGGACAGTAGACTTTCATTTTCGGCTATTTGCGGCTATGCCTACGGCTACGCCGCGCAACGCTCGATTAACCGCGTTCGCTGAACCGCGCGCGCTGTTAGGCGCGCGGCGCTGCACTCAAGGCTTCAACACCTCAGGATTCGCAATGTTCTTCGCTTCGCCCTTGGCAAACGCGAGGATATTGCTGAACGCGTCGCCAAAGTACAGCTCGTAGTTGCCCGCCTCGACGTAACCCAAATGCGGCGTACACACGGCGTTGGGCAGCGCGAGCAGCGGGTGGGCCGCACCCAGCACCGGCTCTTCTTCGTACACATCGACCGCAGCGAAGCCAGGGTGGCCGGCCTTGAGCGAGGCTTCGAGCGCACCGACGGCCACCAGCTCGGCGCGACTGGTGTTGACCAAGAGCGCATCGGGTTTCATCAGCGCCAAATCGGCGGCAGTGACGAGGCCGCGCGTATCGGCGTTGAGGCGCACGTGCAGCGACACCACATCGCTCTCCTCGAAAAATGCGGCGCGTGACGGCGCGGCGTCGAAGCCATCGGCTTTTGCTGCGGCAATCGATCCTTCACGGCCCCAGACCCAGACGTGCATACCGAAGGCCTTGCCGTAACCGGCGACGATCTTGCCGATCTTGCCGTAGGCCCACACGCCCAAGCGCCGGCCTTTCAACTGACGGCCCAGGGTGTGTTGCCACTGGCCGCTTTTGAGCCGCGCGACTTCTTGCGGAATGTGGCGCATCGAGGCGAGCAGCAGCGCCCAGGTGAGCTCCGCCGTTGCGGTCGGGCCGCCGCTGCCTTCGGCGACGGCGACGCCGCGTGCGGTGCAGTCGGTGAGTTTCAAGTGGTTCGACACTTTGCCGGTCTGGCTGATGATTTTGAGTTTGGGCAAACGTTCGAGCAAGGCTGGCGTGATCGCGGTGCGCTCGCGCGTCAGCACCAGCGCTTCGGCGTCTTTGAAACGTTCGGCCAATGCGTCGATGCTGGTGACGCTGTCGTTGTAAATCGTGACCTCGTGGCCGGCGAGCAGCTGGTAGGCGTTGAGATGGCGGACGCAGTCCTGATAGTCGTCGGGGATGACAATGTGCATGATGTGCTCGTCGTTGGGAGGGGGAATCGGGACTCGGGGGGCCGGTGGGAGGCGGCAACTACAATCGCGAATTGTATTCTGCGACCACCGCACGCTGCGCTCCCCAGCGTTCCTCGCGCTCCTCTGCCCTCTCTTCGTCTCCCTCTTTCCCTGATGAAAACTCTCGACGTAAAAATTCTCGACGCGCGCTTGAAAGACAACCTGCCCGCATATGCAACGCCGGGCAGCGCCGGGCTCGACTTGCGCGCCTGCATTGATGCACCGTTCATTCTCGCGCCTGGCGAAACCCGCATGGTCTCAACCGGTATCGCGATTCATGTGGCTGACGCGGGCTACGCGGCCTTGGTGCTGCCGCGCTCGGGCCTCGGTTCCAAGAGCGGCATCGTGCTCGGCAACCTCGTCGGCTTGATCGATTCGGATTACCAAGGCCCGCTGATGTGCGCGCTGTGGAACCGCAGCGCCGCGCCGTTTGAGTTAAAGCCGCTGGAGCGCATCGCGCAACTGGTGGTGGTGCCGGTGGCGCAGGTGGCGTTTAACGTGGTCGAAGAATTTGCCGCGAGCCGGCGTGGTGCGGGCGGGTTTGGCAGTACCGGCAAGGCTTGAAACCGTTGGTGCGAGCCATTCTATACAAGAACTCTAGCTGAAACCCGCTCCCACCAACAGTTTCCGGCGAACAGCGGTTTGCAGGAACCGGCGGGTTCCAGTCACCGCCATGTGTAAACCCGGTCCCGGAGCAACGCCTTAATCTTCCTCGATCTTCAACTCAGCGATCTTGCGCGTGATGGTGTTGCGCCCCATGCCGAGCAGGGTCGAGGCTTCGATGCGCCGCCCACCGGTGTGCTTTAACGCCACCTTGATGATCGCGCTCTCAAACGTGCGCGTGAGCTCGTCGCCAATCGCCGACTCCCCGGCGGCGAGACGCCGCGTCGCTTCGCGTTCCAGCGCGGCGACCCAATCACCGGTGCCGGTGCTGGCCCCGCCTACGCCTGCGCCAGCACCCGCGCCACTCACGCCACCCTTGTTCTCACGCAAGTCCGGCGGCAGATCAGCGACTTCAATCGTCTGCGCTGGCGCCATCACGGTGAGCCAGTGGCAAATGTTTTCCAGTTGCCGCACGTTGCCGGGCCAGTCGAGCGTGGTGAGAAATTTCAGCGCGCCGTCCGAGATGCGTTTGGTCTCGACCTTGAGTTCGCGCGCGCTCTTAGACAAAAAATGTTTGGTCAACAGCGGAATGTCTTCGCGCCGCCCGGATAGCGACGGCAGACGCAGACGGATCACATTGAGGCGGTGAAATAAATCTTCGCGGAACAGGCCGTCACGCACCCGCACTTCAAGGTCTTGATGGGTGGCGGCGATGACGCGCACATTCGCCTTGATCGGCTGATGCCCGCCGACGCGATAAAACTGGCCGTCCGACAACACGCGCAGCAAACGGGTCTGCAACTCGGCCGGCATGTCGCCGATTTCATCGAGAAACAAGGTGCCCGCATCGGCCTGCTCGAAGCGCCCGCGGCGCATCGTTTGCGCACCGGTGAAGGCACCGCGCTCGTGGCCGAACAACTCGGACTCCAATAAATCTTTCGGGATCGCGGCGGTGTTGATCGCTACAAACGCTTTGTCGCCGCGCGGGCTATGGCGATGCAGTGCGCGCGCCACCAACTCTTTACCGCTGCCCGATTCACCATTGATCAGCACCGTCGCGTGCGATTGCGCGAGCCGGCCGATGGCGCGAAACACTTCTTGCATTGCTGGCGCTGCGCCGAGAATCTCGGGCGACGCTTCGGCGGGCTCGACCGCCGCCGACTCACGCATTGACTCTTCAATTGCACGGCGGATCAGCTCAATCGCGTTGTCCACATCGAAGGGCTTGGGCAAATATTCAAACGCGCCGCCCTGAAACGCCGCCACTGCGCTTTCCAGATCGGAGTAGGCGGTCATGATGATCACCGGCAGGCCGGGATGTTTTTGCTTGATCGCCGACAGAAGTTCGAGCCCGGACGCGCCGGGCATGCGAATGTCGGACACCAGCACCTGCGGCGCATCGGTCTTCAATGCGGTCAACGCTTCCTGAGCCGAAGAAAACATTTTGCAGGCGATATTTTCGCGCGCCAGGGCTTTTTCGAGCACCCAGCGGATCGATTTATCGTCGTCGACAATCCAGATTGGCTTCATTGCGTCCACTTCAGTTTCAATACGCGTTAACCCAGCGGCAACAAAATCTTGAACACCGTGCTTCCGGACCGGCTGTCACATTCAATCGTGCCGCGATGCTGCTGCACAAACGACTGCGCCAGGGTCAGCCCCAATCCGCTGCCGCCTTCACGCCCCGACACCAGGGGAAAGAAGATGCGTTCGCGAATGTCATCGGGAACACCCGGTCCGTTGTCCTCTATATGCAAGTCCAATGCCAAGCGGTAACGCTCTTTGTGCAAGGTCACTTGGCGCGCGACGCGAGTTTTGAGGCGAATCACCGGCTCCAGCGTGCCTGCGGCAACCAGCGCCTGCGCCGCGTTACGCGCGACGTTCAGCACCACCTGAATCAACTGTTCGGTATCGCCGCGCAACTCAGGCAGCGACGTGTCGTAGTCTCGGATCAGGGCGATGCGCTTGGGGAATTCAGCCGCCAGCAGACTGCGCACCCGCTCTAGCACCTCATGGATATTCACCCCCGTGATGCGCGGCGGACGGTGCGGCGTGAGCAGGCGGTCCATCAGCGCTTGCAGGCGGTCCGACTCCTTGATGATGACCTGGGTATATTCCTTGAGCGCCGCGTTGGGCAACTCGTATTCGAGCAATTGCGCTGCGCCGCGAATCCCACCGAGCGGATTTTTGATCTCATGGGCAAGATTGCGGATCAACTGGCGATTCGCTTCGGATTGCTCCTGCACCCGCTCTTCACGCGCCGCTTTGAGCGGCTGATCGATCACGTGCAGTTCGAGCAGCACCCGCACCGGAGCGCGATCGGCTGGAGTCACCACACAGGCGAGCAGCACTGGCTCGCGTCCGGGAGGGCCGACTTCGATCTCACAAGTACGGTGGCTCCACTCTTGCTCGACCACGTCGACCAGCAATTGCGCCAGACCCGCGCCCGGCAGCAACTGCACGACGCGTCTGCCGGTGAGGCTTTTCAGGCTCAGCTCGAACAAATTTTCGGCCGCCGAATTGGCATGCACGATGCAGAAATGTTTGTCGGCGAGCAGCACGGCTGAGGGCAGCAGATCCATCCCGGCGTAGGCCTGCGGTATCGCGGCCGGTGCAGGCGCGGCGCGCTGGCGGCGTGGCGCGCTCATGAAACGAAAAAGCCGGCGCGCACGCCGGCTTCAGGTGACTGTGAACCCACCTTAATCCTTGATGCCGCCCAGTTCGCGCCTGAGCGACTCGACGTTCGATTCGCTGCGCGATACGTCTGACTTCAGCTTATCGGTGCGATCCTGATACTTCTGAAAATTCTTCTCGTCACCCTTGCGCTCCGGCTCGCCGCCGTTGTATTCCTTTTTCATGTCGGCGAGTTTTTTCTCTTCCGCTGCAAGCTCCTCTTGCAGGATGCGTTTGCGGTCGGTATCGCGTGCGCGCTGGGCGCTGTCGCTGCGCGCGGCGGTGGTGTTTTTGGCGGGTGCCGCGGCGGCCGGCTTCGGAAACGGCGCGGTGTTCACCGTGTCGGTCTCGATTTTTTTGCAGCCTTTGACGTCACCGGTATTGCCATAGGTAACATTACCGTCACGGTCGGTACACTTGAACACGCCCCCCTGCGCCATCACCGGGGCATCTGGATCAAATGCTTTTTCAGCTTTTTCAGCTTTCTCAGATTTGGCATCGCGTTTTTTTACTTGGGCCAATACACTCCCGCCGACACTGGACAGCGCCAGCACCAGACCCAACATCATCGCCATCCACAGATTTTTCATTGCAGCACCTCCGGCGTCGCGCCGAGTATGATCGATTAGCTTAACGCATTATCGCAATGGCATGTTTACACAAAAGAAACATAAAAAAGGCACGCCGAAGCGCGCCTTTTTTGCTCCTGCCCCGCCCGCGCCTTCAAGCCGGGCAAGCGGGGCGCTTAAAACTCCTGATCAACCCGAGTAGTACATCTCGTATTCGAGCGGATGGGTGGTCATGCGGAAACGCGTGACGTCGGCCATTTTCAGCTCGATGTAGGCGTCGATCAACTCGTTCGAGAACACCCCGCCGCGGGTGAGGAACTCGCGATCCTTGTCGAGTGCTTCGAGCGCCTGTTCGAGGCTCGAGCACACGGTCGGGATCTTGGCGTCTTCTTCGGGCGGCAGATCGTACAGATTCTTGTCCGACGGATCGCCAGGGTGAATCTTGTTCTGCACGCCGTCGAGACCGGCCATCATCATCGCGGTGAACGCCAGGTACGGGTTCGCCAGCGGATCCGGGAAGCGCACTTCGATCCGGCGTGCCGGGTCGCTATGCACGTACGGAATGCGGATCGAGGCCGAGCGGTTGCGCGCCGAGTAGGCCAGCTTGACCGGGGCTTCGAAGCCGGGCACCAAACGCTTGTACGAGTTGGTGGTTGGGTTGGTAATCGCATTGAGTGCGCGGGCGTGCTTGATAATGCCGCCGATGTAATAAAGCGCGAACTCGGACAAACCAGCATAGCCTTTGCCAGCGAACAGGTTCTTGCCGTCTTTCCAGATCGACTGGTGGACGTGCATGCCCGAGCCGTTGTCGCCGACGATCGGTTTGGGCATGAAGGTCGCGGTTTTGCCGTAGGCGTGGGCGACGTTTTGCACCGTGTATTTCAAAATTTGTGACCAGTCAGCGCGCTGCACCAGCGGTGCGAACTTGGTGCCGATTTCGCACTGGCCAGCCGTCGCCACTTCGTGGTGATGTACTTCCACTTCAATGCCTTGCTGCTCCAACAGGATGCACATTTCCGAGCGCATGTCTTGCAGCGTGTCTTGCGGCGGCACCGGGAAATAACCGCCCTTGACGGGCGCGCGATGGCCTTGATTGCCCTGGCCGTCGACGCGATTGTCGCCGTCCCATGCCGCCTCAACCGACCACACTTTGCAGGACGAGCCGGACATGTCAACGTTCCATGCCACCGAGTCAAATACGAAAAATTCCGGTTCCGGACCGAAATAGGCTTGATCGCCCAGACCGGACGATTTCAGATACGCCATGCCGCGATTGGCGAGCGAGCGCGGGTCGCGGTCGTAGCCCTTGCCGGTGGCCGGCTCGACCACGTCGCAGGTCAGCACCAGGGTGTTCTCGTCCATGAACGGATCGAGGTGGGCGGTGTTCGGGTCGGGCATTAGTTGCATGTCCGAGGCTTCGATGCCTTTCCAGCCGGCGATCGACGAGCCGTCGAAGGCGTGGCCTTCGGTGAATTTGGCTTCGTTAAATGCCTTCACCGGCACCGACACGTGCTGCTCTTTACCCTTGGTATCGGTGAAGCGAAAGTCAACAAACTTGACTTCGTCGTCCTTCACCATTTTCATTACATCGTTGACAGTCAACGCCATCATCTTCTCCTCTTAATTCGGGTTCACGGGTGCCGCGATCCGGCACATCCGATTGCTAAAAAAACCGATAAAACAACAAACCCAAAAAGCAGCTTCCATGCCACGCGGGTTGCAGCGATGCCTCGCGCAGCTATTGTCGAGGCTCCCGAAAAGCAGGCGCGCATTGTGCCATAAGCAGAGACGATTTTTGTCGGCACGTGTCGCACGATTACAGTGCAAAACGCCGGGCGGCCGCACCAAATCAGTGATGTCGTGGTTTGTACGCGCCACCCCGGCGCACTAGGCTTATCAGCCGCGCGGCAATCGTGCAGAAGCGGGTGCTTAAAAAGTAGTCAAAGGCGTACAATTCTGGTTTTAGCAAGTCTGAAGAAAAACACCTTGACCATCTCGTTCGACTCTTTCGGCCTCGCGCCTGAAATTCTCCAGGCCATCGCCGGTCAAGGCTATACCACTCCCACCCCGATCCAGGCGCAAGCCATCCCCATCGTCGTGCAAGGCTGCGACGTGATGGGCGCGGCGCAAACCGGCACCGGCAAGACCGCCGGGTTTACGCTGCCGATCCTGCAACTGCTGCGCCCGCATCAAAGCAACTCGCCGTCGCCCGCGCGCCACCCGGTACGCGCACTGATTTTGTTGCCAACGCGCGAACTTGCACTGCAAGTGGCCGAGTCGGTCGCCACCTACGGCAAACATTTGCAACTGCGCTCGACCTGCGTGTTTGGCGGTGTCGATATCAAACCGCAATTGGTTGAAGTGCGCAAAGGCGTCGAGATTTTGATCGCCACGCCG
>JAYVSR010000272.1:0-5731 GCA_043775155.1 Burkholderiales bacterium | reverse complement strand
ATTATAGCGGCTCACCACGTTGACCGCTCCGGCAAGGCCTCATGTTTCGCGTTCTGTTTTCGCTCGTTAAGGGACTGATTTTTCTCGCATTTTTGAGTGCGCTCGCGGTCGCCGGGGGGCTTTGGTGGTACGCCGATCAGCCGCTAAAACTGGGTGTCGATAGCGTCGATTTGACGATTGCGCCGGGCAGCTCGATGCGCTCTGCCGCGCGCCAGGCGGCGCAGGTGATGCCGGTGCAGCCCGACGTGCTGGCGGTACTGGCACGCATATCGGGGCGCGATACGCAAATCAAAGCGGGCAGCTATGAGATCGAGAGCGGCATCACGCCGTTGGCGTTGATCGACAAGCTGACGCGTGGCGACGTGACGATGCAGGAGTTGAGCATTCCCGAGGGCTGGAGTTTTCGGCAGTTTCGTGGCGCGCTCGATGGCCATGCGGCCGTCGCGCATGCGACCCAAGGGATGGAGGATGCTGCCGTGTTGGCAGCAATTCAAAAATTGGAAAACCGGGCGGAGAGCGGCTCTGGGAGCGGTTCTTCGTCTGAGGTGGTGGGTACGGCAGGAGCTGGGGCAGGGGTCGGGTCAGGGACGGGCGCGGGCACGGGGCGCAATCCACCCCGCAATCATCCCGAGGGCCTGTTCTTCCCCGACACGTATCTGTTTGCCAAGGGTTCAAAGGACATCGACATTTTGCGCCGCGCCTATCGCGCGATGAACAAGCGTCTCGCCAGTGAGTGGGAGCGCCGCGCGCCCGGCCTGCCCTACGCCAACGCCTACGAGGCGCTGATCATGGCGTCGATCATCGAGAAGGAAACTGGCCAGGCGAAAGAGCGGCCGCAGATCGCCGGGGTGTTCGTTAACCGGCTGCGGCGCGGCATGTTGCTGCAAACCGATCCGACGATCATCTATGGCCTTGGCGCGCAGTTCGACGGCAATTTGCGTAAGCGCGATCTGACTACCGACGGGCCGTACAACACCTACACGCGCGGCGGCTTGCCACCGACACCGATTGCGCTGCCGGGGCTGGCGGCGATTCAGGCAGCGCTCAAACCGATGCGTACCGACGCGATCTTTTTTGTCGCGCGTGGTGACGGCACGCACGAGTTTTCCGCCACGCTCGAAGCGCATAATCGGGCGGTGAACAAGTATCAGCGGCGCGGTGGTTGAGCGAAAAAGCGGACGGCAAATGAAGGGAAAATTCATCACGTTTGAAGGCATCGACGGTGCGGGCAAGAGCACCCACATCGACGCCACTGCGGCGTTGCTGCGCCAGCGCGGCCTTGAAGTCGTGATGACGCGCGAGCCGGGCGGCACCCCGCTGGGCGAGAAACTGCGTGCGTTGTTACTGGCCGAGCCGATGAATCTGGAAACCGAGACGCTGTTGATGTTCGCGGCGCGCCAGGAGCATGTGGCGAACGTGATCGCGCCGGCCTTGGCGCGCGGTGCCTGGGTGGTGTCAGACCGCTTCACCGACGCCACGCGTGCCTATCAGGGCGGCGGTCGTGGCGTCGCGCGTGCCAAGATCGAGGCGCTGGCCCATTGGGTCCATGCGAACACCAACCCCGACGCCACTTTCCTGTTCGATTTGCCGCGCGAAGTGGCGGAACAGCGCCTCGCCGGGGCGCGCAGCCCGGACCGGTTTGAGCAAGAAAAAGCGGCATTTCATAGCCGCGTGCGCGACGAATACCTGCGCTTGGCGGCGGCGGAACCCGCGCGATTTCATGTCATCGACGCTGCTTTAAGCCAAAATACAATTAAAGTAATACTTGATAAAATAATAATAACACTATGAAATTATTGAAATTTAAATGGCATGAAAAAGATTGGATGCGGATGCAGGCGAACCGCGCCCGCTTGCCGCATGCGCTGCTGATTCACGGTGCGCCGGACATCGGCAAACGTGAATTTGCCGAGCACTTTGCCCAAAGCCTGCTGTGCGAGAACCTGGCCGGACAGGGCCACCCCTGCGGCGCTTGCCCGGCTTGCGGCTGGTTTGCCGAGCGCAATCACCCGGATTTTCGGGCTGTGTTGCCGGAGATTTTGCAGCCTGACGACGCCGGTGCGGAGGGTGAAGGCGACGTTGCGGTTGAAAAATCGGCCAAAACCAAGACGCCCAGCAAGGAAGTCAAGATCGATCAGATTCGCCGCCTCGACAGTTTTTTCAACACCGGCACCCATCGCGGCGGCGCGCGGGTGGTGTTGGTGTTTCCGGCCGACGCGCTGAACGTCCCGGCCAGCAACGCCTTGCTCAAAACGCTGGAAGAGCCGGCGCCCGGCACGGTGTTTTTGCTGGTCACCGGGCACCCCGATCAGGTGTTGCCGACGATCCGCAGCCGCGCCGCCAAGTTCTTGGTCAGCGCCCCCGATGCGGCGGCGAGCGTGGTGTGGCTGACGGAGCAGGGCGTCGACCGGCCGGAGCAGCGCCTGGCAGAAGCCGGCGGCGCGCCGCTGGCGGCCTTGCGCGCATCAACTGAGGACATCCACAGCGCCGAGCGCGATACGCTGATTGACGCACTGGCAGCGTCCGGTGCGCCGCTTGACCCGCTGGCACTGGCTGAGAAAATAGACAAAGCGGGGAATGAAAACCTTGCGCTCTGGCTCATGCGCTGGGTGGCAGACCTGCTTTACGTGGGCCAGACCGGCGGCACGGCGCGCTACTATCCGGCGCGCGCCAAAGCGGTCGTCGCCAGCGCAGCGGCGTTTGATGTGGCGGCGTTGCATCGCTACTATCGCAAATTGGTCGAGGCGCGGCGTATCGCCGGGCATCCGCTGAATCCGCGCCTGTTTGCCGAAGAATTGTTGATTGACTATGCGCGCTTGACGCGCAACCCAGGGCGCGCTTGACGCGCAGTCATAGATGAGTGATCGCCCCATGAGCTCCGCCGCTGCTACCGCCCGCCCGAGCATGTTGTCGCTCAACATCAAGGAGAAGTCGGCCTTGTACGCGGCGTTCATGCCGCATTTGAAGCACGGCGGTATTTTTATCCCGACGACGCGGGCCTACCTGCTGGGCGATCAGGTTTACATGCTGCTGTCCCTGCTCGATGATCCGGCCAAAATGCCGGTGGCCGGCCGGGTCGTATGGATCACGCCGAAGGACGCCCATGGCGGCAAGCAGCAGGGCGTTGGCGTCGAGTTTTCCGCCGACGAATCGGGCGTCGCGGCGCGGCGCAAGATTGAGAATCTGCTGGGAAATTCGCTCACTTCGACCCGCCCAACGCATACTTTATAAGCTGCGCCCGGCGCTGCCACCACGGTCATTCCCCCATGTTCATTGACTCACACTGCCACATCGATTTTCCCGAATTGCGCGAGCGGCTGCCGCAACTCTTCGACGCGATGGCAGCAAACCGCGTCACCCACGCCTTGTGCGTCAGTGTCAATTTGCAGGATCTACCCGGCGTGTTGCAGATTGCCGAAGCGCACGCCAATGTGTTCGCCTCAGCCGGCGTCCACCCCGACTATGCCGATGTCGAGGAGCCGACCGAAGCCGGCTTGGTGGCGCTAGCGGCTCACCCGCGAGTGGTCGCGATTGGCGAAACCGGGCTCGACTACTATCGGCTGACCGGCGATCTGGAGTGGCAGCGGCAGCGCTTTCGCACCCACATTCGGGCGGCGCGGCGCTGCAAAAAGCCGCTGATTATCCACACCCGCTCCGCTGCCGAAGACACGATTCGTCTGATGCGTGAGGAGGGCGCGGATGAGACGGGCGGCGTGATGCATTGCTTCACCGAGTCGCGCGAAGTCGCCGAGGCGGCGATGGCGCAGGGTTTTTATATCTCGTTTTCCGGCATCGTCACGTTCAAAAGTGCGAAGGATCTCAAAGCGGTGGCGCAAGCCGTGCCACTGGAGCGCATGTTGATCGAAACCGACTCACCCTATCTCGCGCCGGTTCCGCATCGCGGAAAAACCAACGAGCCGGCGTTCGTCTGTCACGTCGCCGAGGAAATCGCGCGGCTCAAGAACGTTTCGGTCGAAGCGGTTGCCAAAGCAACCACTGAGAATTTTTTCCGGCTATTTAAGGACGCAGCATGAAAATTTTACGGATTGCGCCAGCGTTGGTGTTGGGCGCCGCGCTGGCCGGCCCGGCGTGGCCGTCGGCGTATGAGGATTTTGTCAGCGCGGTCAAACAAAGCAATTCCGGCGAATTGATCGGTCTGCTCAAACGCGGGATGGATCCCAATACTCCCGACCAGTCCGGCACCCCGGTATTGTTGCTGGCCGCTCGCGAAGGCCAGCTTGAGACGGTGCAAATACTGGCAGCTGCTGGCGCTGATTTGGACAAGAAAACCCCGGCCGGAGAGTCAGCGATGATGTTGGCGGCGATCCAGGGCCACAAGGCCGTGGTCGAGTTTTTGATCTCCAAAGAGGCGCAAGTCAATCATCCCGGATGGACGCCGCTGATTTATGCCGCCACGTCAGGACAAGATGAAATAATAAAATTACTCATTGAAAATCATGCCTATATAGATTCAACTTCACCTAATGGTTCAACTTCATTAATGATGGCTGTGCGTGGCGGGCATGCCTCAACGGTGAAATTATTGGTCGCTGAAGACGCCGATGTTTCGGTAAAAAACGAAGCCGGGGAAAGCGCTTTGACGTGGGCCGAGAAGTCCGGGAACAATCAGGAAATTTTGAATCTGCTGCGGGTTAAATTGATGCCTTAAGCGGAATGGCCGACCATTCAATTTTAATTAGAATGTATATTATGTTAAATAATATATTCAAACCCGATAAAGTCATCCGCTCAATCAAATCCCGATCAAACTGAACTTGAGGCCATTCGGCACAAAATTCTTGAAATCCTGATCCAGCGAAACCAAACGCGATCCACCACAGATAGCGAAAGCCGCCAGATAAGCATCCATCCAGACCTTGGGCGATGCCGTATCGCGCGACGCCAGACGATGCCAGAGCGCCGGCGTACCGGGCGGCTCCTCTCGTTCACACACTTGCGGCAGCGCCAGCAACGCATCAAGCGCCACCAAGGCATCGCGATTGGTCAATCCGGTCGCGCCATAGGCTTTCAACAGTGTGGGCGTGGAAGCGAGACGAAGAAAGCTTTGTTGCGTTGATCGGCAAAAAGCCGCAGGTTCAGCGGGCGTTGCGTGATACAAACTTTTTTGTGCTGCTGCATGAAAAGGATGGGTTGAAAACACTGCCGCCAACCATACGCTGGTATCAAGCAGCAAGCCCGGCATTTCTGGCATCCTCCGCAGCCTGTGCCGCCTGCTCCAATTGCAGCAATTTTTTCGCACTCATCCGGGCGGCTGGCGCCTTTGGGTTACAACGGATCACCGGCAGGCCTTTCGGCCCAATCTCGACCATCGAGTCAGCAGGAGGCGGTTTAGGCGGCGCGGATGGTGCCATGCCAAGCCCTTGGCGCAAAAACTCGGTGACCAAATCCTTCACGGTACGACGCTGCACAACCGCGCGCAGCTTCACTTCCCGGATTAGTTCGTCGGGTAAATCGAGAGTTGTTTTCATCAAGCAAGCTTACCAGCTTGCTGGTTTTCCGTCAAACCAGCACTGCGCGCACACAGCGGTATCGCCACCACGCCTGCAATCATCAATGCCTTCGCCAGACCGTGGTCATAATCCATCGCCACAATCGACCGCAGTTACTTTCGCACTCCTATCGAGTGCATTAACCCTTGCCCGCCGTAACCTTCTGTCCTGACGCACTCCAGCCCTCAATGCCTCCAGAAAGATTGGCAACATTGGTGTAC
>JAYVSR010000271.1:0-26014 GCA_043775155.1 Burkholderiales bacterium | reverse complement strand
TTCGACGCTCTTGCGGGCTCCGGGCAGCATCAGGCCGCGCAGATACCAGCGCGCCGGAACGGCCCGATCCGCGTGCCCCAGTGCCTGTATCATCGTCTCTGCGTAGCGTTCAAAGCGTGCTTCCAATCCATTTCCCATGACAATTCTCCCTGAATGTACGATGATGGCGGGAGAATGACATGTTTATTAGCACAGTACAATTAGCGGTTTAGTTCAACGATTGCTTGGCAGCAACAAAAACTATTTTCTTGCGCATAAAGGATGCCAACAGTGCTCCAATTAAAATAGTCAAGGGAAGTGTGGCATATGCGAAAACAGGTATCAGGGATAACTGAATCATTAAGACAAATGCTACTACGTTTGAACGATTCGCTAGATATGATTCATATGCTCCCCGCCGAATAAATCCAGTCACCACTCCCGAGATAAATACGCCCATAAGGCCAAAATCAAGATATGCAGTTGCCCATGGCAACACTCCAGGTGTAGAGCCTAACTCAGCCGCCCCTGGAAACAGCGCCTTGTCAATAAGAACAAGCCCGTATTCGAATGGCTTATCTGGATATAAGGCGCGGGGAACATAGAACCACAACTCTGAAAGAGTCGCATATCCCCATTGCAATTCGAATTCATCAAATCGCCGCAAAAATTGCGCGGTAGTTTCCGTATAATCGCTAAAATACATTAAGGAAGAAAGCACTTCGTCATAGGAACCCTGATGCACAAGAAGTATCATTAAACTTCCAAGAATGACAAATGGCGAACAGAGAATCAATAGTGTCGATATTCTACGTATGAAAAAATTATAATAAACACCGGCTAAGATAATCCCGGCTAGTAGATTGGCCTTTGAGCCTGTGAAATATACAAGCACCGTGTAAATACAAACTACTAAAATCAATGTAGGCAATTTTGGCTTGCAAGTCCATAAGTAATACAGCATTGCAACTAGCAGCGTCCATTGCACCATTAGGTATATGAAACCAACTCCCGCGCGATACAACTGATACGCCTGTCTAGGCTCCGTAAGCCAAAGCATTCCTGCGCCGCTTGCCTCCATCAGTAGGACGAACAACCCTGTGGTGAATGCTAACAATAACGCTTGGTTTATCACGCCATAATTCGCTGGCGTATTTCTTTTTCCAATAACAGTCAGTATTTCGTCAAACAACAGCCTAGGCAGGTTGAAGCGTTGCGGAAGAAAAATCAAGACAAATCCTGCTAAGTAAACGATAGCTAGATATAATACTTCCGCTAATCCAACATCTTGGCCATCGTAATATTCGTCGACCACGCCTGATGACAAAAGTGTAAGCAGTCCAATATCGAACAGTGCGAAGACTACAAGCGGGTTGATCGCATTTCTGTAGCGATTTGTCCCAAAGTAAAATAGGAAGCAAGCCAATCCTGACACCAATATCGCCGGAAAAGATAGCAGATATGTCTCCATGCATTTTCTATCTTGATTATCTAGTGGTTTTGGTTGAGCAACCCATGATGGTTTTCTTTACATTTGCTTTGTAAGTTCTTGATAACATGTAACCTCAAGTTTCAGGGTGGCTTTTTTAAAAACAAATATGCACCTAGATTGCCACTCTCAAAGATAAGCTCTATCGTAGCATCACGAACTCCACAATCATGCGCAATTTGAAGCAGCGAATTCATGTTATACCGATTCATTTGCATTGGGGGCTCTCGCCATGGCTTCTTTTGGATAACGTTAGCCAATATATGTAAGGGGAGAATGTGAACGCGAACAAAATTTGCGCTCTTTCTTACTAATCCGACTTTTCTTGCAAAGGGCATTTGCAACGCAGCTACCCCACCCGGTGACAGCCTGTCGATTAGCTGTCTTATAATTCGTTCACCACGTGTGACGGGTATATGCTGAAAGACGATAAAAGAGTGAATGAAATCAAAGCACCCTTCAATATTTGACAAAGAGTCATCGGAAAGTAATAGGCTAATATTACGGAGTCTAAATTTCTCCGCATTGCCTTTCGCTTCTTTTAACATCGATTCCGAAACATCTATACCTACTACTCTTGAAAAACCAAGCTCAGCGAGTGGAAAAATTAGCCGTCCTACGCCACAACCAAAATCAAGCGCGCTTCCCTTCAAAACGGTTCCTAATTTCAATTGAACTCTATTCAAAAGCCCGATCATATGTTCTTGGCCACTCTTAAAAAACAACGCTTTTGCTTCGTCATTGATATTATCGTCCCTGTATTTATTGGATGTTAATACCCCATAGTATGGAGCAGTCTTCCCCAGTATTTCCCAAGATTTATCCGTATTGTCTCGAAACATTATGTGCTCCTATGTAATGCAATTCCTGCTTGTCGTTAAGTAATCGTGCCTCGCCATGCGGACGCGCCGAGGCACGCCTATATTTACTTGTTGAATGCATTAATGCTGTAACAAGACTTGACGGTAAACTTCTAAGGTTTCTTGGGCGCAGCGTTGCCATGAGAAAAATTTGATTCGTTCTACACCGCGATTGATCAAAACATTTCGGTATACGTCGTCGCTCACTACACGCTCAATCGCCATCCGGATCGAATTAGGGTCGCCGGGGTCAAAGAGGCTTGCCGCATCGCCAACAACTTCAGGTATGGAGCTGACACCGCTGCAAACTACCGGGCAGTTGAAGCTCATGGCCTCTAGAGGAGGGATGCCGAATCCCTCGTATTTAGAGGGATATACAAAAGCGCTGGCCGCCCTATAGTATTGAGATAGCGCGAAATCGTCGCCAGAAATCTGATGAATCCGTTCTTTATCGAGTCTCAGTTGTTGAAGCAACTTCATTTCATGGGCGTTGAAGGCACCACCTCCAAACGAAATCAAGTCGAAGTTGCTTTTCAATTGACGTGACGCTGCATAGGCGTGTAATAACCCTTGAAAATTTTTATGCGCCCCACGTTTTCCTACAAAAAGTAAAAATGGGCGTCGCGTGAGGTTGGGCTTTTTCATGCATCGGCGAACCTGCGTCATATTGAATCCGTGATGTACCACGGAGGTCTTTAGTGGATTCACGCCAAGCAATTCAATCAGGTCATTTTTCGTCTGCTGGGAAATGCAAATAATATGATCCGCACGTTGAACAGCTAATGCTTTTTCGTGGCGAGTAGGATCAGCCGCTGAAAATTCATCACTAAATTTTTCGTGAATCATGTCATGAACCGTCAAGACTACTTTGGCACTCTTCGGCGCGATAGCCCGTGTTGAATAGTAAGTTTCGTGGACAATGTCCGGTTGCAAGTGTCTGATTACAGGCCAAACGAAAATTGAATTTACTGCACGAACTATTCGTCCGATCCTAGGAATGTATCCAATTGGAATGCCTAAAACCTTAAGTGACTTTGGAGCATGCTTCAAATATTGGTTAACATAGAAAGGTGAAACAATACTTACGTCTTGCGCATTCGCGGTAGCCATTTCCAGTGCAAGTTCAAAAATGTATCTGGATATGCCGCCGTATTCCTGCCAACCAAAGATTTGATGATCGTAGACGACTTTCATGGGCTATTTGAACTGATAAGAAAAATACAATTGGGAAGCCCTGCTAACGCATGCGCAAGGCGTATTCCGGAATTTTGAACGAACTACGCTAAGTAAAGTGGAGGGTATTTTGTCATGCAAAGAGCGAATTCTGACGCGGTGTTTCTGCGTATTCTCGCGTTATATCAGGCATGGCTCGGCTTTTACCGAGTCTGAATTAGCTGAGCAACTTTAGGGGTTCGACAATTTTGACAAGAAATTGACCTTGGCGAAGTATTTTACATCTACAAAATCGCAATTTACTAGACGGAGCAACCGCGTAATGTCTGCATGCGAATGCGCCGCTTCCGCGATATCTTCGTGTTGAATATGCAGCTTTGGGAATCGAGTTCGGATGACATCAATGATATCCGAAATAGGCGTTGCGATACCGGTGCCGATATTCAGATGAGTGAAGGGTACGTCCGTGCGAAGCAGGTTAAGAATGCAGTTTGAGACATCCGAAACATGGATAAAATCACGCTTTGCCAGCCCCCGATTGTGCAGCCTGAGGGGCGAGTCGTTTTCTAGGGCGCGTGCGATATGGCTGAATACGGAGAAATGGTCGTCGCCACCGTACATATTAAAGACCCGCAAGATCGTATATTTGATTGCTGTTCCTTGGCAGAATTCGGCAATAACTCTTTCATTCAGGAGCTTACTGATACCGTTTACGCTAATTGGATTACATCTCACGTCCTCACTAGTGCATATTTCGTTGCCATATACCGCACAACTGCTTATAAATATTAAACGTGGAATGCGATGCCGCTTAGTGGCCTCGAGTATACGTGCTGTTGACATAACGTTGGAGTCCAGCACCGAAACTGGGGATGCGCTCAACGGCGTACGCAAATCGCTCGCAGCGTGAATTACTACGTCAATACCATTGCTAAATCTTGCGTCAAGATGGCTCCAGTCATCCCTGCCAAGTGGGATTATCTTATTCGGTGCCGATTTGCACAACTCACGCCCCAAATTTCCATCGGCACCGGTCATTAAAATTTTCATCTTGCTCGTCTGGTACGAGGTAGTTAGTCTTCTAATTGCGGCAAATCAATAGCCAATGAGGACTGTGCCATCTTATCATTCGCCAGTAAAGCCAAGTATAGAATATGCAGTAGCTCAATACGCTAACTACTAACCAATATGTGCAATTCCAAAAAACAAGCGCGGGCACAAAGAAGATTATAGACACTGTCCAAATGTAAGGAGATACAAGGCTGTTGCGGGTGGTTCTGCTAGCGCGATCTCGGCTAGCTACATGAAATCGAACGAGCCGCTTGTAAATCAACATCTGAAAGTGCAGGCCGTCCGGTTTGCTAGGAGAGCGATTCCGCAATATTTTCTTGCGGTACGCGGAAAAAATAGTCTCATAGATCGGGTAACCCAACAGTGCGACAGGGAACCAGGGCGACACCTCGGGATTGCGAATAGTCAGTAGCAAAGCGAGCTCGGCTAGCCAAAACCCCAGAAAATATGCACCGCCATCTCCAAGGAATATTCTGCCCTTTGGGTAGTTCCAAATGAAAAAGCCGATCAAGGCTCCTCCCATCGCCAAGCTGCATGTCAAAATCAATTGATCGCCGAGTCGGGCGGCAATATATGCGAGTCCCGCAAGAACGAGGATAGAAAAGCCGCTGACTAATCCATTGTAGCCGTCGATAATATTGATCGCATTGGCAATGCCTCCAACGCAAATGGCGGTTGCGAGAATTGCAAGAGGTAGCCACGTCAATATTTGATCGACACCGGGAATATCGACTCTGGTGAGGGTGGCTCCGAGTAGCCAAGTAGCGAGCAAGCCTGAAAGAATAGTCAGTAACAAGCGTTCTAGCACGCCGACTTTTTTCGTCAGGTCTTCTGCAAGGCCGCCGCCAAAGGCTGGGGTGCCAGCGAAAAGCAGTAGAGAAAATCCGAGCGCCACGGTCGATGCGTGAGCAATGTTTACGACCAGCAGGGCAGCGACTAAGCCGAGCATCACAGCTACACCGCCAATACGTGGGGTGGGTTCCGCGTGATACTTTTGTGGGCCTGTGCCGACATGATCATGCGAAATATGAGCGTGTAGATGTTCATATTTGACGATGAACCATCCTCCGAGCCATGCGGCGCTTATAGCGACTAAAAATACGAGCATGTGCTGCAAATTCAAATCGTAGTCCTTGGCTTTCGCTACACGTAGTCGCGCAATGTTGGGTTGGGAGCATTTCAGCGGCAATGGACTCGCCGCGGTTAATATTTCGCTGAGTTGGCAGGCACTTAGCGCCAAGGCTGGATTGGCAGCACCAAAGGAAACCACGCCTTCCGCCGTGTATATTGATGGAGCGGGAATCGCGCTATTTGAATTGAGTTGAGTTAGTTGTGTTTCGTCTAGTGTGTTTATACACTGGGCGCGCCTGATACGGCAGTTCTTACATGCTGATGTCGTTGCTCTTGACACATCGTAAACAAGCTCTTGGCAGCCGATCAATGTTGGATGGCTTCGGAATATGAAGTTGAGTGTCGCAGGCCCCGAAACGTAGGGGCTTTCTACCTCGACGATGGAATAGAAACTTGAAGATTGTCTGAATATGGCGAGTATGAATACAAGCAGCAAACTGGCGAAAATGAGGATGCGCACACACTTTGTCATGGCACGAAGGTAATATATATCGCGTCGAACGAACGGCTGCTGGCGCGTTGGGTGTGTAATACTGGGATCAAGTCGCTGAGAAATTTAAAATTTGGAAATGATGCGCTCATATTGCGTCATTTGGTGTTCGCACCATTAAAATTCATACTGAGTGTCGGCAAGAGAATTGGTGCGAGGTCAACTTACCCTTAATTCATTAAACAACTGTAGTCTAGCTCAACAATGTCATTAACTGCATTTCTGTCTCACATTGGCTTTGCTGTTGTATTGTGCGGCGTGTCTATCTGCTTGACTCGGTGGATGTTGTATCGAGCGGGCATTGTGGATGTCCCAAATTCCCGATCCGCCCACGTCACTCCCACGCCCAAGTCTGGTGGTGTTGCAATAGTTGCGACTTTTGGTATTGGCGTGGTCATTATTTTTTGTTTTGCGCAAACGATTTACATCCGACAAACATTTTTTTATGGCTTTGTGTTTTCCGCGTTATTGATTTCGGCTATCTCGTTGTATGACGATATCAACAACAGACCTTTCGCCTTTAAGCTGGCGATACAGGTTGTCGCCGCGATGGTCGTGATGTTGTCCGGCTTGGTTATTGAACAAATAGCACTACCTTTTGTCGGGTTAGTTTCCCTAGGCTGGCTGACCTATCCGATATCGTTCTTGTGGATATTAGGTCTTACGAACGCATACAATTTTATGGACGGCTTAGATGGATTGGCTGCCGGAGTCGCAATTATTGTTAGCGCATTCTTTTGTTTTATCACCTTTAGCCAAGGGAGCACGTTCGTTTATATAACGTCATATACGGTAATGTCTGGAGCTATAGGCTTTTTAATTTACAATTGGTCACCTGCTCGGGTTTTTATGGGGGATGTCGGAAGCGCGTTTTTGGGCTTTGTATTTTCAGTATTGGCTATTATAGCAACCGGTCACGATGCCTCGCACACCTCATTTCTTGTCATGCCGTTGCTCTTGTTTAATTTCATCTACGACACATTTTTTACATTCATGCGACGTTTAATGCGTGGTGAGCGGGTTTTCGATGCGCATAGGCTGCATTTGTATCAGTTGTGTAACCGTCTTGGCTATAGTCACCGCGCCGTTAGTTTCTTTCACTATGGATTATGTGTGGCTCAGGGATTCGGAGCGATCTGGATGGTACATATCCCTGGGGAAAAGAGAGTATTTGTGTTCGCACCGTTTTTGCTCTTTCAGATTCTGTACTCCTACGTCGTAATTCGACGGGCTGGTGCCGCGCAGCTATTGTGAAGTCTGACTGTCGCTGTCGCGGTAAATGTGTAAGTTCAACTCCGTGAGTGACGTACAAAGAGTCTCGTATGATTGCAAATAGTTTGCGTGCGCATTTAAGGGCGTTACCTCGAAGCGCCAAGCGTGTGGTCACGATCTCGGTAGATGTGGCATCTGTGGCGGCCGCTTTGTTGGTAACGATGCTCGTGCTGGCCGATTCCGTGGCAAGCGTTCCCAACGGGAGAGCAGCGATATTCGGCTTAGTTCTTTTAGCCGCTCTCCCTGTATTCTTGGCGTTTGGCCTGTATCAGAACGTAATCAGGTATATGGGTTCGGGTATGCTATTTACCGTGGTGACCAGTGTCACAA
This sequence comes from Burkholderiales bacterium, assembly GCA_043775155.1. Lineage (GTDB taxonomy): Bacteria > Pseudomonadota > Gammaproteobacteria > Burkholderiales > JAEUOS01 > CANJDH01. The sequence goes on along the minus strand of JAYVSR010000271.1, from coordinate 18,219 downwards.
CGGCTACAATTTTGTTCTGGGTTTTTATTCGACTGTCTGATATGCAAGCTGGCCTTCCTGCGGCTGGTTTAGTCTTACATTGGTTGCTGACGCTGCTCTTTGTCGGTGGTAGCCGCGTGGTTGCGAGTGAGTTCTTACGTGAGAAAAAGGCTCGCGGCGAACTGCTGGAGCGTGTGATTATCTATGGTGCTGGAGATGCTGGTGCGCAGCTCGCCATGTCCCTAAACGGCAAATCAGGTCTTAAAGTTATCGCGTTTGTCGACGACAATAAGGATCTCTCAGGGAGCTTGTTATACGGCATCAAAGTTCGTCCAGCCAGCGAACTCCCGGATTTAATTGACGAATATGAGGTACGACAGATATTGCTAGCGCTTCCTTCTGCGTCCAAGGCTCGCTTGAAGGAAATATTTGGCCAGATTGAACAATTGCGTGTGCGTATACGCACTATCCCCCGCTTTGGCGCTTTAATAGACGGTCGCGCCAAAATCAGTGACATTGAAGACGTGCATATTGAAGATTTGCTCGGGCGTGAGCCAGTTCCGCCCATGCCGACGCTATTGGCCAAGTGTATTTCGGGCAAGGTTGTGTTGGTAACTGGTGCGGGCGGGTCTATCGGTTCGGAGTTGTGTCGGCAAATTCAGTTACTGGCCCCATCGAAACTCGTGCTTCTGGATCATTCTGAATATGCGCTCTATGCCATTCACGAAGATCTGCTGGCGTTTAACGCGGAGCACGGAAACAAGGTCGAATTGGTGCCGTTGCTTGCGTCCGTAGCGCCCAATTTTCTGTTGGGCCGCATTTTGGCGGATCATCACGTCAACACCATCTACCATGCTGCCGCTTACAAACACGTTCCGTTGGTGGAGAGCAATCCTTGCGAGGCGATACGCAATAACGTTATCGGCACTCTGCGAGTCGCAGAGGCGGCAGTGGCGGGGGGGGTCGACAATGTCGTTCTGATATCCACCGACAAAGCGGTTCGGCCAACGAGTGTCATGGGTGCCAGCAAGCGCATGGCCGAACTCGTCATGCAAGGCATCAAGGGCGGCGGCACCAAAATTTGCATGGTACGCTTTGGAAATGTGCTGGAATCCTCCGGTTCAGTTGTGCCACTTTTCAGAAAACAGATTCAGGATGGTGGTCCGATTACCGTGACCCATCCTGAAATTATTCGCTATTTCATGACGATTCCCGAGGCCGCTCAATTGGTGCTTCAAGCAGGGTCGATGGCTGTTGGCGGCGATGTATTCGTACTGGATATGGGCAGTCCCGTAAAAATTCTGGATCTCGCTCGCCGCATGGTGCATTTGAGTGGTTTAACGGTGTGTGATGCTGATCATCCCAGTGGGAATATCGAAATCAAGTTTACAGGCCTTCGGCCCGGTGAAAAGCTCTATGAAGAGCTGCTGATTGGCAACAATCCCATGGGTACTGAGCACCCGTTGATTATGCGAGCCATGGAGGAATCTGTTCCCTGGCCGAAGTTGCAGCCCTTGCTGGACGAGCTGGACGCCGCCTGCAGCAACTCCGATGTTCCTAAAGCGATGGCTCTGCTCAATTCCGTGGTGCCGCTCTTTTCCGCCAAAGGAAATTGAGTTTCAGTTTCTCGCTGCGCCATCTCATCGAGTTCGCTATCTGAGCGCAGATATTCAGCGTCTGCTTACCAAGCGCCGCATTGACCTGCCGTGCGCTAAAATGGCGAGAGCTAATCATCATTCTAAGAAAGACGATCTCATGGCTGACGATCAACGTGCGCAGTTGCGTAACAAGTATGGCGCTGAGGCTTTTGATACTGGGATGCGCATCCAGGGGCCGGCGTTCGAAAAACGCCTCGCGCAGCGCGACGCCATCGACCAGCATTTCACGCGTTCCTGGCTTGACTATCAAATCGCGGGGCTTTCGCGTCGCCCGGCGCTAGATACGCGCACGCGCCTGCTGGTGCTGATTGGCCAATACACCATGGCCAAGGCGCAGCCGCTGCTGGATGGCACGGTACGTGCGGCAATTGCTGCAAAAGTGCCGGTGCGCGAAATCGCGGAAATTATCTTGCAGTGCTTGGTGTATGGCGGGCACGTGACAGTTGATCCGGCGATTGAAACCTTTCATAAAATTGTGGAGGAACTCAATCTGTTGCCGGAACTTAAGGCTTCGCAGTTGCCGCTGGATGGCACCGCCGGCCAACGCAGTCACGCTGCCGAAGAAAAAACATGGCATAAAGACGACATGGCCGATCCGCGCACCCAGCCACTCATAGATAAGCACGGCTGGCTGGCTGTGGGTGTGGGCCTGACCATGCGCCCGCATCATCACATCAATATCCTCGACTGGATCGACAAGCTGGACAGCGATTTCGCCGGCTTGTGGGTGAAGTTTTGCTATGGCGAAATGTACTCGCGCGGTATTGTCGACAACAAAACGCGGCTGCTGTGCATGGTTGGCGATTGTCTAGCGGTGGGCGAGGCCACTATTTCCCGCGGCCACATGCGCGGCGCGATGCGTCAGGGCGCGAGCCCGCGTGAGGTGATGGAGGTCATTTTTCAGACCAGTGCCAATTTCGGCATGCCGCCCGCGTGGCATGCGCTGGAAAATTTCATTGAGATCATGGCGCAAGACGGGCGCTTGGACGAGATTGGTAATCCGCCCATGCGTGTTGAGAGCTATGCTAAATAATCGTTAAAAATCAATTAGTTATATACTCGACATGCAACCTATCCGCACCGCCCTATTTGCGCCCGGTTCCAAAGATCGCGTGATGGCGAAGGCGCTGGAATCGGGTGCCGACGGCGTGATTCTCGATCTTGAAGACTCGGTGGCGATCAGCGCCAAAGCTGACGCCCGCCAGCTCGTAGCCGCCGTGATTAAAGGCGTAGCGAGCAGTCGCCGATCCGGCAAGAAGACCCCCGCGATTTTCGTGCGTACCAATGCGCCTGCCACCGGTCTGCTTGAAGCCGACTTGTCTGCAGTGGTGCGTCCGGGCCTCGATGCGATTTTCTTGCCCAAAGGCGAAACCGTCGAAGAAGTCAAAGCGTGCGCCGCCATGCTCGATCAGTTTGAGGCCGCACAAGGTTTGAAACACGGCGCGGTGGAAATCTGTTTGATGATAGAAAGTGCGCTCGGCGTATACAACTGCTACAACCTCATTAAAGCCTCGCCACGCGTCACCACCACCTGCATCGGCAGTGCGCGTGACGGCGATTTGCAGACCGATCTGGGTTGCGCTTGGTCTATCGAAGGCACGGAACTCTTGTACGCGAAATCCAAAGTGCTGTGCGACACACGGGCCGCAGGTGCCTATCCGCTGGATGGTGTGTATGCGGATATCGCTGACGAAGCGGGCTTGATCCAAGACTCAACCGCTTCTGCGCGGCTGGGTTTTCTGGGGCGCACACCGATCCATCCAAAGCAAATTGCACCGATACGCCGTGCCTATGCCGTACCGGACGCGGACGTGATTTGGTACACGCGTGTCGTTAGTGAATTCGAAGCCGCCGAGAAAACTGGCGTCGCTGCGATAGCCATTGAAGGCAAGTTGGTCGATTACGCCATGTATCAGCGGGCAAAGCGCGTGCTGGAACTGGCGAAGCTCAACTGAACTGACCGGATAGCCCATGGATTATTCGTTCACGCCGGAACAGGAGCAAATTCGCGAACATCTGCGTGCCCTGCTGAGTACCGCGTGCTCGCCGGAATATGCCGCCCAATGCGATGAAGCGGCAAAGCCGCCACGCGAGGCATACGATGCGCTGGCAAAGAACGGCTGGTTTGGATTGATTGTGCCGCCGGAGTTTGGCGGCAGCGCACAAAATAGCGGCGGCAACGCCATCGACCTCGCGATACTTCTCGAAGAATGCGGTTACGCCTTTGAAGAACTCGCGATGTGGGTGTTCCGCACGTTAACCTACGGCGGCTACGCCGTCATGCGCGATGGCACGCCGGAGCAAAAAGCTTCGATATTGCCGCGAGTCGCCAAGGGTGAAATCGCCGTGTGCTTCGGCATCACCGAGCCGCATTCCGGCTCCGATGCCGCGGCGCTCACCACGCGCGCAACGGCGCGCGAGGGCGGCTACACCATCAACGGCCAAAAAGTGTTTACCTCTGGCATGGATGTCAGCGAGCTGTGTCTGTTGGTAGCGCGCACCTCCAGCGGCGAGAAAAAGCATGAAGGCATTACCAATTTTCTGATCGATACCAAACTGCCCGGTATCGACATCAAAAAAATCAAGACGCTGGGCCAACGCGCCATCGGCACCACGCAAGTGTTTTACAACGACGTGCAGGTGCCCGATTCTGCGGTACTCGGCAAAGTGGGGCAGGGCTGGCGCTCGGTGGATGCCTACATCTGGTACGAGCGCCTGTGTCTGTCGGCGGCGCGCACAGGCGCGGCTACCGCAGCATTCGAGTACGCGCTGAATTACGCCAAAACGCGCAAACAGTTTGGCAAAACCATCGGCGAATTTCAGGCGATTTCGCACAAACTCGCCGACATGAAAATGATGCTCGATATTTCGCGCACCATGGTCTACCGCTTTGCCTGGTTAATGGATCAAGGCAAGGCCACGCGCCAAGACGCCGCTGTGGTGAAGCTGCACACGGGCGAAACCTACAAGGCTGTGTCCGATATGGGCCTGCAGATTCTCGGTGGCTACGGTTACTGCATGGAATATCCGATGCAGCGTTTTTTCCGTGATTCGCGGTTGGCGACCATCGGCGCTGGCACCTCGGAGATTCAGCGCAATATCATCGCGCGCGGACTGGGCTTGTAAATGCCGCTCCCGCTGGAAGGCGTGCGTATTCTCGAGCTCGGCCAGATCATCGCCGGCACCTATGGCTCGCAAGTGTTGACCGATCTCGGTGCTGAAGTCATCAAAATCGAAACGCCGGAAGGCGATCTTGGGCGCATACCCTCGGTGGCACCGTACAAAGGCGTGAGCGCGCTTTTTCTCACGTTCAACCGCAACAAAAAAAGCATCGTCATCAACCTCAAGTCGGAGGACGGCCGCGCGCTGTTTTACGATTTGGTGAAAGTGTCGGATGTGGTGATCGACAACTTTCGTCCGGGCGTGCTGGAGCGGCTCAAAGTGGATTACCCCACGCTGTCCCCGATCAACCCGCGCATCATCCAGTGTTCGGTCACGGGCTTTGGCAGCGAAGGTGCGTACAAGGATTATCCCGCGCTGGATCTGGTGATTCAGGCCATCGGCGGTTACCTGTCGATCACCGGCGAGCCGGGCCGTCCGCCTGCGCGCGTGGGCGTGCCGTTGGCGGATTTGAGCGGCGGTATATTTTCGTGCGAGGCCGTGCTGGCGGCCCTGTATCAGCGCGAGAAAACCGGCAAAGGCTGTCGCGTCGAAACGTCCATGTTCGACGGCATGCTCAATCTGCTGAGCTACATGGCCACACACTACCTTACTGTCGGCGACGTGCCCACGCCGCAAGGTACCGCGCATGAGTTCACCGTGCCGTGGCAGGCATTTGCTGCCCAAGACGGTTATCTCGTGATCGCCACACGGCAAGAAATTTTCTGGCAGAAGCTCTGCGTGGTGCTCGAACGTCCCGAGCTGGCCACCGATCCGCGCTTTGCTACCAATCCGAAGCGGTTAGAGCATCGCGACATCATCGTGCCATTGCTTGAAAACATTTTGCGTCAACGCAAGGTGAAAGCTTGGCTGGAAAAACTCTACGCCGCGGAAGTGCCCGCCGCGCCGGTGAATGATCTCGCAGGCGCGTTTGCCGAGCCGCCGGTGGCGGAGCGCGAGATGATCGTCGAATACGATCACCCCCAAGTCGGGCGCGTGCGCATGCCGGGCAATCCGATCAAATTTGACGGCATGGGCAAGACGATATCGAAGCCTGCGCCGCTGCTGGGTGAGCATACTGATACCGTGTTAACGGAATTACTGTCGTTGCCGACCGCGCGCATTGCCGAGTTGCGCAAGCGCGGTGTTATAAAATAAGCTAATAAAATCAACTAGTTATAGGAGTTTCAGATGCGAGGTCTGTATTGGGAAGCGTGGGAAGTCGGCGCGGAATTCGAAAGCCCGGCGCGCACGGTTACGGAAGCAGACATCGTGACGTTCGCCGGCCTGTCGGGTGATTACAACCCGCTGCATATCAACGAGGAGTATTGCAAAACCACACAGTTCGGCACGCGCATCGCGCACGGGCCGCTGGTGTACGCCATCGCGGCCGGGCTAATTTTTCAGTTGCATCTTTACGATGACACGCTGATTGCGTTCTTGGGTTTCGACAGCCTCAAGTTCACCCATCCAGTGAAGGCGGGCGACACCATACACGCCAAACTGAAGGTGCTGGAAAAGCGTGAGAGCTCGCGCGCCGACCGCGGCATCATGAAGCGCCAGTTGCAGGTGTTCAATCAGCGCGGCGACATGGTGCAGGATGCCGTGCAGGCGTTTTTGCTGAAACGCAAACCGGCGTAGTGTGACTGCGTGCGCGTTACTCCGACTGCGCGCCGGATTCCTTTACGACCTTCGCCCATTTCACTGTTTCGCTTTTGACGAAGGCGTCGAGTTGATCGGTGGTGGATGACGCCACATCCAAACCTTGCAGTGTCAGACGCTCCTTCAATTCCGCTGCGGCGAGCGCCTTCACGGTTTCCTGATTTAGCCGGGCCAGAATCGGCTGCGGCGTACGTGCCGGCGCAAACAGCGCGTACCAGATGGTGACTTCATAGCCGGGCAGCCCAGATTCCGCCACGGTCGGCACGTCGGGCAATTGCGCATTGCGCTGCGCTGTGGTGACGCCCAGCGCACGCACGCGGCCCGATTTGATGTGCGGCAACAGCCCCGCGAGGCTGGAGCACAGCGCGTGCAACTGCCCGCCCAACACGTCGGCCATCGCAGCGCCGGCACCTTTATAGGGCACATGCACCATCGACACACCGGCCATAATGCGTATCAGTTCCATCGACAAATGCGTAGCGCTGCCGATGCCCGACGAACCGTAACTGATTTTGCCGGGCGCGGACTTCGCATAAGCCAGAAATTCCTTCATGCTTTTCGCTGGCACACCCGGGTGCACTACCAGCACATTCGGCACGGTGCCGATCATCGACACCGGCGCAAAATCGCGGATGTGATCGTACGGCAATTTTTTGTAGAGCACGGGGTTGACCGCGTTGGTGGTGATCGAGCCGACGAGTAGCGTGTAGCCGTCCGGCGCGGCTTTAGCGACGAGATCCGTGCCAACCACACCACCGCCGCCGCCGCGATTGTCAACCACGATTTGTTGGCCAAGGCCTTCACTGAGCTTCGCTGCGACGAGGCGGCCCACCGTGTCGGTGCCGCCGCCGGGCGCAAGCGGCACCACCGCGCGTATCGGACGATTGGGGTAACTGCCCGCCGCTGTCTGCGCGAGAATTTCACTCGCAGGCAGCAGGATCAGCAGCGCGAGCAAAGCGTGGTGCGTTGCGTGTGACATGGTTGTCTCCGCTCAAAATCCGTGTGCTAATGTTTATATAAAATTGTTTAAAATCAAGTAGTTATGGAGCGGCACGCTGGTGTCAAAAAACGTGATGCCCAGATCCAGTGCTTTATGGATTACCGTGCGCGACGCTTCGGCGTCGATGCGCAGGCCAAAGTTATTGCAGCCGAGACCCACGGTGGAAACTGTCAGTGCGGTGCTGCCAATTTGTCGTTGCTGCATGACGTTAAACGCCTCATGAATGCGCTGAGCCGTGGCACCCGTAGCGCATGTCCACGTGCTCGCGCGTGAGTTGATCGATGGCGGTACACCCCAACAAACCCAGCACGCGGTCGATTTCATCGCGGTAAATTTGCAGCGCGCGCCACGCGCCCGCTTCGCCTGCCGCTGCCACGCCATGCAGCGGCGCACGCCCCAGCATGACCGCATTGGCACCGAGCGCGAGCGCCTTGATCACATCCGCGCCGCGTCTGAAGCCGCTGTCCACCATCACCGTGATGCGTTTGCCGACAGCATCCACTACCTGCGGCAAGGCGAGTATGGGCACGGGTGCGGCGTCGAGTACGCGCCCACCGTGATTGGAAATCACCACCGCATCTGCGCCGCAGTCGGCGGCCAGCACCGCATCCTGCGGATGTTGTATGCCTTTGACGATGAGCTTGTGCGGCCACAGCTTGCGCAGCTCGCGCACATCGTCCCAAGTGATATTCGCGCAGAAGTTCGACGAGCGGCCCATCGGCAGCGCCGTGATTTTGGTCTGCGTTTCCTCGGGGAAATTTTGGTAGCGCGGTGTGCCCGTGGTGAGGATATAGCGCAGCCACACGCCCGCCAGCCAGCGCGGATGCGCGAGTACATCCAGCGTGTTGCGCGCAGTGAACTTGAAAGGAATGGTCATGCCGTTCTTGAGATTGTATTCGCGCCCCGGTGCCACCGGCGTGTCGACAGTGAACACCAGCGCCTCGAAGCCGGCGTCTTTGGCGCGTGCGATCACGCGGTGTGATTGCTTGCGATCGGGCCACATATAAAACTGAAACCACAGCGCACTGCCAGGGCCACCGGCTTCTTCGGCGACGCGCTCCAGTTTGGTCATCGAGCCCAGCGCCAGCGTGAACGGCACGCCCTGCGCTTTGGCTGCGCGTGCGATGGCGATTTCGCCCTCGTGCCACGCGAGACCAGCGGAGCCGGTGGGTGCCACGATCACAGGCATCTGCTGCGTTTTACCGAACAGGGTAATGGCTTGATTGCGCTGGTTGACGTCGATCAGCACGCGCGGCTTTAGCTTGATGCTTTGCATCACCGCGACGTTGTCGCGCATGGCGACTTCATCATCGTTGCCGCGATCCATAAATTCAAACAGGCCTTTGGGTAGACGGCGTCGCGCGGCGTCACGCAGGTCAGCAGTGCTGTAAAGCCCCAGTGTGTTGTCGGTCATGGTGTTGCCTACAGCATTGTTTTGACGAAAGTGTTCACGTATTGTCGCGCAGAACGCGGCGCAATTCGCACGATCAATACCAGCCGCGCGGCAACGCCGGGGGTGATCTCGGCTAAACTGTTTGCAAAGTCGCAAACAGAACGCGCGACATCCGCCGATAGCTCTGATTGTAAAACTCAATAAAATCAAGTAGTTACACAATATTCTTAGTTCGCCCTTTCCCCATGCCAACCACCAAACCCCTGCGCAGCTTGTTGATCATGCCCGCCAATCGCGCGGACATGCTGGCCAAATCGCCGACGTATGGTGCCGATGCGCTGGTGTTTGATCTGGAAGATTCGGTGCCACTAGCCGAAAAACCCAAGGCACGCGCATTGGCGCGCGAGTACATCGAGAAGCATCACGCCGAAAATGCTCTGTATGTGCGCGTGAATTCATTGCAAACCGGCCTGCTGGCGGAAGATCTCGATGCCGTGGTCACCGAAGGCCTGCTCGGCATACGCCTCACCAAGGCCGAGTCAGCCGACGGCATCCGCGAAGTGGATCGCATGCTGACAGCGCTGGAGAAAAAGCGCGGCTTGAAAGAGGGTTCCATCGGCATCGGCCCCAGCCTGGAGTCGGCCAAGGGTGTGTGGTTTGCCTATGAAATTTTGTCGGCCTCACCGCGCATGTTCTGTGTGGTGGCGGGCACCGCGCAGGACGGCGATTTGCAAACCGATCTCGGTTATCAGTGGACCGCAGAAGGCAACGAAGTGCTGTATGTGCGCTCGCGCATTTTGCTCGCGGCGCGCGCGGCGGGTGTGGAGCACGTGCTGGATGGTTCTTACGCGAACATTCGTGACCCCGAAGGGCTGCTCGCCTGTTGTGTGGCGGCGCGCAAACTCGGCTATCGCGGCCGCTCGATTATTCACCCGAATCAGGTTGAGATCGTCAATCGCGTCTTCACGCCCACGCAGCAGGAACTCGATTATTACCAGCGTGTGTTGGACGCGTTCGATGCGGCGCTCGCCCGTGGTTCGGCGGCAACCACGGTCGACGGCAAGCTGGTGGATTACGCCATGGCGGCTACGGCGAAGCGCGTGCTGGCGTGGGGTGCGGGACTGAACAAGACGCCATGACGCCATGACGTCATGACGCAACACACGGTCTCTAGTCGGGTCGCACGGTGTCCGTCCATGGGTCACAACACTTTATTGCTGAGGAGAATGTCTTGAATGCTGTTTTCACGGCGCAGCGCCCGGTGTATTTGCGGAAATTTGTGGCAGCGCTGTGCTGTGTCTGTTGCGCTTCAGTTGCATCGGCGCAATCCTGGCCCGCCAAATCCGTGCGCGTGATCGTGCCTTTTGCCCCTGGTGGTGGCGCTGATCTTACGGCGCGGCCTGTGGCGCAAAAATTATCCGAGGCGCTGGGCCAGCCCTTTGTGGTGGACAATCGCGGCGGCGCGGGCGGGGCCATTGGCATGGAGCTGACGGCCAAAGCGCCGCCTGACGGCTATACCGTTATGAGCATGTCGGGCAGCTTTTCCGCGACGGCGGCGACGCACAAGCTGTCGTTCGATCCGTTTGATGCGCTGATACCGGTGGTGGAAATCGGTTTTGCAGCGAACGTGTTGGTGGTGCATCCGTCGTTGCCCGCTAAAAATGCGAAGGAGTTAATCGCGCTGGCACGGGCCAAGCCGGGCACGCTGGTGTTCGCTTCCACGGGGGTGGGCGGCTTGACCCATATGGCGACAGAGCTTTTCGCCAACATGGCGGGCATTAAATTAATTCATGTGCCGTATAAGAGCACGGGTGTGGCGATGCCGGAGCTTATGGCCGGGCAAACGCAGCTCATGGTGGCAGGCATGCTGGGCGCGCAGCCGTTTTTTTCCAGCGGCCGCTTGCGCGCTTTGGGTGTGACCACCGCCAAACGCTGGCCCAGTTTGCCGGACTTGCCGTCGATTGCCGAAGCGTTGCCGGGGTACGATAACGGCACTTACTACGGCATGTTTTTACCCAAGGGCACGCCGCAGGCTATCGTGTTGCGACTGAATGCCGAAGTGAACAAAATCCTGCAAGATGGCGGCATCCGCAACACGCTCGAAGCGCAGGGCATGGCGGCATCGGGTGGTACGCCTGCTGTGTTTGCCGCGCGGGTGAAAAAAGAGTACGACGAATGGGTAAAAGTCGTGCGCGAGGCGAAGCTCAAAATCGAGTGAGCACGTGCCAATACGGCTGCACATCAATCTAACAAAGTGGGATACCTGTTATGGCAAAACTGAAAGACAAAGTGGCGTTTCTCACGGGCGCGGGCGCGGGCATTGCGCGATCCACGGCGAAGTTGTTTGTGGCCGAAGGCGCAAAGGTCGCCATTATTGAGCTCAATCGCGAAGTGGGTGAGGCGGCGGAGCGTGAACTTCGTGCGGCAGGTGGCGATGCGATTTTTATCGAAACCGATGTCACTCAAGATGACAGCATGAAGCGCGCGATGGATAAAACCATCGCGCAATTCGGGCGGCTGGATGTGATCTTTAATTGCGCCGGCGGTTCGCTGCAAGAGGACGTGCCGGTGCATGAAATGGATTTGAAGGTATGGCATCACACCGTCAATCTCAATTTGCTGCATCCGTTTTTGAGCTGCCGTCACGGCATTCCGCACATGATTAAGGCCGGCGGCGGATCGATCATTAACGTCACCTCGCACTTGGGGCTGATCGGCAGTTTGAAGCCTGCTTACGCGGCTACTAAGGGCGGCATTATCTCGTTTACCAAAACGCTGGCGGCGCAATATGTGCAATACGGCATACGCGCCAATGCGGTCGCGCCGGGTTCGATACGCACCGAGCGGCAGATCAAGCGTTACGAAAACCCGCAGTGGCTGGGTGAAGAAAACGCCAATCCCGCCGCGCGCCAACGCGCAGCGATGCACAAGAATTATCCGTTCTCGGTGGGCAATCCAGAAGACATTGCGTCGATTGCGTTATTTCTCGCCTCGAACGATTCGCGCATGCTGACAGGCACCACCATCGCCGCCGACGGCGGGCGGTCGAGTTACCTGAAGGTGATGGGTGATGAGTGATGCGTGATGGGGATTGAGCGTTTAAGCATAGCGCTGACGGTTGCGATCACCCTGCATGCTGCTGCGGCGCTTGCCCAAACCTGGCCCGTCAAACCGATACGCATGGTGATTACGTATCCGCCTGGCGGCAACGCGGATCTGGTGGGGCGGGCGGTGGCGGGCAAGCTGGCCGAGTTGCTGGGGCAGCAAGTGGTGGTGGACAATCGCGGCGGCGCGGGTGGCGTGTTGGGCACGATGATTGCCGCGCAATCTGCCGCCGATGGCTACACCATCATGCTCGGCACGTCGGCGGGCATGGTGTTGAATCCGCTGCTCACGAGCAAATTGCCGTATGACCCGATCAAGGATTTTGCGCCGGTGAGCAAAGTGGTGGTGCTGCCGCAGTTGCTAGTGACCAACCCACAACTACCGGCCAAGTCGATCAAGGAACTGCTCGCGCTGGCAAAGGCGAAACCGGGCTGGCTCAACGCCGGTTCTAGCGGTGTGGGCACACCCAATCATCTGGGCATCGAGCTGCTCAAGGGTTTGGCCGACGTCAACATCGTGCACGTGCCGTACAAGGGCGGCGGACAGGCGATCACCGATTTGATGGGTGGCCAGATACACATGGCGTTCAGCAGCGTGCCGGCGGTGCTGCCGCACGTCAAGGCGGGGCGGCTGGCCGCGCTGGGCGTGGGCAGCGCCCGTCGCACACCGGCGTTGCCTAACGTGCCCACCATCGCCGAGGGCGGCGTGCCGGGTTACGAATACACGGCATGGAACGGCATCTTCGTGCCGGCCAAAACCCCGCAAGCGATAGTGACGCGCCTGAACAACGAACTGGTGAAAGGCTTGGCAGTGCCGGAGATGTACCAGCGTTTTCTCGCCAATGGCGGCGAGCCGGAGTCTAGTACGCCGGAAGGATTACGCGCCTACATGGACGAGGAATCGGCGCGTTGGGCGAAGGCCATCAAGATGGCGCGGATCAAGATCGATTAGCCGACAGGCGTGTACGCGATCGGCGTGCCAACCACCAACCGCCAGTGCAGCGAAAAATCCGCTGCTGATTCAGCGGGCGTGAATTTCCAATCGGCAAAATGGCAATTCACGATTTCGAAACTGGGCACTGACGTGGTACGCATCGTCCCAACTGAATGCGGGATGGCGCGCGATGATGGACGGTACCGTGCGTCTGCTATCCCATGCCGCCAGCAGTTCCGCAGGGAGTTCTTTCATAACTAATTGATTTTATTGAGAATTTATTTAAACGATCTAGGCGCTGGGGCACACACCTGATTGCGCCCCGCCTGTTTGGCTTTGTAGAGATAGCCATCGGCGATTTCGACCATGGCGTGTATGTCTTTCACCGAGGTATCCGCGCACAGGCCCATGCTGATGGTGACTTTAAGGTGCGGGTGCAGCGATTCCCACGGAAACGATTCGATGCGCTGGCGCAGCGCTTCGCAAGTGGCGATGGCTTGCGCGAGCGAAGTCTCGGGAAACGCCACAACGAATTCTTCGCCGCCGTAGCGCGCCACCAGGTCCGCCGCGCGCACCTTGGAGGCAAGAATTTCGCCGATGCGCCGCAGCACGTCGTCGCCCATGGCGTGCGACCAAGTGTCGTTAACTTTTTTAAAGTGATCAATGTCGCCGATCATCACCGCCAGTGGCCGGTTGTAACGTGCGGCGCGCTCGAATAACTGCGCGCCCTGCTCGTCGAAAAAACGCCGGTTGTAAAGGCCGGTCAGCACATCGCGCACGCTCAGTTCGCGCAGGCGCTCGGCTTGCTGGCTGATGTGCTCGCGCGATTCCTCGAGCGCTGTGTGCTTGGCAGCGAGCGTGTCGCTCATGCGGTTGAATTCAGCAGCGAGCTGGCCGATTTCATCGCGCGTGTCCACGGTGACATGCTGGCTCAATTCGCCGTGCTCTATCGCGCGTACGGCGTGCGTCAGTCGCTGCAGGCGTCCGCTCAAGCGCGAGCCGAATACGATACCCAGTGCCAGTGCCAGCAACACGGCGACCACTGTGCCCGCGATCAGCGATTCGCGTAACGCCGCAATGTAGATCGCGTCGCGCGGCGAGTTCGTGTCCAGCGTGCTCGCCATCAGGAAGTAGGCCACGCCACCCACCGCCGCCGTTGACGCCAGCGCCGTCGCCAGCAAGCTGAGGATGAACTTGGTGACCACGGGCAGGTTGAGCGGCATTTGGGGTGGCTTCATGGCGTGTATGCAGGCAGGTTAGCGCGCGCACCGAGCCACGACGGCTCCACCACCGGGTGCTGCTCAAAGCTGCGGTCGGCCAGGTACTGCCCGTTGACCCGGTGGATGCGTGCGTCGCTATCGTCGTAGTCGTAAAGCCTTGCGCCCTGCGGCGTGCTGTGGCCGCGCACGTTCAGAAATTCGGCAAATTGCGCGTTGGTGACCGGCAGGCGGTCGATCTCAAACGCGGGTAATGTGATTTGATGTGCCGGGCGCTCATCGTCAGGGCCGTCGTCGCGGCCCATGGTGAACGCGCCGGCGGGGATGCTGATCATGTCGTCCGCAGCGAAGGCGTTGCCGTTTGCGAACAGGCACGCCAGCAAGATAATCCAACAGCGCATGGCTTACTCTGGCCTGATACCGGCCATTTTCACGGCCTTGCCGATGGTGGCGTAATCGGTGCGAATCAAGCGCGCAAATTCGTCGGGCGATTCGCTGGCAGTGGGTGCTAGGCCCTGTGAGGCGAATTGCTCTTTTACGTCTGCCATGGCCGCGACTTTGCGCATCACGCCATGCACTTGATTAATGACGACGCGCGGCGTGCCGGTAGGTGCCAGCACGCCGTTCCAACTGCCGAATTCGTAGCCCGGCACGCCGGCTTCAGCGATGGTAGGTAACTCCGGCAGGATGGCCGAGCGTTTGGCCGATGAGATGGCGATGGCGCGCAGACGCCCGGCGCGTATCAACCCCACCAGCGCCGCTGCCGGCGAAATCGCCCACTGTGCTTCGTTGGCAACGATGGCGGTCGCCATTGGGCCGCCGCCTTTGTACGGCACATGCGTGGTGCTGATGTTGGCAAAGCTCACGAACAACAAACCCGCAAGATGACTGGAGGCGCCGACGCCCGCCGATCCCATATTGAGCTTGCCCGGTTGCGCTTTCGCTTGCGCCAGAAATTCGCTGACGCTTTTGATCGGCAGCGAGGGGTTCACCACGAACACCGCCTCGACATTGGCAAACAGCGAAATCGGCGCGAAGTCTTTCAGCGTGTCGAACGGCAGCTTCTTATAGGTGTAGCTGGAGACAATCATCGAGCTCGAAGCGCCGGCGAGCAGGGTGTAGCCGTCGGCGGGTGAGCGTGCGGCCAGCTCCACGCCGAGGGTGCCACCCGCGCCGCCGCGGTTGTCGACCACCACTTGCTGGCCGAGTGATTCAGACATTTTGGCGGCGAAAATACGCAGAATGGTATCGAGCGACGAGCCCGCTGACTGCGCGGCAATCATGCGCACCGGGCGTTGCGGATAAGCCGCCGCGGTTGGCGCGGGCGTCGATTGCGCCAGCGCAGCGGCTGCGCTCATCAGCAGGCTTAATATAAGTAAGTAATTGATTTTATTGAACATTTTATCTTATCGCGCAAGTGGCTTGATCCGCATTCTGGCATGCTTGGTGCAACTTGTGGCGGCTTTGCGCAAGCCCCTTTTCAAACGCGGGCAAATGGGTGCAGAATAGGTACACCATCCTCAAGCGTACGGTTTATGATTTGCGATTAACAGCAACCACAGGAGTCGGTCATGGGTAACATGGAGCAGGTAGGGCACACACTGGAAACCTTCGCGGCGCAGTGCCACGATTTCATCAAAGCGGAGCCGGGTGCGGCGGGCCGCCAAAACGTTTGCAGTTTGTTGTCGCAAGTGCTGCTGGACGAGCAGTTTGTGGCGAAGTACGTGGACAGCAACTCGCTGGAGCGCAACGTGCTGTATGAAGACCCTGAATTCGGCTTTTGCATTCTGGCGCATAACTACGAAGGCCCCAAAGTCAGCGACCCGCACGATCACGGCCATTCATGGGCGATTTACGGTCAAGCGCGCGGCGAGACTGCCATGAACGATTGGGCGCTGGTGGAAAAAGCCAGTGTGCAGACGCCGGGCAAAGTGAAGCACGTGCGCACCTACACGCTGACACCGGGTGTCGCGCACCTCTACAACGAAGGCGATCTGCATTCGCCCAAGCGCGATGCCTCGACCAAGCTGATTCGCATCGAAGGCACCGACATGACCAAAGTGAAGCGCCTGAAGTTTGTGGCGATTTGATTTTTGCCGCAATCTGCCAATCTGCAAAAAGGCCGCTGACGCGGCCTTTTTGTTGAGCGCTGTTCGGACAGAATTTCTTTATCAATCTCACGGGAGACCCCAATGGATTCAACCAGACGCACCTTGCTGTCTACGGGCGCGGCAGCAGTAGCCGCAGCAGCCGCCGCAGCCGCCACGCCACGTGCCCTAGCACAGCCGCAAACGGGCAAAGCGCCGTTTTACGAAAAAGGCAATGTGCGCATTCATTATCAGGACGTGGGCACGGGCTTCCCGTTGCTGATTGTCCCCGGCGGCGGCTTGAATTCGACCATTGCGTGGGTCACCAACGGCGCGCCGTTTGATGCGACGGCGGAATTCAAAAATGACTATCGCTGCATCACGGCTGATTTGCGCAATGCCTACGATGGCCAGTCCACCGGCCCGCTGGATGTAGACCGCCCGTGGGATTCGCACGCCGACGATCAACTGGGGGTGATGGATCATCTGGGCATCAAAAAATTCATGGTGCTGGGTTATTGCATTGGTGGCCCACTCATCTGGAATCTGTTGAAGCGCGCGCCGGATCGTATTGTCGCAGCGGTGATCACGCAGCCCAGCGGTTTTCGCAAAGAGACGCCCGATCAATCGTATGAGGGCAATATGAAGGGCTGGGGCCCCGAGCTGGTCAAGCGCCGTCCGCACATTACGATGGAAACCGTGGATCGTTATCTCACCAAGATGTATCGCAGCAATCCGGATTTCGTGTTCTCGGTGAGCCGTGATTTTGTGCGCTCGTGCCAAACGCCAGTGCTGGTGCTGCCGGATGATTCCCCGCCGCACCCGTACGTGGTGGCCATGGAAACCGTGATGCTGGCGCCGAAATCCGAAGTCAGTATGTTCCCGTGGAAAGAGCCCAAGGAGCGTATTCCCGTGGCGGTACGCCAAGTGCGCTCATTCATGCGAGCGCACCGGCCCGCAGCGTGAGCAAAACCGTGCTGGCACTGGTGCGGCTTAACCCAGAGCGCGCGGCGGCGTTTTCGGCAGCCGGTTACACAGTGCTAGAAGTGGCGAAGTATCCCAGCCGCCTGGATGCACTGCGCGACGCGGGCGCAACCGCAACCGTTCGTGCGGTGCTGACCAACGGGCGTTTCGGTCTCACAGCGGAAGAGTTCGACCTGCTGCCGAAGCTGGAATTTATTTGCGCGGTTGGCGCGGGTTATGAGGCGGTGGATATCGCCAAGGCGCGCAGCCGGGGCATCGCAGTCGCCCACACGCCCGACGCCAACGCACCGGCGGTCGCCGACCACGCCATGATGCTGTTGCTGGCCACGGTGCGGCAACTGCTGCAAGCGGATCGCTTTGTGCGCGCGGGCGGCTGGCAGGATCAATGGCGTGCTGAAACGCCGACGCTGTGCGGCAAGCGCGTGGGCATTCTCGGGCTAGGCAAAATCGGCCAGCGCATCGCGCGCCGCGCCGCAGAGGGTTTTGATATGGCGGTGGGTTACCACAATCGATCAGCCGTCACCGGCTCGTCGTATCGTTATTTCGACAGCTTGGTTGACTTGGCGACATGGGCTGATTTTTTGGTGGCTGCAGCACCGGGGGGTGTTGCTACAAAACACGCTATCAACACCGAAGTGCTGACAGCACTCGGCCCCCAAGGTTATTTGGTCAACGTCGGGCGCGGTACGGTAGTGGATACCGCCGCTTTGATGGACGCCTTGCAGTCGAAGCGGATTGCCGGGGCTGGCTTGGATGTGATTGAAGGTGAACCCGTATTGAATCCGAAGCTGCTGGAATGCGACAACCTGACAATCACCCCGCATTGCGCGGGCCGTGCGCCGGAATCACAGAGCGCGGCAACGGCGGCGATCCTCGCGAATTTGAATGCGCATTTTACGGGTCAGTCGTTGCTGACGCCGGTCGCGTAACGCTACAAAGTTTTTTGTAACCGTTCACCCCGCTAAAGCAGGTAGCAAAGTGGGCTTGTTACCGTTCCCGACGTGAGCGCGTACGGCGTGGGTCAGGAACTCAAGCACATTGC
>JAYVSR010000270.1:0-5559 GCA_043775155.1 Burkholderiales bacterium | reverse complement strand
CGACATGGCCGAGAACATCGTCCATCTGGTGCTGGCGCGCACGCCCACGGCACCCGAGGGCGTGAAGGGGATTTCGCTGTTCATCGTGCCGAAGTTCCTCGTCAACAAGGACGGCTCACTTGGCAAGCGTAACGACGTGTTCTGCGCGTCAATCGAACACAAGCTCGGCATCCTCGCCAGCCCGACTGCAGTGTTGGTCTACGGTGACGGCAAGGGTGATGTCGGCAAAGGTGAAGGTGACACTGCGGGTGCGGTAGGTTATTTGGTCGGCGAAGAAAATCGCGGCCTCGAATACATGTTCATCATGATGAACGCAGCGCGCTTCGCCGTCGGCATGCAGGGCGTGGCGATTGCCGAGCAGGCCTATCAAAAGGCAGTGTCCTTTGCCAAAGACCGGGTGCAAAGCCGCGCGGTGGAGGGTTCGGCAGCAAGTGTCACCATCATCAACCACCCCGACGTGCGGCGCATGCTGATGACGATGCGCGCGCTCACCGAGGCGTCCCGTGCCAGCGCTTATGTCGCCGCCGCTGCGTGCGATGCCTCGCATCACCATACCGATGCCGCGACGCGCGCCGACAACCAGGCTTTCTACGAATACCTGGTGCCGATTGTCAAAGGTTTCTCCACCGAGATGAGCCTGGAAGTCACTTCGCTCGGTGTGCAGGTACACGGCGGCATGGGTTTCATCGAAGAGACTGGCGCGGCGCAGTACTACCGCGATGCGCGCATCCTCACCATTTACGAAGGCACCACCGCGATTCAGGCCAACGACTTGGTCGGTCGCAAGACCGCGCGCGACGGTGGCAAAACCGCGCGCGCGATCATCGCGCAGATTCGCAAGACCGAAGCGGAACTCATGCAGTTGGCCAGCATTGATCTCGCCACCAGCCCGCCGCCCAATTTCACCGCGCAGATGCGGCTTGACTTTGCCGCCCTGCGCGACCGCCTGACGCTGGCCTGCAACGCGTTTGAAGAAGTGGTGGCGTTTGTTGCGGCGAACTCCAAGTCCGACATTCGCGCCGTGTTCGCCGGCAGCGTGCCGTATCTGATGCTCGCTGGCACCGTGATTGGCGGCTGGAACATGGCGCGCGCCGCGCTGGTGGCGCAGGCGAAAATTGCTGCCGGGGACGCTGATCCTTTCTATTCCGCCAAGATCAAGACCGCGCGCTTTTACGCCGACCATGTGTTGTCCCGCGCATCCGGGTTGCGCGTGGCGATTACTGGCGGCGCCGAGGGTGTGCTGGCATTGAGCGAAGATCAGTTTTAGGATCGGCGGGCGGGGCGGGGGTGTGCGGTGTTGTGCCACGCCGTTGCACGTCGCGGCCCCCGCGATTGCACAGCATCGCTTCCGCGTGTTAAAAACACGCTTTGGCTCGTTTATCACCGGATCAATTAGGAGAACTCCATGAAGACTACGTTGCGCGCTGTTTTGTCCGCTGTGGTTTCAACGCTGATAGCCACCGCCGCTGTTTCGACTTCGCTGTCCGCCCACGCCGCCGCGCCGCGCCCTGCCGCGCTGCCCGCGCCAGTGACGCTGACGGTCGGTTATCAAAAGGTCGGCCACCTGGTGCCGATGGTGCAGATCGCCGATGAACTGAAAAAACTCAATGTCGAGATCAAGCTGGTTGAGTTCGCGCGCTACGCCGATGCCCGCACCGCCATGCTGGCCGGCTCGCTCGATGTCGCCAGCGTCGGCCCGGCAGACTTGGCGATTGCGCTGTCGCAAGGCTCGAAGGCGATGGTTGGCATCATGGGCGTCGGCTCGTCGCTCAAATACGTGATCGCGCGCAACGGTGCCAAGTTTGACTCGTGGGCCGACGTGGCCGGCAAAAAAATCGGCATCGCCCCCGGCTCGGCCGTGTGGTTCCAGTTCGCCGCGACGATGGTCGAGAAGAACGTGCCGTACAACAGCTTTACCGAGGTGAAGATTCAAGGTGGTGGCGCGAACTTTAATCAGGCGCTGAAAAAAGGCGAGGTTGATGCCATCGTCACGTGGGAGCCGTTCGAGACGATTCCAGTGAATGAAGGCTATGGCTACTTCGCCAAGAACCTTGAGTACAGCCAGTCGCAGTCAGTCGGTGCAGAACTTGGTGTGTTGGCCGCGAGCAAAGATGCCATTACCAAAAACCGCGCAGCGGTCGAGCGCTTCGTCTGGGCCTATGTGAACTCGATGGAACAGTTGGCGGCGTCGCCAGAAAAATTTGCTGAAGCAGTGGCGAAATTCACCGGCCTCGAAATGCCGATGGCCAAAGCAGTCGCCACGCCGATCAAGCTCGGTGGCGTCGTGTCGGTGGATCAGGTCAAGCGCCAAGCCGCCGCGTTCCACAAGCTCGGCGTGATCCAGAAAGATGTCAGCGGCGAGATTGCGGACTATTGGGACGCTTCGTTCGCCCGCAACGCCGGAGCGAAATAAATTGCGCGGCCAGCGCGCCGCGCTGGCGCTGATTTTGCCGGTGGTATGCATCGGTCTGTGGCAACTGTTGGGGACATACGGCTTTCTGGTTGATGGGGTGATCCCCACGCCGCTCAAAGTCGCCGAGGCCTGGAAGGTGTGGGCGTTTGGCGCGGGTGGCTTCACGCTCAACCCGTATAGCGGCACCTGGTGGAGCAACCTGGTGTTCTCGACCCAGCGCGTCGGGCAGGGCTATCTGCTGGCGATTGTGATCGGGGTGCCAATGGGTGTGCTGATCGGCTGGAGCCGCATCGCCGCGCAACTGGTCGATCCTTCGATTCAATGGCTGCGGCCGATTCCGATCACCGCATGGTTGCCGTTCTCCATCGCGCTGTTCGGCATCAAGGATTTCGGCGCGATTTTTTTGATTACGCTCGGCGCGTTTTATCCCATCGTCGTCAACACCACGCAGGGCGCGCGCGACGTCGATAAAAATCTGGTGCGCGCGGCACGCATGATGGGCGCGGGGTCGGGGCAGTTGTTGCTGCGGGTGATTTTGCCGGCGGCGCTTCCTTCAGTCTTCACCGGCCTGCGCATCGGCCTCGGCATCGCGTGGACGGCGGTGATCGTCGCCGAGATGGTCGCGGTGAAGTCGGGCCTGGGCTACGTGTTGTGGGACGCGTATTACGTCGGCCGGATGGACGTAGTGATCGCCGACATGGTGTCGATTGGCCTTATGGGTTATTTGAGCGACCGCTTGGTGGTGTTCATCGAAGGGCGCGTGCTGACCTGGCGCCGCTTGCAGAGCCATTGAACCGCGCATGATGAAGTAATGAGCACTGCAACGATGAACCCTGCAACGATGAGCACCGCAACGATGAACACCGCGATTGAACTCGCCGCCGTAGACAAGGTGTATCCGGGCGCCAACCCGGTCACGGCATTGTCGAAGATTGACCTCACGATTGCCGACGGCGAATTTGCCGCGCTGCTCGGCCCCTCGGGCTGCGGCAAATCGACCTTGCTCAATATGGTCGCGGGCTTTGAGAGCGTCACCGCTGGCGCGTTGTCGGTCTATGGCGCGCAGGTAACGCAACCGGGGCCGGATCGGGCCGTGGTGTTTCAGGAAGCCGCCTTGTTCCCCTGGCTCTCGGTATGGGAGAACGTGGTGTTCGGCCCCAAGGTGCAGGGCCTTGCACCAGCGCAATACGAAGCGCGCGCGCGCGAAACCTTGAAGCTGGTCGGGTTGGAAAATTTTCACCAGCACCTGCCGGTGCAGTTGTCCGGCGGCATGAAGCAGCGCGTCGGCATCGCCCGCGTGCTGGTGATGGAGCCGAAGCTGCTGTTGATGGACGAACCGTTTGGCGCGCTCGACGCGCAAACGCGGCTCACGATGCAGCAACTGTTGCTCGACGTCTGGCAACAATTGCGCAAGACGGTGATCTTTGTAACGCATGACATTGACGAAGCGATTTTGCTCGCCGATGTGATCTACATCATGAGCGCGCGACCTGGGCGCATCGCCTCGCGCATTCCGGTTGATCTGCCGCGCCCGCGCAATCTCGATACGCTCACCGATCAGCATTTCAACGATTTCAAAAAACGCATCATGCGCGAGATGCGGCACGACACGCATTGAGTCGTACAAGGATTGACATGGCAAACCCGCGCATCCCCTATCGCCTGACGAGTGACCGGCCGATCTTGAAGCCGATGACGGTCAATGGCAAACCGAAACCGCTGATGGTGCATCTGGTGGTCAACGTCGAGCACTGGCAGTTCACCGAGCCGATGCCGCGCAAGATCATCACGCCGCCGCACGGCAAAGAGACCGAGCCGGACATTCCGAATTTTTCCTGGGCGGACTACGGCATGCGGGCCGGCATGCCGCGCATTTTTGAAGCCTTCGCCGAGCGCGGCCTGCCGGCCAGCACCGCCTGCAACGCCGGGGTGATCGACGCGTATCCGCAATGCGCCGAGGCGATGCGCGCAGCGAAGTGGGAATTCATCGGCCACGGCATGCATCAAAAATCTTTGAACCACGCTTCCAATGGCACGACTGCGGACGAAGCCGCGCTGATCAACGCCTGCCTCGACAAACTTGCCGCCTTCACCGGCGAGCGCCCGCGCGGCTGGCTCTCGCCCGGCCTGCGCGAAACCTACGACACGCCCGACATTCTCAAAGCCTGCGGCCTCGACTACGTCTGCGATTGGGTCACCGACGATCTGCCCGACTGGATGACGACCAAACACGGCCCGCTGATCGCCATGCCCTACAACCTCGAGATCAACGACAGCATCATCTACGCGGTGGAAAAGCATTCGTCGCCGGAGATGTATACGCGCCTCGTTGATACCGTCGCTGCGTTCGAGCGTGAGCTAAAGCGCCAGCCGCGCGTGCTGGCGCTGGGCCTGCATCCTCATTTGATCAGCGTGCCGCATCGCATCGGCTATTTGTGGAAGATGCTTGATCTGTTGATGGCGCGCGATGATGTTATTTTTGTCCAAGGCAGACAAATTGCCGACTGGTTCGCCAGCGTCAGTCCTGCCACCTAAATTTTCAACCAGGAGTAAAAAATGGAAACGGGTCTCAAAGGAAAAACAATTCTCATCACCGGCGGCTCCAAGGGCATCGGCCTCGCCTGCGCCAAAGCGTTCGCCGCAGAAGGCGCGAACCTGCACATCGCCTCGCGCGACGCGGCCAAGCTGGCCGAAGCGAAGGCGGAGATTTTGAAAGTGGCGCAGGTGGAGGTGACGATTCACGCCTGCGATCTGTCGCAACGCGGCTCGGCGCAAGCGCTGACCAAGGCGGCAGGACTGCCCGACGTGTTGGTCAACAACGCCGGTGCCATCCCCGGTGGCTCGATTGAAACCATCGATGAAGCGAAGTGGCGCGAGTCGTGGGAATTGAAGCTGTTCGGCTACATCAACCTGACGCGCGAAATGTTGACGCCGATGATGCAGCGCAAGAGCGGCGTCATCGTCAACGTCATCGGCATGGCCGGGGTGAAGCCGAGCTTCGACTACATCTGTGGTGCCACCGCCAATGCCGCGCTCAACGCCTTCACCAAAGGCGTCGGCGCGGGCTCGGTGAATCACGGCGTGCGCGTGCTTGGCGTCAACCCGGCAGCGACGCGCACCGACCGCATCATCACCCTCACCAAGGC
>JAYVSR010000269.1:0-7465 GCA_043775155.1 Burkholderiales bacterium | reverse complement strand
TCGACAACGCCAGATACCACCACGCCGTGCTGCTGGCACCTTTGCTCAAGAAGTACCGCAAGGTGTTGACCTTGTTGTTCCTTCCGCCGTACAGCCCGCAATTAGCACCGATCGAGCGCGTCTGGAAGCTGGCTCGTCGCATGGCAACACACAACCGCTTCTTCGCAACCTTGAACGAAGTCCTTGTCGCCGTCGGAATATGCTTCGACCGCTGGCAAAAACCCAATCCTGTCCTGAAGAGATTATGCGGCATTATTTAAGTCGCTATGTATAACAACGTTTACCAACACGCATCACGAAAGGACATCATGCAGCAACTCGTTTCGATGGAAGGCAAGTGCGTCGTCGTTACCGGCGCAGCACAGGGCATCGGCAAGGCGCTTACCGAATTGGTGATTGAACAAGGCGGATCGGTGATCGCGGTGGATCGCAACGCCGATCAGTTGAAGGCCACCGCAGCGGCGCTGCCGGCCGATCGCGTGTTGCCGCTGGTGGGCAGCGTGACCGATGAAGACTTCGCTGCCGAGGCAGTACGCCAAGGCATCGCGCGCTTCGGCGCGATTCAGGGTTTGGTCAACAACGCCGGCATTATCCGCCCGGCGATGATCGAGAAGATGAACCTGACGCAGTGGCGCGAAGTGATCGACGTGCATCTGACTGGCTCGTTCATCTGGCTGCAGGCAGTGGGCCGGCACATGGTCGAGCGCGCCCGCGCGGGTGACAAACATCCCGGCGCCATCGTCAACATCTCGTCCGACGCTGGCCGCAAAGGCTCGATTGGGCAAATCAATTACGCCGCAGCGAAAGCCGGTATGTTCGGTCTCACCATGACGGCCGCGCGCGAATGGGGCAAGCACCAAATTCGCACCAACACGGTTTGCTTCGGCGTGGTCGAGACGCCGATGACCGAAGTGATTCGCGGTGAAAAATTTCGCGACGGCATGCTGGCGCAAATCCCGATGGGGCATTGGAGCACGCCGGAAGAAGTGGTCAAGACGGTGGTGTTTCTGCTCTCTGATTCCGCGTCCTACATCACCGGGCAGCATCTGGCGATCAATGGCGGGTTTCACGTTTCGGTTTGAACATTTCGACAAATAGCCACTCGACTCCCCCATGCTCAACTACGACAAACTAAAAAACTGGCGCTCTGCCGAAGTGCGCCACACCTACACGGCGAAAGACGTCATGCTCTACGCCCTGGGCCTTGGCATCGGGCAAGACCCGCTCAATCGCGACGAACTGCGCTTCGTCTACGAGCGAGATCTACGTGTAATGCCGAGCATGGCGGCGGTGCTCGCCTCGCCGGGCTTCTGGCTGCGCGACAACGCCGAACTCGGGGTGGACTATGTCCGCCTGGTGCATGGCGAGCAGGCGGTGACGATTCATCAGCCCTTGCCGGTAGGCGGCACGGTGATTGGGCAAACCAGTGTGCAACGCGTGGTGGACAAAGGTGAAGGCAAAGGGGCGCTGGTGTATACGGAGAAGCGTCTGACCGATGCCGCAAGCGGCGCGCTTCTGGCAACCTGCGACGCGGTAATTTTTCTGCGCGCTGATGGCGGCTTCTCAATAAATGGCAGCAGCCCGAGCGACGCACCCGGCGCGGCACCACAGGCAACGCCGGACACAGCGCCTGATCTCACGCACGATTTCGTTATCCGCCCCGAAGCCGCGCTGATTTATCGCCTGTCGGGCGACATCAACCCCCTGCATGTCGATCCCGATGTCGCCGCCAAGGCAGGATTCGCCACACCGATATTGCATGGTCTCGCGACCTACGGCATGGCCTGCCGCGGCATTGTGCAGGCGTGCTGCGGCTTTGATCCGGCGCGGTTGCAGTCGATCAGCGCGCGTTTCTCCTCGCCCGCCTATCCCGGCGATCTGATTCGTCTGGAGTGCTGGAAGCGCGACGATGGCGTCGCGTTTCGCGTACGTGTTCCGGCGCGCGAGGTGGTGGTGCTGAGCCACGGCAGCACGCGCATTCGGCCGGAGTCGAGCGCATGAGCGCCGTGGTGCAAGGCGCATTCACGCCCGCGCGCGACCCGGCGCAGCACTTGCTGCATGTGCCTTACACGCGCGCGGCTGGGTGCCAGTACGTCGGCGCGATTGACGGTGTCATCCGCTTGCGCCAACCGTTTCGCCGTGCCGTCGCCGATGTCGACAGCGGCGCAATCGATCAGCGCGCCATCACGGCCCTGCTTGATCACGCCTGCGGCGTGGCGGTGTACACAACGCTGGCAGAAGCGGCACCGACTGCGACCCTCGATTTGCGCGTCGCGTATCCGCAAGCGGCGATGGCGGCAGAGGACGTGGTGTGCGAGGCGGTGATTGCGCATGCCGATGCGGCGCTCGCTATCGTTAACGCAACGGTGCGCAATCCGGGCGGCTGGTGGCGTCGGGCAGCGGCTGCTTTATCGTCGGCGCGCATCCGGGCCAGGGCCCCGGAAAAAAGCTCGTTGACCCCTGGCACAGCACCACCCCGGCGATTGCGCAGGCGGCCGAAGCGGACGCGGCGGACTTCGCCTCGTTCGCGCAATTTCTTGGCGTGAGGGATTTGCAAGAATCATCTGGCGGCGCGGTTGAACTCGTGTTCCAGCCGCATCTTGTCGGTGCTGTGTCGTTGCCTGCGCTGCACGGTGGCGTGACGGCGGCCACTCTGGCGAGCGCCGCGCGCGCAGGCATGGCGGCCAGCGGCAAGCCGGGTGCGCGACTGGCGTCAATCGCGCTTCAGTATCAGCGCGCCGGTCAGGCGAAGACGTTGATCGCACGCGCGCGGATCGACAAGCAAGGCGGTCGCACCAGCAATGTTTCGGTCAGCGCGACGCAAGACGATGGTGCGCGCGTAGTGGCTACCGCACAGTGCGTGTTCTTGACGTAAGGGGGTAAGGCGAACCATGACCCAAGCCATCAACATCGGCGCGATGAGCGCCCGCGCGCTCGGCGATGAGATTGTCTCGGCACAGGCCTTCGGCGGTGCGTATGCAGAAGACGCGCGCATCCACCATTTGTTCACCGCACTGCGCGCGCACGGCAAGCCGGTCAAGGTCGAGCCGGACAACTATCGACCGTTCTGGGTGCTGACCCGTCACGCCGACATCATGCAGGTGTCGATGGATCAGGCGTCTTTCAGCAGCAGCCGGCGCCTGACGCTGATGAGCCGCCTGCAAGAGGCCGCGGCGTTCAAAGGGGCAGAGCGTTACGGCAAAGTGTTGCGTACCTTGATCCACATGGACGAGCCGGATCACAAGGAGTATCGCGCCGTGACGCAGCCGTGGTTCAGCGGCGCGGCGGTGCGGCAGCAGCAGGCGGTGCTCGATGCCTTGTCGATGGAATACGCCGCCAAGCTGGTCGCGGGCGCGGACCCGGTGCATGGCAGCGGCGTGATCGACTTCGCTGCCGACATCGCCACGCTCTATCCCCTGCGCGTGATCATGGCAATTCTTGGTGTGCCGATCGAAGACTTGCCGCTGATGCATCGCCTCACCAAGGTGCTGGCCGCGCCGCAAGACCCGGACTTCGGCAGCGATGTTGCAGCCGGTGCCACGCTGTTCGACTCGATCCCCGAGTTCACCGATTATTTTTTGCGCATGATGGAAGACCGGCGCAAACATCCGCGTGATGATCTGGCTTCCGTCATCGCCAATGGTTCGATCACCGGTGCCGCTGGTAACCCTGCGGGAACGCCGTCCCCAATGGGCGAACTCGAAACCGTGTCTTACTACATCACCATGGCGGTGGCCGGCCACGACACCACCGCCGCCGCGATGGCGGGAGGTTGCCTGGCTCTCGCGCAACGCCCGGCGCAGTGGGCGATGCTGCGCGCGCAGCCTGCCCTGCTCAAGAGCGCAGCGGACGAAATGATTCGCTGGGTCACGCCGATCAAGCATTTCATGCGCAGTGCGACGCGCGATGTTGAAGTGGGCGGGGTCACGATCAAGAAAGGTGATGGTGTTTGCATGGTTTACCTCTCGGGCAACCGTGATGAAGCGGTGTTCGATGCACCGTTCGAGTTTCGGGTGGATCGCCATCCGAATCGCCATCTGGCGTTCGGTTTTGGCGCGCACGTGTGCCTCGGCATGGCGCTGTCGAGGCTGGAGTTGACCGCATGGTTCGGCGAGATGTTGCGCCGGGTCGAGACGCTGGAATTGGCTGGGCCGGTGCGACCGGTGGAAACCAATTTTCTCGGCGGCTTCAAGAGCCTGCCGATTCGCTACACGCTGGCGCGCGACGCGCTGCACGGCGGAGCGGCAGCATGAAGGCAATGCGGCTGTTGTGCTGCGGTGAGCCGTTGGGTCTTACTGAACTCGCCCGCCCCGAACCCGGCGCTGGCGAAGTGCTCGTCAAGGTGGCTGCTTGTGGCGTGTGCCACAGCGACTTGCATATCGCTGACGGTGAAATGAAATGCGCGCTGCCGCGTACCCTCGGCCACGAAGTGACCGGCACCGTTGAAGCGCTCGGCGCAGGCGTGACGTCATTGAACATCGGCGACCGCGTCGGTATCCCGTGGGTGAGCTGGACTTGCGGCGCGTGCGAGTGGTGTGTGTCGGGCTGCGAGCAGCTCTGTCCGCAGCAAAAAATCACTGGCTTCACGGTTGATGGCGGCTACTGCGAGTCAATCACCGTCGCCGCCTCACATGCAGCGCGCTTGCCCGATGCGCTCTCGTTCGAGCAGGCCGCGCCCTTGCTGTGCGCGGGGCTGACGGTGTACAAGGCGTTGAAGTCGGCGCAGATCAAGAGCGGCCAGCGGCTTGCGGTGTTCGGCGTCGGTGGTCTCGGCCATCTGGCGATTCAACTCGGCGCGCATTTTGGTGCGGAAGTGATTGCAGTCGATGTGACAGACGACAAACTCGTATTGGCGCGCGAACTCGGCGCGGTACACACGATCAACGCCGCAACCGACGCGGCCGACAAGGCGATTCGCAAGCTCGGCGGTGCGCATGTGGCATTGGTGACGGCGGCATCGGTGGCGGCGTATGAAACGGCGATGCGCAGCGTCCGCCCGCGTGGCGTAGTGGCGGGGGTGGGCATGCCGAAAGACGCCGTGCCGGTCAATCTGGTGGCGCTGGCGGCGAAGGAGATCACGCTCATCACGTCGTCAGTTGGCACGCGCACCGATCTGGCGGAGTTGCTCGCGCTTGCGGCTGCGGAAAAAGTGGTGTGCCGGATCGAGGCGCGTCCGCTCGACCAAGCCAACCGGGCGCTGGAAGATTTGCGCGCCGGCCGTGTCCTCGGTCGTCTGGTGCTGGTGCCCTAACGTAAATGGCAAAACCTTTCCAGGTCACCCAGCCCGCAACCAAAGCCACGCGCGCCTGCGACGACATCACCGCGCAGATTCGCGCGGAAATCTCGTCGGGCCGCTTGAAGCCCGGCGCACGCCTGCCGCCCGAGCGCGAACTCGCAGAGCGCTTCGGCGTCTCGCGCAACACCTTGCGTGAAGCGCTGCGCTCGCTCGAACACGCCGGCCTGTTGCAACTGCGCCAGGGTGCGACCGGCGGCGCCTTCGTGCGCGAGAGCAACAACGAAGCCGTGGTGGCCGGCCTGCGCGACATGGTTCACCTGGGCGCGATTGAACCGCAGCACCTGACCGAAGCGCGCATCTGGATTGAGGAAGTAGTGATCCGCGCCGCCTGCGCGCGCGCCAAAGCGGCAGATTTAAAGGCGTTGCAGGCGAACATTGACGCCGCCACCGCTGCGCATCACAGCGATGATTTTTTCGGCACCGCTGAATTGCATTTGGAGTTTCACCGTCGGCTCGCGCATACCACCAGAAACCCGGTGCTGGTGCTGATGATGGACGCCGTGATGGGCGTGATGCGGCAGTTCCTCACCAGCATCGGCCCGGCGGACAATCCTTATGTGCTGCCCTCGCGCAAACGCTTCATGCGACACTTGGCTGCACGCGACGCCGATGCGGCAGTGGCGGAAATGGAGCGCCACTTGAAACGTCTGCACCGGCGCTATTTGACCCTGGCAGCAAACGTTGGCACGGTGGCAAAGCGTTAGTCTGAGCCTGAAACCCGCTCCAGGAGCCATTCTTGGGCATTTTTCCCTCTGAGGAGTTGTGACGATGACATCGAGCAAACTTTTTTCCCGGCGCTGTCTGCTCGGCGCAGCACTCGCGGCGTCGGCGGCTGCAACACTTAACCGCGCCGCGCTGGCGCAAACCTGGCCGGCGCGCCCGGTGCGCATCGTTACGGCATTCGGGGCCGGCAGCGCGAGCGACATCGTCGCGCGGATGATCGCCGATGAATTACAGGGCGTATTCAAACAGCCTTTTGTGGTCGAGAACCGGCCCGGTGCTTCGGGTATTTTGGCGGCCGAATTGGTGGCGCGCGCCGCGCCTGATGGTCACACCTTGTTTTTATCCACCAACACCGCGCACTCGGCGAATCCGCATTTGTTTAAAAAATTGCCGTATGAGCCGGTGCGCGACTTCACGCCGATTGCGCGCGTTTCCTACTTTCCTTTTGTGCTCGCGGTCAACGCGGCGTTGCCGGTAAAAACCGTGGCCGAGTTGATCGCCTACGCGAAGGACGGCAAAGCAAAGTTGAGTTATGGTTTCGGCAACAGCACCGGGCAGGTGGCGGGGGCTGCGTTCACTGCGCTCACCAAAATCGATGCCACCGCGATTCCCTACAAGAGCACACCGCAGGCATTGACCGACTTGGCCGGCGGGCAAATCAGCTTTTTGTTTGTTGATCTGGCGTCGAGTGCGCCGCAGGTCAAATCGGGCCGCTTGCGCATGCTGGCGGTGACCTCGGAAAAACCCAGCGTGCTGGCGCCCGGCTTGCCATCGGTCGCCTCGGCTGCGCAGTTGCCCGGCTTTGATCTGGCCGCTTGGGTGGGTGTGTTGGGGCCGGCCGGTATGCCGGTTGATGTGACCAATCGCTTGAGCGTGGCGATCAATCAAATGCTCGCACGAGCCGAGGTGGTGGAGCGCTTTTCGGGCATGGGGTCGGAAGCGGCGCCGGGTGATGCGGCCGAACTGGATCGCACCATGCGTACGCAGTTGGAAGCGTGGGGCCGCAAGGTGCGCGAGGCGGGCATTACGCCGGAATAACGAAGACGCGCACGGGGGCGCACCGGGGCGGAAGGCAGTCGGCAGCGGGGTCAATACGACTTCGGTAAATCGAGCACTTTTTCGGCAATGAACGAAAGGATCAATTGCTCCGACACTGGCGCAATGCGGGTGATCATCACCTCGCGCAGCAGACGTTCGACGTGATACTCCTTCGCGTAACCGAAGCCGCCATGCGTAAGCACCGCCTGCAAACAAGCGTCGTGCCCGGCGCGTCCCCCCAGAAACTTGGCGGCGTTCGCCTCGGCCCCGCATGACTGCTGGTGGTCGTAAAGCCACGCACCCTTCATCGTCATCGGGCAAGTCTCAGCGTTAGCGGAACACTTTTTTGACACTGGTGTGACAAAGTCTCAGCGTTAGCAGAACAGTCATAGAAGGCCTTTGAAGAGT
>JAYVSR010000268.1:0-17774 GCA_043775155.1 Burkholderiales bacterium | reverse complement strand
TGATCAGGCTATAGATAAATGATGGGGAAACGCTTGATAAATGGTGGGAAAAGGCGGTGTTAGTCGGGGTGTGTTGGGATGGGGTTTGCAACGACGTTGCGATAGTTACAACACGCCGATTTGGCGTAGGAATTGGTCGCCGGTTTTGAGAAGTGCAGCTAAATCGGCTGGGGACAACTTGCCTTGTTCGGGATCCGCAAAAATTAGGCCTCGCCTGTCCATGTATTTCGCCCCGAACTCGTGATAGATGGCGTAGCTCTTGCCGAAGCCTACCGACCAGCCACCGCTGATCTTGGCGCGAGTGAGGCTGGATCGCAGGCCAGGGTTGTGACGATTGAGTAGTGAGCCGGGAACGCTTCCGTTGCCAGACAGAGATGCGCGACGCGTCAGCGCGTCTAGCGTTGACTGCAGGATGGGTGACCAGCGGTTGCCATTGGGATCCACCTTTTGATCGAATCGGAGCTGAATGCGCTCTTGCAGTCGACCAGCCATCGCCTCGGCCAGCGCGTCCTTTTGAGCAGGCACGCCATGCAGCAGTTTGAAGCGCGCCTTTAGCTCGGGAATGCCGGTGACGACGGCGCGAATTCCCTTCGCGTTGCCCATTATTTCGGCTTTCGATCGACTCGTTTTGCTTCTTTCGAGAGGCTTGGCGGAAGGGTGGCGCGCTTGCGGCGATTGGTATCCTTCAACGCGTTGGCACGACTGCTGACGGGGTTGCGGCCAAAGCCAGGAGCTACGCCCAGTGGAAGTTTGATCGTTTCGCCGTCGCGTTCGAAGGTCTGAAATTGGTCGGCGGGCGCTTTGCGCTTGATCGGCAGGCCCGCGTCGATGTAGTCCTGAATGCCGTCCTCGGACAGGTTGATATCCTGACAACGGCAACCGAACGCCATCGGCGCACAGTGATCGTCCCAGAATGGATCGTCGATGGGCAGGCAGACGTAATCGTAAATGGCGTGATCCTCGCGCACGCGCTCATCTCCCATCGTTCGGCGCATCATAAAGGGCGCGGTGGACTTCACGCGCTCGGCTTGCTGCCACCGGCCCGCCGCTTCGGCTCTGCGCACGTTGGTGTCGAAGATGAATTTAAGGCGGGTGGGTGAGCCGAGAGCAGTCTTCGTGACCGCGCCGGTTTCGGGGTCTATTTCTTCGCTGTCGCCCCACCATCCGGCCCTTTGTAGGATCGGCTTTAGCTGCTTTTCGAACCACGTGGCATCGCGGCCGTCCTCGATGGCCTGACCGAGCTTTTCGAATACTGTTTTGAGCAGGTCTTCACGAAGCATGCCCGCAATCGTGAACGCGTAGTCGCGCTCGGTTTTGGCAATGGCGCTCCAGCTGGCAGAAGCGATGGGATTGAGTTTGCGGAACCACTCGGCTGCGTCTTTGGCGGGCAGATTGAGGAGCTTGACCCAATCGGGGAGCGCGGTGTCGGCCACGACTAGCGGCGCGACTTACGCGGCGTTTTCGATGGCGGCTTTGGCGTGATGAGTCCGGCCTGTCCGGATAAGTTCGCGAGCATCTGGCCTTTGGCGATCAGTTCGACCAGGCTTGTGATGTCCATGTTTCCGAGTGCGGTGTGAATGCGGGCCTGCAGAGCGTCTAGCGGCTCGTTGTTGGTGGCGGCTTCGGCGATCATGGTGCGGATCGGGGCTAGCTGGTCGTCCATGACGGGCTTCCAGCCGTCGGTCATGGCGTCGGTTAGATCGTCTAACGTGTCGCGCTCGGGCAATGGCGCAACGGGCTTGATTGCGCCTTGCGCTAGGGCGCTTAAAAGCGATGCGAGCGACGCGCTTGGGTCGGCTGGCTTGGGCTGCGTGGCTGGCTTGGCTGCGGGATCGGCTGCCCTCACCCCAACCCTCTCCCCCGGGGAGAGGGAGCCAGACGAACGGTCGCCGGGAGAGCCGAATGCAGGCGCGGGCGGGGCAGGCGCATCGAGCACTTCGTCATCCGGGCCTGGCACTGGAATATCTGCGCGGTCGTAGGCGAAATTTTTGCCGATTTTGAACCCGGCTTTTTGCAGTTCCTGAAAGCCCTTGCCGATGACCTCCAGATCGACCGCTTGCTTGATGTTGAACTTGAGACGTGGGCACCGGCGCAGCTCCGTAATTCCGAAGTTGAGCGCTGCGATCGGCCACAGAACATCGCTGGTGAAGCTGTTGGCGAGCTGGCGACAGTCGCCGATATTGATGTCTTCGCGCACCTCGGCGTTGCCGACCTCCTGCTGGCCGTTGCCGCCGCCGAGTCCGGCCTTCTTTTGTGGGTCTTTGCCGCTGATCGCTTTCGCGTACTCGTCGTTGCACAGGTGATACATGCGCTCGAAGGCGTCTGTCTGCCCACCAGCCGCTGTCAGCAGCTCGATCTGCATGGTGTTGGGGATGATCCCTGCCGCGTCGTGGCCGAGCTGCTGTAGCGCTTGGTAGAGCACCGCTTTGTCGCGTTGTGTGACATTGTCCGGATCGAACTTGCCGACGCGTGGCGGAATGCCGTAAATCTCTAAAAACTCAGCGAAATCGCGCAACGAAAAATGCTTGTACAGATACAGCCACGCCAGCACGCGGAACAAGCCCGCGCGATGCAGACCACCGGCCATTGATCGATGCACATGCACCCACCAGCCGAACGGTGCTAGCTCGGCTCCGTAGGCGCTGCCGTCGAGCAGGCGCAGATCGGTGCGGTTCATGCGCCAGGCGTTGGCAATATTGCCATCCTGAATGCGCAAACGGAACCACGTCGGCGGCTTGGGTGTGAGGTTGACCGGCACGCGGATGCCATCGACTGAGCCCCACTCGAGCTCGATGCACGAGAAGCCGTGACCAATGGCCTCGCACGCATCGTACAGATGATCGTGCAGGCCGATTTGCTCGATGTATTCCTCGAAAAAATCGGCCGCTTTGGTCTCGTTCGCGGACGGATTGTCGGGCGGCTCGATCTGCATCTCGCGCGAGGTGACGGCGTTCTTGCGCTTCGTCATTTCGCCGAGCAAAAACGGGTCACGCTCCTCCATGTCGTGATACAGCGCCGACTGCTGTGCCACGTCGCCGGAGCGCGCTGATTTGAGGATGCGCAAGAGCTTTGCGGGCGTCAGGCCGTCGACCGGCGTGTCGCCCCAGGTCTGGGGCACGAAGGTCATGGTGCCGGTTTGCGTTTTGGTGAGCGCGGCCTCGTCGAACGCGCGGCCCCATTGGTCAAGGATTTGCATAGGGTGCCTTAGTTCGGGGAGATGCGCTCAAAGCGGCCGTCTTCGTCGTCTTCGACCTCGTCCATGCCGCGATTGGGATCGACGCGAATGAAGTCGCAGACCATTGGCGTGCTGGACGCGGCGTAGGTCGCCAGCGCGCCCGCCCAGAAGCGGTCGGCGTGGCCTGCGCTGTCGCTGTCGGCGACGAAGCGGGCGGCACCAGTCGCGGTGGGCTCTTTTTTGATCTTGTGCAGGTCGATGCGCAGCGCCTCGTCGCCCATCGGGATGCGCTCTTTGCGATCCTGCATCGATTGCTTGATGCAGGTCGCCAACAACAATTTGGTCTGAAGCGTGAAAATCACCCCCTCCACGCGAAGCGAGCCGTGTCGGCGCTTCGCGTCCTCAACCGGTTTTTCGCCCATGCCAGTTTGATCCATGCAATAGCGGAGCATTCGATACTTTGCGAACAGCTCATTGCGGTTGCGATCCTGCTCTTGGAATGACGCGCGGCGCAGCACGCGAATTTCGCGCGTCCACAGCACGTCGCCGAGTTTTTCTTTTACCCAACCGACCCACAGGTCGCCGCGAATCGCGATGTCTTCGCCGCCGTAGCACGCGCCGTCGCTGTAGTTGGCAGGGATGCCCGCCAGCTCGTGCTCGCAGGAATTGATGAGGTCGTAGTCGAGCCAGGCGGAGGCTTCGTCGAGCCACTCGAGCTTAAATTCTTGAGACCACGCGTCTTCGTCTGCGAGCGCGACGCGCATTTGATCAATGTCGCGCGGCAGTCCTTGCTCGACGGCTTTATAGATGTCGGTGATGTGGCGGCTCCACTGGGGGTCGGTTCCGGTCATCAGCTCGAAAAACTTGTTGCCCTTCCCGTTCGGCGTGCTGGTGATGATGATCCGGAAGCCCGCTGAAATGACCGGAAATAGCGCTGTCCAGATGCGACGCGAGTCGTGATGAAACGCAAATTCATCTAAAAAGACGTTGGCCGAATAGCCGCGCGCGGTGTCCGGATTGGCCGGGACGGCGGTGATTTTGCTGCCACCGGGGAACGTGATTTCGTACTGCGTTTCGCGTACGCCGTCGAGCCAGACCTCCGACTCGGTGTAGACAGCCCCGGCGACTTGATAGGCCTCAAGATGACGACGAACGCCCGCGTCCATCGCCTCTTTAGCCTGCCTCCCACCTCGCGAGAGAATGACCCATCGAGTCTTTTCGCCGCGCGCTTCGTGCTCCAGCACGTCGTCGACGATCTCTAGCGCGGTCGTGAACGTCTTGCCGGTTTGACGGGCAAACATGCCGATTTTGAACCGTGCTTTGTCGGCGAGCCACTCCCGCTGGTACTGGTACAGCTCGATGGCGGACTGAAACGGCTCGCCGTTTGCCGTGGCCGTGAGCGGGCTGGCGGCAACTCGCGCTGCCAGCTTTTTGATGCGCGCAACACTCATGAGCGGACGCCGTACACCTCAAGCCGAATGCGCTTGATCGTCTCCAGATCGAGGCCTGTTTTGCCGCGCTTTTTAGGGTCTCTAGCCTCTTTTTCTAGGCTGTCGAGGTGCTTCTGCTGCTCTTTTTTGAGCTTCGCAGCCCATTGCTTTTGGTCAACTGATGCGCGTGCCACGCGAGCTGTGCTGTCTGCTAACTTCGCCAGCATTTCGTGACTCAAATCGTCTGAGTTCATGGCGGCGGTGAAGAGCCTTTCCTGAATCACACGGAGCGCGGCGTCGTTAAGCGCGCCCTCTTCGTCGCCCAACTCGACAGCAATTGCCTTGGCTTGCTCGGTGGCAAACTTCATCGCGCCAAGCCGTTCCTCGAACGCGCTCCCATACCGATGCAGGCTCGATTTACTGACGCCATACCCGCGCGCGGCGAGCTCTGCGGCCAGCGCCTCGTACCCGCCGAACGACTGCGCGACCAGCACCTGATCAAGCCATTGCTTGATGTCTGCAGGGAGCTTGACGACCTTGCTGC
Source organism: Burkholderiales bacterium (assembly GCA_043775155.1). Classification (GTDB taxonomy): domain Bacteria; phylum Pseudomonadota; class Gammaproteobacteria; order Burkholderiales; family JAEUOS01; genus CANJDH01. The sequence goes on along the minus strand of JAYVSR010000268.1, from coordinate 12,625 downwards.
GAGCGCCCACGAACTACGTCCACTCTTTCGGGGGGCGAGCGATTCCGGCCTCACAGGCCACGGTGTACTCGACTACGTCGGTGCCGACGCGGGTCAGTTTGGCGTGCCAGTGTGGCAGATGGTCGCCGTGCTCGAGGTGAATCAGATCACGCGCTTTTAAGTAGGTGAGCGCGGCGCGCATTTCGGGTCGCGTGAGGTTTTCCAAGCCTTCGGCTGCGCCCAGCATGTAGGCAATTCGTGTCTCGTTCGCGCCGATGTCCTGAGCGCGCAATAGAACGTAAAGAATGAGCCAGCGCAGGTGTTGGCGGCGGGCGCGGGTGTCGAGTTCGCTTTCGTGATGCATCGTTTACTCCGTGCGCTCGCGCATCTTCTCGGCGATGCGCTCGAGGCGCGAGATGATGGTCATCTCGCGGCGGATCGCGTCGTCGCGTCGTTCGTAGTGGTTCGGCAGCTCGCTCTTGAGCGTCATCAAATCGCGCTCCAGCGTGCGCGTCTGACTGGCAAGGCCCTCCATCTTGGTGTCGATGGAGGTCTTGTGGCTAGTGAGCTGGTCGCGCAGCGAGCCAATGCCGGTTTCGGTGGCGCGCTTGTTTTCGCCAATCGCCAGCGTTTGCTCGGCAAACTTTTCCTTCAGGCGCTCGGAAAATTGCCGCGCGTTAAGCGACAACAGCGCCCATACGCCTGCCCACAGCGCCAATACCATCACAAAGCCGGTCGCGACGAGCTGCCCGAAGTTTGTCGTTAGATCAATGTGCACGGTCACCCTTTATTTGTTTGGTGTGCCACAGGGCACGCTGCCGGTGGTGGACGGTGTGGCGGTGGCAGTTGCACCGGTGCCTGTTGCGCCGGTGCCAGGCGCACCGGGCGCTACGGCTCCGGCCGTTGTGCCCACGGGCGGGCTGACCGCGCCGTTGCCGCCAGTGCCATTTCCTCCGGTGCCGTTGCCCCCGGTTGCCGGAGCTGTCGTTGATTGCGTGATGACGCATGGGCCCGAGCTGTCGCTGCGGTTGTCGGTGCCGGTTTGACTGGTGTTGCCTGTGCCTGTCGTGGTGTTGTTGCTGTTGCCGTTCGTGGTGATCTGCGTGGTCGGCTTGGAGCCTAGCGTTGTTGCTGCGGCTAATCCGTCGCGCGCAATGGTTGACGCCGCGCCTAAGCCCGCGACCGCCGTGCCCTGAATGTTGTTACCAAGACTGGTTGCCAACGCCGCGGTGCTAGCAGCCTGCGCCGCAGCGGTCGCCAAGCCATCGCGCGCAATGCCGGCCGCTGTGGCCGAGCCCGTGTTCGACACGCTGGTCACCGCAGCAAATCCAGCCGCCGCGATGGTCGCGTTGGCGTGACCGCCCGCGCTTGCTGCGGCGAATCCATCGCGTGCAATGCTGGCGTTGGCCGCTGAACCATTCGCGGCGATGCTGGCGTTGGCCGCAGAGCCGTTGGCCGCGATGCTGCCCGCTGTGGTCAATCCAGCAGCCGCAACAATCTGCACGTTATTGCCCAGACTGGAGGCCGCTGCGAAACCCGAATTGGCAACACTACTGGTAGACGCCGCGCCTGACGCGGCGATGCTTGACGCCGTCGTTCCGATCTGGTTGCCCATGCCGAGAAACGCGCTGTTCGTTGACCGTGTTGCGCCCAGCGCGTTGTTACTCTGCACGGTGCCGAGCAGCGTCGCGTTTGCGCTCTGCACCATGCCCAGCTTGTAATTCATGGCGACGGGTGCCAGCGCAAGCGCCGTGTCGAACAGCCGACCGACGCCGTTGCCGAGCATGCCGATGAAGCGCTCGCCGGTCGTGAGCTCGCGCGGCGCGGCTTGCTGCACCACGGTCGCCGCGGCTTGCGCCTGGAACATGCCTGCCATACGTTGCGCAGCGCACGGCGTCAGCGCCGCGATGGCCGCAATTGAAATGCGACACACCGTGTCCGTGCAGCCGCTGGCCGCTGCCGTGACGGCGCTGCGCTCGCTTGCGCAGGTGCCGAGTTCAAGCGCGTTGGCTGCGCGCTGATTGGCGTTCGCGATGGATTGCAACGCCGCCGCGTCAAGCGCCGTGACGGGCTCATTGGCCGCGAACGCTGTGCAACATGCAAGCGCGGCGACCATGCTCAACAATTTGGATTTCACTTCGAACACTCCTTAAAAAGATTGCGGTACTCGCGCGCCTCGCGCTTTAATTCGTTGATATCGGCACCGGCCTGGATCACGCATTGCGCGTCGCCGGTGCCGCAGACCGGGTCGGTCAGTACGACGGCCTCAGCCGGTGCCGTGCGCCCCTGAAAACACGGCTTGGTCACCATGTAGGGCACGGGTTGATAGCGGACAGGGTTGATCGGCGCGTCGCAAGCCGTCAGCGCCACCGCACAAAACACCGTGACGCAAACAATCAGCGACACGTCCCACGGGCGGGTGTTGGCGCCCGTGCGCCGCGCGCACAGCATGCCGAAACAGCAAAGTATCCCAAGCACAAAAGTCAGCGCCACGAGCGACGCGATAATGAGCGCGTGCGCAGGAAAAACATGCTCGATCATCGCTTTCCCCTGAACACATCGTTGATCGCGTTTTTGGTCTGGTCGCAATCGGTATCGCCACGAATCGGTGTGGCCAAAATTTGCGAGCGACGACGCGCGGCCTCAGACACAATGCGTGCGTTTTCGGAAAGCGCAGCGCGCATCCGTTGCTCGCGCTCTTTTCCCGCGGTCGCTTCGGTGTCGACCGCGGCTTTGGTTTCTTGCGCCGCCACCGTGCAGCTATCGACCGACGTTTTGAGCGCGCCGATGGATTCCAACTTTGACGCCGCGCCGTGCGACTTGCCGATGAAGTACGACGGCACGCCGCCGATTAGCAAGCCGAGCGCGAAGGTGATGGCAGCGGCGATTGCCGCTTGAACGAACGACAGTGGATTCACACGCGCGCCCCGAAATCGATGCCGCGACAAGCCAGCGCCATTGGGGGGGGTGACTCACCGTTGCGCGTTGCTGCGTCCAGGCGGCGCGCTATGTCGCTGATTCGCGCCTTGCATTCCGCCTCGCTTTTGTAGCGCGCGGGCTCGACAATGATCCTCGCATCCGCAAGACCTAACGGCGTCACATTGAACGCCGTGATGATGAGCAACCAGATCATCGCCGAACCTGCAACGTTGCGTTCATGCCCCATCTCAGGCGGTTGCCGCCGCTTTTAGCCCAGCTGCGTTTGCCTTTGGTGGGGTGGATGTAGGGCACGCGCACTTTCTGCGTGCCACGGCGGGTTCGCGCCTTGGTGCTCATCAGAACGAATCCGGCTGAGCGACGCAGCGAACGAGCGCCATGAAGCCCTGCTGCAGATGCGTCCGGCCCAACGAAAGCCAGCGTCCGTCGAGCGGCCTCGCGTTCGGTGCGCCCGAGTCTCGACACAGATCGGTCAGCTTGTCGCACAGCGCACGCACTTCCTCGCCCTTCGCCTTGATCTCATTCATCAGGTCGATTTCGTGCTGTGACAGATCGCGATAGCCCTTAATTTGCTTGTGTTGGTTGTCCATCAGATGGCTCCTTGATATTTGGTTGATCGCCGCGCTACATCCGGCCAATACGCCCGCGAGATGTCGCACGCGCTGCGGCCTGTGCCGGGGATGATCTGGCGGCTGGCGGTGCAGGTGCGGGCGACATTGCCCGCCCAGCGTTCGCGGTCGCAGCCGCGCGTCATGGCGCAGCGCGCGGCTTCGTTTTGCACACCTGCGACGCCACGGTTGTGCATGGTCACCGCGAACGCCAAGCGCTCCTCGCGGTGCTGCGTCATGCGGGTGGCGGTGTTGTAGTTATCGTTGACTTTCAACACCAGCGCGCGGGCTTGCAGCTGCGCGTTGAATTTGTTCTTCTCCCAGTTCACGTCGCGCAGCGCGGTGGGGTGGAGCGCTTTCAATTCGCTCAGCGCATCGAAACGCAGTGTGCCGGTTGCCGTGAAGGCGCGCGTGAACATGCCGAGGCCGACGCCTTCTTCGCGCCGGGTTTTGTATAGGGCATCGGTGCGCCAACAGGTGCGCGCGGACAGGCAGGCCGTCTCGTGATCCACAAGGCCCGCAATCAGGGCTACAGGCGCGCGGCTGCCGTCGCGGGCGTCCCAATATCGTTCGGCCTCCGCCGACAGCGTGGGCAGGTGTTGGTAGGCGTTCGTAGGTATCTCTGCTGCCTGCGCGCGGCTGATCATCGCGAGCGAGAGCACAGCACACCACAACATCAGCGCGGCGAGCACGATGGCCGCGCCGGTAGAGGACTCGAGCGCCTTGCGGGCGAACTCGCCGACGTTGATTTGCGGCCACGCGAACGTGCGCGCCACGTAGGTCAAGCCGACGATCGACAAAACGAATGCGGCACCGGTCAGCGCGTCTTTAAACATGGCGTAACCGAGCACCGCGCCCGCGAGTGCGGCGATCAGCATCGACCAGATAAATTTGGGATCGATCAGCGAGCGCAGCGGGCTTAACCACTGCACGATCAGACTCACTTTAGGGGTGGGCGTAACGGGGGCGTCACTCATGATTGACCTTTCTTTTTGAATTTAGAGGGGCGAAACTTGCAATTGATGTCGTCGCGATTTGCCGTGCCGGGCATGTCCAGGCCGTTGGTGTGCGCGCAGATACCGAACTGGCGATTGATGTGATCGCCGTGCGTGCGTGGGCAAAACGCGGTGCAGGCCCCAGAGCGTTGCCGGTTGGCCATTGAAGCGGTGTTGCGTGTTGGGGACTGCATGCATCGCAGTTTTCCGCACGCGCGCGACCATGTCTCGCTGAACCGGTTCAGGAAATGAAAAAGCCCTCCGAAGAGGGCTTTAAGTGGCTGCGTGAAACTATGTCACGGTTTCGCGAAGCGTGAATAAAACCATCCGTCACTTCGCCGCTCGAACGCAAAGCGTTGGTCAGGATCAACGTGGGTTTTTGCGCCTGGAGGAAGAGGGTCGATGCAGCGGAAAAATGTCACGAAGTCTCCCATTTTGGACTCTTCATAGCTGTACCCGTATGCCGAGCCCACGACGATGTGCAAAATTTGGTCGGCTGGATTCCAGCGTACGCCACCGTAATGCCACCCGCCAACCTGATCACATAATTCGTTTAATTCAAATCGGATAGCCTGGCCAGGCTTTAATGCGGCAACACTGGACGCGTACTGATTCAGAAGGTACGAGGCGGAGTCAACAATCATCACATATCCCCCGCTTTAGCCTTGAGCATCGCAGCGTTGCGAGCGCGGATGCGGTCTAGGTTCGCCGCTTGCCAAGCGTTGGTTGCAAAGCGAACGGTGGGTCCGTTGACGCCTGCGGTTTGGCTGGCGATGATGACGCCGTCGCCGATTTTCCAAGTCGATCTGCTATCGCCGACCGGAGCGGTGTTATCGGGCGGGTGGCCGTACTTCTCACGCAGCGCAAGCCAAGCGGACGAGTAGTTGGCGGCGGACTTGAGTTGTACGGTCACTGCGGCTAAGCCTGTGTCATCGAAGGCGAAGCGCACGGACACCGGCAATGTCGCCCAGGTCGTGTCGGCAACATCGCACACCATGCCGCCGTCGCGCTCGCTGCGGGCGCAGGTGGCAAGCGGATGCGCGGCCTGCACGATGGCAACGCTGGCACCGGCTTGCAGCCCTTTGAATTCAACGGCGCTTTGCGCAAACACCGGCGCGACGATCAGCACGACAAGAGCAACAAGTATTTTCATGATCAACCTTTCGGGTGGGGGTTGGTATTTTCGAAGGAAATGGGAGTTGCGAAATTTTCGGCAATCGCACGGGCAGCAACCTCGCGCAACTCGGCGGGCGTGCTATAGCGACTCTGGGCACCTATTCCGCCTGGGCGCATAGTCAAACTAATTGCGCAAATTCGCGCTGGCTGCGGCAACAAACTGTATGACGCGAAATTTATTGCGTCATGGAGCTGATCTTCTGAAAAAGGCATCGGTTCACCCGCTCTGCGCGCCCGATTTGTCTGATACCCGAGCGGCACCTGTCGCTCTAATGCACGCGCGGCGATGCGCAGAATTTCGCAAGCGTCTTTTAATACTTGTGTTTGCATGGTCAACCTTTCGGGGGAGAGTTGAGGAGGTGACGGAATCATAAACGCAGATCAAGCATGGCCGGACTACACCGCCATCTCGCCCTGTCGATCTTTGCGGCTCCAGGCGTGGGCACGCCGAATGGCTTTGTAGGCGGCGCGCTCCGAGATGTCGAACATTTCGGCGACGCCAGTGATGTTGTTTTTAATTGCGCCGGTGGTGTAGGCGCGCATGATGTTTTCGTCACGCTGGCGCGCGTGCAGGTACGTGCCGCGTGCGACGTAGAAATCTCGCCCGCCCAGGTATTCGCTGGTGCCGTGCGCGACCTCGAGGCTGATGGCTTGCGCCTCGGTCTCGTCGAAGCCGCGCTTGAGCAACGAGTCGCAGCAGGCGAGCGCGATGGCTTGCAGGGATTCGGGGTAGTTGGCTGGGAAGTTCATGGATTTGGATTGGAGCGGGCAGCCTCACCCCCGGCCTTCGCCGGGGCAGGCTCTAGCCCTCTCCCCCGGGGAGAGGGGACTGAGTTGGCGGGAGAGGGGATTTGTTGGCACGCGGGCCACGTTTTAGCCACGCTTTGGCGGCTTCGATCAGTTTGCTCAGCTCGTCGTTATTGCACCAGCGAGCGCTGTCTTTTTGCCCGCCGTTGGGTTGGGCTTTCGCCCAGGCGTTCATGGCGGGTTCGGTGTTGGTGCGGACGAGGTTTTGTTTGTGCAGCTCACCCCATAGAGCGCGCAGCTTGCCCCATTGCGGCAGCGGGCCGGTGTGTAGGCCGAGGGATTTCTTTAGCGTGCGCAGGTGCGCTAGCAAGCGGGCGCGCTCGGTGTGATCGAGCGCGCCCGCGCTGTCGGTGCGGTTGTTGCTGAGGGTGCGTACGAGCTGGCGATAGTCGTCATCGTCCCTCGGAAAACCGTCGCGCGCGGGCTTGATGAGCCCGCAGGCGGTGGCCTCGATGTGGATCGCGGCGAGATCATTGCCGCGATGTACTTGGCCTGTGGCGCGAGCTTTAAGTAGCGGCTCCATCAGGCCGCCGGCTTGCGCTGATAGGCCGCGACGCTGGCCACCGGCAGATCGAGGTCAACGGCGAGCCGCACCTCGATATTCGCGCCACGTGAGGTGTGCCAGTCGGGTAACAGCGCCACGGCGTCGCAGCCCACCATTTGCCGCAACGCCTGTCGCATGTAGTCGCGCCAGTCGCCGCCCTCGGGGGCAGGGTTGCTGGCCGGGTTCTCCACCTCGTGCCCGCTGTCGCGGAGCTTCACCTCTGCCTCATTGAACGCGGCATAGTTGTAGCCCGGCAGACCGGTCATCGGGCCTGCAATGTAGATTTTCATACGGCAACAGAGAACGCTGCCGCCGCCGATTTAAGCTCGCTGGACTCGGTGAATTTCACCCTCTTCCGCGCGGGCACGGTCAGCTTGGCCCCAGTGCGCGGGTTGCGTGATTCGCGGGCTGAGGCCTGCTTCACGGCCAGCGCGCCGATGCCCGGCAGCGCGAATCGGCCACTCGCTTTGAGGCCATTTTTGATAGTGCCGAACAGCGCGTCCACCGCCTTGCCAGCGGCGGCTTTGCTGATGCCTGTGTTGGCAGAGAGGCTCTCGGTTAACAGGGTCTTGCTCATTTGGAAAATTCCTTAAAAAATTAAAAATCACAGGGACACATGCAGCAACGACTATTCGTCGTCCGCCACAAATTCTTTGATGAGCCCATCCACGATCTTTGCGGCGGCCTCGTCGATGGGTTTGACGATAGGGGAGTCTTCGGCTGGCTTGCGGGTGAGCTTCAACGCGGGCAACAGCTCATCCGACAGGGCATTCAGCGCGGACTGTCGCAGCTCGTATTCCACCTTGACGATGGTGTCCGGATCGACCGTGCCGACGGTGAGGGCCTTCTCGTACAAATCCTTGGCGCTCAGCGCGCTGACCACTTTCGCCTTGCCGGAATTAAGGCCCACCTTGATGCCCGCGAACACCTTGGTTTTCTGGCCCTTGATGGCGAACAGATGCTGGTTGGCATTGATCGCGTCGTACAGCGTTTTCATCGTTCTGGTTGCGTCGTGCGCATGCGTTTTGAGCGCAGGCACAAACGCCTGCTTCACCGCCTCCATCTCCATGTTCATGGCGTCGCCCGCGGCCATCATCTCGTTCCTTGCATCCGCGAATTGCTCGGTCAATAGCTGGATGTCTTCCAGCGTCATTGCTTTAGCCATGTGGCTCTCCTTCAAAATTTAAGTGGGTAAGCGCTGCTGCCCAACGATGTCGGGTAGCGCGAATTTGCGAAGACGGGCGGCACGCAACAAGCCGTGTTTCGCCCGGCTCTCGAGGAACTCGGCGCACAGCTCAAGCTCCTCGAGAGAGGTCGCGATGAAGTAGCCATAGGACGGGTGCGAACACACCGCCAAACCGTCGATGTCAAGGTCGCTCACCGCCTCGCGGATCGGGCGATCCTTCAGGCCGGTGCGCGCCATCAGCTCACGCACGCTGACGCCGTTCGCCTTGCCGCGACTGGTCGCGAGCGCCGCGATCACCAGCGCCTGGTTGGTCAAACGTTCCTGGTCTAGTTGCAGGGCGAGCTGGCTCATAGCCGATCTTTCGCGCGCACCCAACCGTTATTGGTCGGATGATGCTCGAGCAGGCCAACCGCATCGAGGTAGCGCATGGCGCGACCAAAATAGTCGGATCCACTGATGGTGTATCGGCCTTGGACCTTGATGTGCCACTGGCCGCACGCCTTGCCTCGGGACACATTTTCAGTCTCGCCTAAGGACTCAAGATCGCTGCGCGCGGCTTCGTAGGCCAGTTGCTGCTCCAGCTCTATCAAGTCAAGTTCTTCGGTGGTGGTCGTGGCATTCACAGATCATCCTCCGCCGCAACACGCTTGCTTTCGCGCTCGATCAGCTCGGCGAGCGTTTTGCCCGCTTTGTTTTTCGGCGATCCGTGCTTGACCCATTGATAGTTGTGGGCCGCGAGGGACAATCTGGCGACTAGCGCTTCTAACGCCGCGACACGTTGCTCCAGCGTCAGCGGCGCATCTACCTCAATGGGCAGGTTGGTCACGTTCAGCATGATCAACCGCGCAGTCGATGAATGGTGCCCTGCGTCATACCCGGGGGCAGCGCGGGATTCGCGGTTGGGGCCCCAACAAAGTTGGTGCCCTGCTCGCCAGTCACTTTCACGAATTCGGTCTCGGCCTTGACGCTATCGATGATGCGTGCGGCCACCTCAGACACGGCTCGCGCGCGGGAGAACTCCGCTGCGCTGCCGTCCTTCTTGAGTCGATCCAGTTGATCGAACAGATGGTCACGAAGCGTTTCGATATTGCGCGCTGCGCCCGATGGGGCCCCGGCTGTTTCCTCTGGCGCGCTAGCTAGATTTTTGTTGGTCATGACGATTGATCTTTCGGTTAAGTGCGCCCTTCAGGCGCAGCACTTGTTGAATTTCAGGCGGCAGCGCCGCGATGCCAAAGCGGCGCACCATTTCGCCGCGGCTCAGCAGCTCCATGTTTTCTGGTGATACGTTCATCGGGTTGCGGTCGCGCAGGTGCACGACGTGGCCGTCCGGTATCGGCCCGAAGTGCGCGGCCCACACCACCCGCGACTCCATCTTCCAGTCATCGGGCACGTAGCCTGTTTGCGCAACCTTCCGCATCAGGTAGCCGTTGCTCATCTGCTTGACGGTGCCTATCGGTAGTTCGCCGTTGAGCGTGTGGCCCTTTTGAAACTGCGTTTTTCGGCTGTTCGGATGGAGGCCACACACGCCATGCACGCCCTTGTTGTGCGACACGCTGCCCGGTTTGAATCGGGTGGCCGCGCCGCGCTGATGACCGGTCCCCATGCGTCCCGACGCATCGCTGGCGAGGAACGCGGCGGACTTGGCAATGCCCAGCTCAGCCGCCTTCTTGTAGAGCTGCGAAAGGCTCACGCCTAAGCTGCCTGCGAGAACGGCGCTCGACGTGTCGGCGTAGCGCTGCTGCACGGTAGCGATTTCATCCGGCGTCCACTGATGCTCTTTGCGGTTGATGTTGCGAGATTGCGTCACAGCCGCGAGCTCCGCAAAAAATCGGCGAGCGATTGGCGGCTGTTGAACGACACCGGGTGGGCGTAACGCCAACGCTCATCGCCAACATTACGGACAGACTCCGGCGCGGGCAGCTGCTCCGCTTTCTGCAGCGCCCACAGCGCGTCACAGCCGGCGTTGGTGATCTCGTAGATGATCGGGTCGGCGGTGACACTGATCAGGTCGTCCTCGAGCAGGTCGATGAGCGCTTGAAGCAAGTCGGCGTAGTCGTACGGGGCGAGAAAACCGATTCCGCGATAGGTTACGCCGTCGATTTCTTGGGGGCTCGCGCCATGCTCCGCCGTGTCCAGCACGTCTAGAACGGCGCGCATCAGGCGGGTGATGCTGTTCATAGCCACCGCCCGCTCGTCTGACATTCGGCGACGACCGGCTCCGCCCTCAATGCCGATTGATCTGCTCGGATTAGGCGCATGCGCGCTTCGGCGATAGCGATCACCGCTTTGCAGTGTGCCTGCGCCAGACGCTTGTCCATGCGGCCCAAAATCGCAGCCGCGTTGTACATGCCCTGCAGGTAGCCACTGAGCGTATTGATTTGCAGCGCGCCGGTCGCGTCGCGCAGCTGCGTCAGACGCTGCTCCATCAGCGCGCACAAGTGCGGGCCGAGCTTTCGCTGCATTTCTTCCAGTGTCGGCACCGGCTGGCCGGCGTCGGAGAAGATGTAATCGTTCATTGGTCACCTCCATCACGACACTGGTTGGCGACGCGGGCGGCGGGGTGTGCCTTGCGCCGGTCGAGCGGCTCGCAGCTGGGGCGTGGCGCGCGGGCATTGACGGTGGCCACCGCAGCGGCCAGCTCGTCGGCCATTTGTGCCGCCACGATCTCGTCATCCATCGACATGCGACCGACCATCAGGATCAACAACAACGCCACGATCCAGCGCGCTGCAATGCCCGCGCGACGGCGCGCGTTGAGCGTGGCTAGCGGGGACGACAGGCCACTGCGGTAACGGGTGCTGCGGATCATGGTTGGGCTCCGGTGATTTGACGGTGGACGCGAAGCGAATAGGTGCCTGCGTGTCGCGCGACCGTTGTGGTGATGCGAAAGTCGTCTAACTGCACCGAATCACTGGTGCAGGCGAGCGGCTCGCGCCAGCCACACTGATGCGGCGGCGGCGCGTGGCGCAGCTCGCTACGCACGCGAAACGGCGCACGCACCAGCTCGCAGCCGTGGAAGTCAACGTCGTAGATGGTGGTGAGGGCGGTGCTCATTACCGCACCCCCAGCGACTTGATCACGTCGGCGTTGATGCGCGGCACGCCTAGGGTGGCGGCTTCGTTGGCGGCGCGGGTGAGCAGGTTGTTGACGACCAGCGGATAAAGCTGGCTGTCGAGCTGCTTGCCCTGCGTGACGCGGGTGAGGCGGGCTTTGATGGCATCAATCGCGTCGAGGTCGCACACGCGTTTGAACTCGCTTTCGGCGCGCTTTAACTTGTGCTCGATGTAGGCCTGCACTGCGGTGCCGTGCAGCGGTTGCAGCTCGGCGATTTCGCAGCGGCGGATGACCTCGCGGGCGTCCCAGTTGTAGCGCTCGTCGAGGAGGTTTTTAAGCTCTGGCTGACCAATCAGCAGGATGGCGAGCAGGCCGCGAAAGCCGTCGCGCAGTTCGTGAAAGCGCTTGAGATATTTCAGCGTTTGCTTCGTTAGGTCTTGGCTCTCTTCGATGATGAGCACATGACGGTTGCCGCCGCGAGAGCTGGCCTTGAGCATGTTCTCGACCAGGCGCGCCTGCTTCTCGATGCTCTGCGGGATCGTGGCGTGCTCATCGATATCGCGGATGATCGACTGGCAGATGAGGCCCGCGGTCAGCCGCGTTTTGTCGATGCAGCGCGGCTGGATGACGATGACCGGGTCTTGCGCCTTGGCGAGGCGCTCGATCAGGTCAAGACGCAGCACGGTTTTGCCGCTGCCGGATTCGCCGATGATGGCCACAAACCCGTTGCTGCGGGTGCATTGCCACATGGCCTCGCGGCAGTGGCGCTGGTCGGTGCCGAGGAATACGTCCTCGACGGATTGCACGTCGTCTTTGAACGGGTCTTTAAACAGGCCGAAGTGTTTTTTTGCTTCCGGGGTAAGCATGACGGTCTCCAGTGGGTCGATTTCAGAAGGGGAGTTGCGGGGGGCGGTGTTGAATGCGTAACGGGGGGAGTCCGAGCTGCGACAGGCGTGCGCGCGCAGGGCGACGACACCGCCTTCGAGCTCGAAGGCGGTGTCGATCTCGTCCGTTGGCACGCCCTTGGCGGTGAGCCATGTGGCGGTCTGCGCTCTGATGTCATCGAACGGGGTCTTGGCGGGTGCGACGCCGTACGTGATGAGCGCTTGCATGGCCGGACGGCTTAGCCGGTTGCCGTTGGGCTGCAAGACTTCGCGGGCAAGGTGCGCAATGGCTAAGTTGTGGCGCAGCAAGAGGGACTTGAGCTTTAAGCTGCGGCCTTCGCCCGCGCCCAGGCGTGCCAGATATTTAGGCATCGGCGCGGGCGGCGGTAGCGGCGGTACGCGTGGATCGGTGGGGCGGGGCAGTAACAAGGGCGTCTCCTACGGGGGTCGGAAAG